>DATFTB010000081.1:0-59613 GCA_035262325.1 Candidatus Acidiferrum sp.
TCTCTCCGGTTCGACAAACTGCGGACGGCGCATCAGAGCTTTCCCATTACGACCAGTCTTCGCGCGGTCGCAGGATTCATGGAAATACTGCACGCTCAAACGCCGACAATCGGCCCCGGGGAAAGCGACGTTTACCGCTGGTTAACCACCGTGCAAGTGGGTGGCGATGTAGTTTATGGCGACGGGGGAATTGTCACGAAGGGCGATGATTCTTCGTATGTCGTGGGAAAATCTGTCGGGGGTGGAGTGTTGGGCCAAATCAGCGCAAAAGAAGGGACAAAATGTCGCGGACCGTTATTCGGCAATGACAGCCCACAAGCGTTGTGGGTCTTCTCTTCTGATGCTTGCGGCACCTACGGCCTGGCGCACCTCGAGATTTCCCACGCGGGGAGAAGCGATCCCGTCGGTCTGATCGCCTTTCGTTCGGACGCAAAGGATTTGAGGCTTCCGAGCGGGACCGGAATGCTTCTGCGAGTCGGCGACCTCAGTAAATGAGCCCGCCTTTGGCCGCCCCCCATAGGTACGCATAACAGGGAACTTATTCTCGCAGGTGCGGAGAACGGCCGGCACCAACAATGTAGGCTTCCAAAAAGGAAGAGGTGACCTGCCAAATCGAGCGCGCGGTCCTTGTAATTTGCGGGATCTATCGCGCCGTGGAATCTCAGGAGTTTTCGATTGTACTACCGACAGCCGCCTCCAGAGCTTTCTGCCGCGGGATTTCCGAACACATAGGTAGTGAGCCCAGACGGAACGATCGTGTTCATGCATTCCGATGTGTTGAATTTGGACGGCAACCGAGCCCGAGCTTTTTTGAAGGAGTCTGGCCACGCAGACCATAACTGAGAATTGAAGCGGTTGATGCTCGTTTCAGTCTGAGTTTGGACCGGCTTAACGTGCAAAATTCGTAATGGCCTTTACTTGACTATTCCGCAGGTTCGTTGCGCAGCACGAATCGGAATCCCCGCCGCGTATTCACGTCGACGGTTGTCTGCAGATCCAACTCATCGACGCCAAGCACCTGCTCGACGAACCCCTCCCGTGTCCTGAAATGAATCTTGCCGTCTTCGAGCCAGTAATCGGTCACGTCGTACACCGTGCCGTCTTTCAGATACAACTCCGTTAGTTCGCGCCGATCCTCGTCATAGCGGTAGCCAGGATAGGCGTACGATGGAATGCTTTGAGCTCCCGGGTCGGAGTCAAGTGGATCGCTTCCAAAACCAAACCCAGACCACCCAGACCACCAGGAAGGCCAAGTGTAGCAGTTGAATCCCCAGCCCCAGCCCCAATTGGAGGGACACCACCAAATCGGCCACCAGAAAGAGTTGAATCCATGCCGAAACCTGCGAGAGCGCGGGCCAAAGAACACGCGCCGATGAACGACGCGAGGCGGGCGCTGTTGAAAGCGGGGATTGCGGCTGCCCGCTCCCACCGGAGGCGGCGAACCCCGAGGACGCCGGATCGTTGTAGGCGCGGTTCGCGGAGCAAATCCACGAGGCGAGGACCCGTGTCCCCCACTGCTGAAGTGGCCGCCGCCACCGCCCATGTGGCCGCCACCGCCACCGCCCATGTGGCCGCCACCGCCCCCGCCCATATGGCCGCCGCCGCCACCGCCCATGTGGCCGCCGCCACCACCACGTTGTGCCAGCGCCAAAGGCGTCTGAACCGAGGCCGAAGACAGCACACAGACAGTAAGAAAAGAGTTCCTGAGGATAAAACCGCGAAGGAAGCGCGCCATAGAACTACCCCCTGGCAGCCTCCGAGCTCGAGCTGCGAGGATCGCGCGGACTCGTTACACAGAAGTCTACTGCTTTTTGATTCTTAATGCATCACAAAGATGCCGCACGGTGTAAATCCGGCCGGCACGGTTTTTCGGGAGCGACTAGCGAACCCGCTCTCGCCAGGCGATTCACCTTCGCATCAAGACGGAACGCAAAGGAGAAGAGCCAGGGAGTCGTAGCTGCACAAAGCACTATTTTTCTATCTCTTCAACGGGATGAATCTCCCACCAGTGAGTGCCGACTTTTGCGTCGTATTGGGTGATGCCTTTCACGGTGATGGGCTTGCCTAGTCGCGGCACATCGCAGGGAAGCTTGGGTATGCACTTTGCCACGATGCAATGGGCACGATCCATGCCATCTATCTTGGGGTTTTCGCAGATTCGAATTTCCGTGTCGCCGTCGTCGCCTTTTGCTACCTGCGTGACGAACCCACTTATGGCAGCACGGGTGTCCATTTTGTTGGACCAGCGATTGGCGTCTTCTCCGATCAACTCCGTAATGGTTAACTCGGCATAAATAGGCCTCGGGGATTGGTCTACTGGCTTCGTTGGGGTCGCCGCTTTTGTCGGGGAGGCAGAACTCTTTTTGGCAACAGGCTTCGGCTGCGGGCCCTGCCCAGCAGCAAGAGCGCCGACGGACAGCAAGGCAGCTGACAGGATTACAAGGCTTCGCATTTTGTACCTCGCGAAAGAATTCGTAGGCTAGCAACCAGCATAAGTCTCGGGAGGCGCGAAGGCAGCGATTTGTGCCGAGACCACACCTCAAATACTAACTGCACTTTAGGACAGGGGTAAGCGCGCCACCGGTGCCTGCTTCCGCTAACAGAAGGCCGGCAGTATTTTCTCCCCGAAAACCGCCACTCCTTTAGTACCAGGCGGGTGCACCTGTGTACTATCGACGGAGTTCCTCAATGCCCGGAAACTGAACCCCAGTGAAACGCGTGTCCCCGCGACGGTCCCCTTCGCGAACTGTCCTTGCGCTTGTCATGATCGGGTACCACCACTCGTCTCCCTGGAGGGGTTAATGTCTATTTTAGGAATCGCTCATGGCAAAGGCTCGCCACAAAGCCATCTGCGTGAGTCACTACGTGCGTGCTAGCCCTTGTGTCGGAAGATTGGCGGCCACTACAGGGAAATCGAGCCGCGGGGCATTTGGCTTCGTGATGCCCTTTCCACAGCAATCGGCTTGGCCGGCCTCCGGGCCCTCACAGCGTCCGAGGGGTCCAGTGCGGATATTCACAAACACTCAGGCTCGAGGGAGTGTTTTGCGTCATTCTGGAGCCTGGTCTTTGGTCCAGGCAATGCTTTCCTGGTTCCTAAAGTGAATGATCTTGCCTTCGGCGGTCTCGTAATATAAGCAGACTTCATTCACAGATTCGTCGGTCTGATAGGAAATGGTATACAGAGTCCTGGCGCCTTGCTGAACAGCGCTGACCTTTCTGATAAATCCTGTGGTGACGGTGCCTCCGCCGGTTCCGAAGCTGATGGAAACCGGATCGATCTCGAAAGACCGGTCGGAGTAAATGGCATTGGAGGTGTGCCATTCGCCGATGAGCTCATCGGGGACCAGAGGATGCGCGTTTTCGCTGAGAAGCAAACGGGGCAGGAAGTTCCGGGCGCGTCCGGTTAAGCTATTGGCAGACCACCAGATCCAGGACGCGAGGGTGATGAGCGAGATTGTCCCGACCGCGGCCAACATCAGCTTTCCCAGAGAGACCGTTCTTTTCTGCATCGTCGCAACCTTTTCAAAAACAAAACTCCAGTCTTCGCCGTGGCTCACGTAATCGTGACGGCCTCGTGGCCAAGCTCTTCCTTTTTCAGCGCTGCGTTCTCACGGCTCGCGATCCTCTCAAACACTTCGACTACCTTCGGATCGAATTGCGTGCCGATGCCTTCGCGGATAATTTGCATCGCTCGGTCCAGCGGCATTCCCTCGCGGTAGGGACGATCAGAAACCAGAGCATCGAAGCAATCCGCGACGGCGGTGATACGCGAGTGCAAATGGATTTCCTCTCCGGCCAAACCGAAGGGATAGCCACCGCCGTTAATCCACTCGTGGTGCTGCAGCACAATGGGCATGGATTCGGCGAGTCCCGGGATCGGTTCCAGGATGCGGCGGCCGATGGTTACATGTTCTTGCATGATTTTCGTTTCTTCCGGGGTCAGTCGGCCGGCCTTATCGAGTATGGAGACAGGCGTTCCGATTTTTCCGACATCGTGCAGAAGGCAACCGCGGCGAATAATATCCAGCTCCTTGGGAGAGAGCCCCATAGCTGTGGCGATATCAACGGCATGTTTTGTGACTCGTTCAGAATGACCGAGAGTCCAGGGGGATTTAGCGTCGATGGCCCGGGCGAGCGCAGTTAGCGTGCCCCACTGGAGTTGGTGAAGCTGGTCGACCAAACGGGAGTTGGCCAGAGCAACGGCAAACTGGTCGCCGAGTTTCCTGGCGTTTTCAGCGTCCTCCTCTGTCCAAGGGGAAGAGGTGGCATGGCCAAGAATGAGAAGCGCGGAGAGTCGTTCCTCGACCCAAATCGGAACGACAAGAAACTGGCGCATACCACGAGTATGAAGTGGTTTGAGGTAGTTGGGGAGGCCGGTCGCACCGTCAGCCTGAACGATGTGATGAGGATGCAACGACAAGGAGCGGGCCTCATCCGCGCCGACTTCGACGAATTCTCCACCCTTCTGCGGTTTCAGGGCGTCATGGATGTAGGTCAGCCCCCTCAAAGACCCCTGAGCATTGAAGAGAGTCACAGCCACCTGATCACGCGGAACCAGTTCGCCAAGGCGAGTAGAAAGTGTGTCGACGATTTTTTCGATATCCCAGGCCGACAGGATGGCGCGATCAATTTCGTTGAAGACCTTGAGCGAGGTAAGCTGTTTCTCGATGCGGTCGGCCATGAAGTTGAAGGACGAAGCCAGTTCCTCAAATTCGTCACCGCTGCGCACAATCACGCGAGTCCGAAAATCACCGCGAGAAAGCTGTCCCGTACCTTCCTTAAGCTTCCCCAGAGGCACCAGGTTTCTGCGAATCTGAATGAGGCTGAGCAGCAAAACAACCCAAATCGCCAATAGGTAGACAAAAATGAAACTGGCTTTGAAGAGCGCCAGGGGTGCAAGGACCTGCCATTTCGCACGGCTGCTGACAATCGTCCAATGCGGCACGAAGAACGACGCCTTGAGGGGCAGATTCCAGTAGTCCGCCACGAACTCCTGTTGGTCCTTCTGCGACTCGAACTCGCCTGAAAAGGAGGACGTGGCCTGCGGGGGGAACGAGCTGGGACCTTGCGTGGAGCAGAACAAGGTCTGCCCCCTCTGGTCGAAGATGCAGGTGTCCGAGTCCAGGGGAAGACTTTCTAAGTCCCAAAGGGAGGAAGGATTGATTTCTGCCACCAGAATTCCTTTGTGCGGATCGTCCGCATCGACTGCGCGGCTGAGATAAATACAGGGGGCCTTGCTGTCGCATGGGACGGTCTTGAGTACGCTCTTGTCGCCGCGAAGGAACGCTTGTTCGTCGGGTGAGAGGTCGAAGGCAGAGTGTGTCTCTCCCAATACGTGCCGGCGGGTCTCGCCCGGCATCACAAGGTCAAGGCCTCTAATTCGATTTCCGAGATCAGTCGAAGGCGCATGCCTATTCGTCAAAGACGGCGGAAGAGACTCGGCGGATTGGGCGCGAATCCCGAGAGCAATCAATTTCACGTCGGCTTCAATAAAACCCAGCCGCCCGGCAATGACCATGGCCTCTTCGCGCGCGGCTTGGTGCAAACGCTGGTGATTCTCTTCCTTGAGCTGGACGGATACATTGTGCAGGGAAATCAGAGCGAGTGCAGTGATGGGAATCAGCGCACACAATACGAACAGCCAAAAGATGCGGCGAGCAATCTTGCTGTGCAGGAAGGTTGTCTGCAGTTTCATATTCTCGGGCAACCTCAGAAATTCGAAGCCAGGCCCACGTAGCTTCCGTTGCTTGCACGGATTACGTCGTCCTGGCTGGCCTTGGCCGTGATCGGAGGCGAGCTCGCGCCATCTTTGCCCATGCTGTACAGGTCATAGTCTGAGTTCAAGGGCACGAGGAAGCGGTCTTTGCGAGCCTGACCGTTGCCCTTCATGGTGGAGTGGTTCAGATACTGGTACGGATTGCCCCAAGGATCGAGTATATTTCCATCACCCATTTGCGACAAAGCGTCGGGTAACACCTCGTAGATGGCCTGATAACTGGCGACATCGTCTTCTATTGCGTGAATGTCGCCGACCGCACGGGCAATCCTGGCTTGGTCAATGGCGGCCATCAGATTGGGGACCGCGATTGCGCAAATGGTCAGAACAATCGCCACAACAATCAGCAGTTCGACAAGCGTGAAACCGCGATTGTGCTTCCGCCGATGGTACGCTGAAACTCGGGACATACGGACGGGCCTACGGCCGGCTTTCGAAGTCCCAGCCGGATGGCACCAAAAGTGACACGTCTGATTGGCGATAAGTACTCGCATGCCGGTCCTCTACCGCTTGTACCCGAGGGTCACGCAAGCGTTGGTCCTACAATGGTATATAGCGGTAATTCAAGGGCTTGGACAATAGGACGCATAGGGCCCGTTGCTAGTACGAAGGTCCCCTTCGATAGCAATGCGCTGCAAAGGCTGAATTCGGTTCAGCTGCCGCTCCGAAGAAACCTTCAGCGACTTCGGGCTTGCAAGTATTAGTAAAGACTAAAGTTATCGCGTTCCGAATCCTTAAGAGACATGCAAACGCAGGTAAGAGGAGCTGGTCAGACGAGCCGCGCCGCAAATCCTCCGTGCCATTCTCGAAAACAAAGTCATTCGTACATCGCTTGAGAGGGGGAGTGGTACGGCCAAAACTGGCCACCACCCACCACCCGCGGATGGAAATCGAGATGGTCGGTACAAGGAAGTGCAAGTTGTCGGACACGACTTCGGGCTGAGGGTCGCCTGGGCGTTATGTGTTGCAGTTGCAGTTTCCGTCTGGTTCGTGGGGTAACCGCCCTACAGCGGAAGGCGCAGATGCGCCTTACACCCTCGCCGATCCGTCCGATTCTCGAGGGTCAACGAACCTCCGTGAGCCTCTGCAATCTGCCGGCTCAATACGAGCCCGATGCCCGAGCCACCCGGCTTGGTTGTAAAAAAGGGAACAAACAGGTTGGCGGGATTCGAAATTCCCGGCCCTTCGTCGAGTATCACCAAATCCAGGTGCGAGATACCCGCCGACCACTCGACACGAACGCTGCCTCCGGTTTGCCCGGCCGCGTCCGCGGCGTTACGGACCAGATTAATCAGGAGCTGCTCCAATTGGTCACGATCGGCCTGAATGGAAACACTCAAGCCATCGACGATGGTGACCGGAATGCGGCGTTCGAGGGCCGCCACCCGTCGGACTAAAGGATCAAACTCGACGGGAGTCAGCGTGGGTTTCGGCAATTTCGCAAGCTGTGTGTACGCCGACATGAATCGCCCCAACGCCTCGGTGCGCGAGCGTATGATCGCCAATCCTTGGCGGATATCCGTGAAAATCGAGTCTTCGCCCTTCCCGTTTTCCGTCCGTTGCACTGACGTCTCAAGGCTCTGCGCAACGGACTGAATCGGAGCCAGCGAATTATTCAACTCGTGCCCTAGAACGCGGATGAGCCGTTGCCACGCTTGTCTTTCCTCCTCGCGAAGCGTCCGGCGCAAGTCCGTTAGAACAACAAGCTGATGCGGCGATCCTCCCTGGCGGAATGATCCGCGCCTCATACCCCAGCGGCCTGTGCCCCCGGGCAGCGCCAGTTCCATGGTTCTGGCCGGATCTCCCTCCAGGCAGGCCGCCAGACCCAGTTCCGAAGCCGTCAGGCCCAGCACCCGCTCGGCGGGGCGATCGATCAGCCTTTCCGCGGCACGGTTGACCAATTTTAGTTTTCCCGTTTCGTCAAACGTGAATACGGCCACATCGATCTCTTCCATCACCGTGCGCAACAACGCCGTGGCCTCGAGCGCGCCAAGCCTTTGCTCGCGCAGTGTCTCGCTCAGGGCATTTACCTCGATCATCACCTCGCCCATGGCGTCGTCTGCTCGCGCTCCTCGCCCTCGCAGCGAAAAATCCTCCTCCCTCATGGCCGCGAGCAGGTTCGAGAGCGTCTGCAGCGAAAACACCACGCGGTGCCGCAGGGAAGCGGCGAATCCGAGCCATGCCGCCACGATAAAAAGAGTGAGCGTCCAGGCCGTTTGTGAGGAATAGGGTCCAAGCCACAGTAACAAGAGCGCGACTACCGAGCCGGGAAGCCCAGCCGCGAGCGCCAGCAGTTGAACCCGCCGTTCATAAGTAAGACTCTTCATTCGAGGCCGAATTTTTGCAGCCGTCGATACAGGGCGCTACGGCTCAGGCCGAGCGCTTCCGCGGCCTTGCTGACATTTCCGCCATGCCGCGCCAGCATTCGCTGAATGAGGTGTTTCTCCACCTCTTCCAGGCTCATTTCCTCCAGGCGCAGCGCTCCTCCCAAGGAAGAAGCTGCGCGCAAGCCCAGGTCCACGCCGCGAATCATCGGACCACTCGAGAGCAGGACCGCTCGTTCGATCGCATGGTCGAGTTCGCGTACGTTACCTGGCCAAGGGTGCTCGCGCAGCGCTTGCATTGCGCCAGCGTCGAATCCTGAAATCCCCTTTCGATAGCGATCGGTATACACCAGCAAAAAATGGTTGGCCAGCAACTCAATGTCTTCGCCTCTGTCGCGCAGGCTGGGAAGTCGAATTTCGATTGTATTCAGACGAAAGAGCAGATCCTCACGAAAGCGCCCCGCCGCCACCTCCGCATTCACGTCAACGTTGGTTGCGGCAAGAACGCGCACGTTGACCCGGCGCGTGTGTGAAGATCCCACTCTTTCGAATTCACCGGTCTCCAATACGCGCAGCAGTTTTGACTGCAGATTCAAAGGCACGTTCGCTATTTCATCGAGGAACAAGGTCCCTGAGTCCGCGATCTCGAATCTTCCGATACGGTCCGTGCGCGCGTCGGTGAACGCTCCTTTCACGTGGCCGAACAACTCGCTTTCGAACAAGCCGCTCGACAGTCCGCCCGCGTTTACCGTCACCATCGGACGGTTTGACCTGCCGGACATTGCGTGCAGCGTCCGGGCCACGACCTCCTTGCCGGTCCCGTGTTCTCCCGTGATCAGTACATTCGCGTCCGAAGGACCGATACGCGCGATGAGGTTCAATACCGGCTGCATCGCAGCCGATTCGGCGATCAGCGTTGGTCGCGACTCCACGCTCAGCAACCGGTTTTCTGCTTCCAGCCGCGTGGCCCGCCGCAAAGCCTGCCTTAGGTCGATCTGCGTCCTCAAGATGCTCAGAAGGCGGGCATTTTCCCAAGGTTTTTGCAGAAAATCCTGGGCACCCAGGCGCATGGCCTCTACGGCTAACTCCACGCTGCTCCATGCCGTCATCACGATGACCGGCAAAGTTCCGTCGAGAGATTGGATCCGGGAAAGCAGATCCAGGCCTTCTTGCCCAGACGTCGTATCACGGGTGTAGTTCAAATCCATAAGTACGGCGTCGAATTCGCGCGCCTCGATCGCCGCCAAGACCTCCGCGGGCGATGACGCGAGTTGCGTTTCAAACCCTTCATTTTTCAGGAGCAACCGCAACGATTCGCGGATGTCGGCCTGATCATCGGCAAGCAGTATGCGATGCCGCTGTTGCGTCGCGGTTTTCATGGATTAGAGAAGCCCCGTTATTTTACTTTGCTTCGGTGCGAATCCGCAGGTGCTCTCAACTAGCACGGGCATTCCGTCGCGCTATTCGTAACGCAGCACCACCATCGGATCCACCTTCGTCGCCCGCCAGGCAGGCGCCCAACATGCCGCCGCCGATACTGCCCCCAGCAGCACCATCACTCCGCAGTACGTGGTCGGGTCAAGCCGCGACACGCCGAACAGCAATGCGGCCATGGCTTGACTTCCCGCTGCGGCTGCGACCAGCCCGATGGCCGAACCAAGCCCTGCGAAAAGCATGCCCTGCCGGATCACCAGGCTCAGAATGCTTGTACGCGAAGCGCCCAGCGCCGAGCGAATGCCCATTTCTCGGAAGCGCTCGGTCACGCCTCCCGACAGCACTCCGTAAATTCCCATTGCCGCAAGAAGCAGTGCAACCAGCCCGAACCCCTCGAACAGAATAAGCACAAATCTTCTTTCTGCAGCTGACGCTGCGACCAAGCTCTCCATTGTCGCGACGTGGACGATGGCCTGCCCCGGGTCTGCCGACCACACGGCTTTTCGAATTGCGGGCGCCAGCGCCAACGCGTCACCTCGGGTGTGCACGACCAAGTACATCGCGTCGTCTTCGAACCACTGTTGCTCAGGTGTCAGGTACACCGCGTCGAGGTCACTTACCGCGAGAGACGTCTGCTTCACGTTTCCGGCAACACCGACGACGGTATACCACTGCCGGTCCAGCGGGCCGACGTGTAGCCGCTTCCCGACGGGATCCTGTCCAGGGAACTCGCGTTTCGCTAGCGATTCACTGATTAGTGCTGCCTGCGCTGCGCCGGCCATGTCGCGCCTGTCGAGAAAACGTCCCTGGCGAAGGGGGATGCCCATCGATTGGAAGTATTCGGGCGTAACCGTGTAGAGAAACACGTCGTAGCCGCGTTCGTCGTTCTCAAACGAAGCGCCATAAGTGCCAGCCGTCAAAACCTCTCGTTTCTCACTGAGAGGCAACAGGCTTGTGAACGCAGCCGAAGACACACCGGGAACGTGATTCACTCCTTCCAGCACCTGGGCGAAGAATCGCCGCTTGGCTCCGTCCGCGTGGAACTTGTGGCCCGACGTCTGTACCTGCATTGCCAGGACATGCGACGGTTGAAATCCAGGATCAACAGCAAGCATGCGCTCGAGGCTTCGCAGCAGCAACCCGGTGCCAACCAGCAGCACAAAAGCGAGCGAAACTTCTGCAACTACCAGGGCGCCACGCGTTGTCTGATGCCCGGCCACGGTCCGCGCGGAGCTCCGCAGGATATCCCCCTGTAAATCCCGGCGCGAAGCGCAAAGTGCCGGCACCAGTCCGATCGCCACTCCTGCCAGTGCCGTGATGGCAATTCCAAAAACGAGTACGGTCCGGTCAAGCTGGACGGCGCCTGCTCGTGGCAGGTCCTCCGGAGCAAGAGCTAGCAGTGCGCGTACGCCCATTTGTGCAACAGCTATTCCGAGGACGGCTCCGAGTCCGGAAAGCAACAAACTCTCTGTGAGTACCTGCCGCACCATTCGCACCGGCTCCGCGCCTAATAGCGCGCGCATTGCAAATTCGGCTCGGCGCTGTGCTCCGCGTGCAAGCAGCAGGTTTGTGACATTCACGCTGGCGATCGCGAGCACCAGCAACACAGCGCAAAACACGGCAAGCAACGCCGGCTTCACGCCGCGCGTCACTGCATTTTGCAGAGATTCCACGATGAATCCATATTTCAGCGCGGCCCACGGTGCACGCGGAAACTCGGCCACCGGCGCGCCCGCGATGGCCCGAAGTTCTTGGGCGGCATTTTCCTTGCTTACGCCGGGCCGCAATCGCCCGCACATCCGCAGATGATGGCCCCACTCTGCGGTGTCGAGGTCGGTAATGTGTCCAGCGTCGTATTGCATCGGTGACCAGATTTCGGCTGACGAAGCGAGAACATTCTCAAATCCGCGAGGCATCACCCCCACCACTTCGTAGCGATCGCCATCGAGCGTAATTCCGCGTCCGATGACTCCGCGATCACCGCCAAAGCGCCGTTGCCAGAGGGCGTTGCTCAGAATCACCACCTTGGGGCCGTGAAACGCGTCGTCCGCAGCTTCGAAGTCGCGTCCCAGCACCGGGGATATCCCCAGCACGCGCAAGTAGTTTGCGCTCACGCTTTGTCCTTCGAGCGTTTCCGGTTCGCCCGGTCCGGTAATCGTTGGCCGCCAGGGTTCCATCGCCGCGAGGGCATCAAAGGAATAAGTTCGACGGGCTAATTCGCGATAGGTGTGAAACGTCACGTCGGAGCGCGAGCCCTCGAAAATATCCCAGATCATCACGATGCGGCCGGCATGCGGGTAGGGAAGCGGTTCGAAGAGAATTGGGCTTACGACGCTAAAGATGGCCGTGGTTGCGCCAATCCCCAGCGCCAGCGTCAGCACGGCAATGGCCGTGAACCCTGGCGATTTCGCGAGCATCCGAACGGCGAAGCGCAAATCCTGCAGTAAACCCCGCACGCCGACCCTCCTATTCGTAACGCAACGCCACCAGCGGATCGACGCGCGTCGCGCGGTAGGCCGGGATCAGGCAGGCCAGCAACGCCACGCTCAGCAGCAGTACCATCACGACGCCGAAGGTTACCGGATCGCTCGGGCTCACCCCCACGAGGAAGCTTCCAAGCGCTCGCGCTCCCACAAAGGAAAGAATCGTGCCGAGCGCAACTCCGGCAACTATCATCATCAGGCTCCGAGTCAGCACCATTTTCAGAACGTCTCGCGACTCGGCTCCTAGCGTCATGCGGATACCGATTTCATGTGTCCGCTGCGCCGCTGCGTAGGACACAACGCTGTACACGCCAACCACGGCCAGGGTCAACCCTAGCAGCCCCATCGCGCCGCTCAACTGCGCGCCCAAACGGTAAAACAGGTACCCGTTTATGCCCTGGAGATCCTGCTCCATCGTTTTCACGGTAACGGCAAGACCCGGCGCCAGTTCGTGGATCGTCGCAGCAATCTGGAGTGCCAGGCTCTCCGGCGCCACCGAGGTCCGCACCTGAATGTTGCGCAAAGGCACGTAGTCCTGCGCCAGGGGTCGGTATAGGAAGGGCATTGGGTCTTCGACGATCCCTTTATATTTGCTGTCCTGCACGATGCCAATCACTTCAATGTCGGCCCATTTTTGATCGTTATCCTTGCTCTTGAATCGGCGGCCAACGGCATCCCGGTTGGGCCAGAACTTCTTCGCCATGGTCTCGTTGATGACCGCGACCTTTGGGGCGCTTTCGTTGTCGCTGTCGTTGAAAGTGCGCCCGCGCTTGATGGGAATCCGCAGTGTCTCAAAGTAGCCCGGCGTCACATAGTTGTCGAAAACCGTGGGGGGAACTTGGCCCGGTTCGAGCGGCTGATCGTCGGGGATTATTCCGTCCTGCGAACTTATGAGCCCCATCGGAACAGAAAATGCCTGCGCAACGGATTCAACCCCGGGCAGCGCGCGAATGCGCTCCTCGGCAGCCCGGAAAAACTCCCTGCCCCGTGGCTCCTGGTAGCCAATCTCCTGAATGTCGAGTGCAACGTTAAGAATGTGATCCGGGTCAAAGCCCAGGTACAGCTTCTCTGCCTTGGCAAGGCTTCGCACAAATAAGCCCGCCACAACCAGCAACAGCAACGACCCTGCTAGTTGCGCCATGACTAATGAACTGCGCAGGAAATGCCGCTGGCGGCCTTCCGACGAGCCTCGCCCTCCTTCGCGCAGCACATGGTTGAGATCCGTTTTCGTCAGGTGGAAGGCCGGGATGATTCCGACCAACGCAGCCGTCACGACCACCAGGATTGCCGTGAACAGATACACCCGCACGTCGGGTTGAAAGTTAAATTCGATCGGCAAATCGGTGCCTAGGGGCAGGGTACTGAGAAATCGCGATGCCCACCATCCAAAGAGCAGTCCCCCCATACCACCCGCAAGGGCGAGCAAAAGACTCTCCGTTATGCCTTGCCGCAGCAACCGTCCCCATCCAGCTCCGATCGCCGAGCGAATCGCCATCTCGCGCTGTCGGGCTGTTGCGCGCACCAAGAGGATGTTGGCAATGTTAAAACACGCGACCAGCAGCACCAGCATCGCCAGCGCGGTGAACGCTAAAGAGATCTTCGGCACGGTCTCATCGGGGTCGGGCGCCGGCCGCGCCAGTCTCTCCGGGAACAGGTTGAGGCGCATTCCCTTGTCGGTCTCGGGATGTTGTTCCGCCAGGCGAAGCGCTACGACTTGCAACGACGCCTCCGCTTGCTTCAATTTGACGCCCGGCTTTAGCCGCCCTCTCAACTCCAGTGAGCGTTCCTCGCGATGCGTCCAAGTCTCCTCAACCGGCGTACTTCCTCGTGAACCGGCCACAGCGCTCAGGGGCAGGTAACCATCCATGTTCAGGAAGGAGTACATGCCCGCAAATCCCTTCGGCGCGACCCCCACGATCGTCACCGGATGCCCGTCAATGTCGACCTGCTTTCCGATTACACTCTTGTCGCCTCCGAAGCGCTTCTGCCAGTAGGCATAGCCCAGCACGAAGATGGGATCGGCTCCTGGTGTTTGTCCTTCCGAGGGAAGAATAAAGCGGCCCAATGCGGGCTGGATCCCCAAGGTCGTAAAGTAATTGCCCGTCACCCGGCTGACTACGCAATGCTCGCCTTTGCCGTCAACCGACAGTCCGACTAGCGACACTCGATACGCAAGGATGTCGCTGAAGGCGTCGGTCTGACTCCGTATGTCCTGGTAATCGGGATAGGAAAACGACTGAAAACCCGGGCTTCCCTCCTGCCGCGCGGCGAGCACAACGATTTGCTCCGGGTGGGCAACCGGCATCGGTCGGAGCAGTATTCCATTGATCAGGCTGAAAACGGTAGTATTCGCGCCGGTGCCGAGCGCCAGTGTCAGCACCGCGACCAGCGTGAAACCAGGCGACTTGACGAGCAACCGGAGCGCGTGACGCAAATCCTGTAGAAATCCCTTCATCTCGCTTCCTCCCGCCGCGAACCGCACAGGCAGCCGCTCTAATGCGGAGTGTGCGCGGCCGCCGAGGTATCCTGACTTACCACCCATCCGTCTCGGAGCTGGATGATGCGATTGCCATAGGCCGCGTTTCTCTCGGAATGGGTCACCTGAATAATGGTTGTGCCGGCATCGTTCAGGCGCTTGAACAGCTCCATGATCTCTTCCCCTTGTGCAGAGTGGAGGTTGCCGGTGGGCTCATCGGCCAGTATCAGTTTCGGATTTTGAATCACCGCTCGCGCTACTCCTACGAGCTGCTGCTGGCCGCCCGAGAGCTGATTCGGGAATAAGTCTTTCTTCGCCACAATGTTGAAGCGATCGAGGGCGTCGCAGACAAGACTTGAGCGTTCCTTGTGTGGAATGTTTTTGTAAGAAAGCGGTATTTCCAGATTTTCGTATACCGTTAGGGTGTCGATCAGGTGGTAGCTCTGAAATACGAAGCCGATATTGTACTTGTGCAGCTCATTGCGCTGTTTGGTGTTGAGCTTGTGCACCGGCTGGTCATTAAAGAAGTATTCTCCTGACCACGCGCCATCCAACATCCCGAGAATGCTCAGGAGCGTCGACTTGCCCGCTCCCGACGGGCCCATGATGGTCACAAACTCTCCGGTCTCAACATCGACTGTCACCCGCCGGAGCACATAGAACTTCTGCCCTCCGGCTTCAAACGATTTTTCGAGATTACGCAGCTGGATCAAAAGTGCCACGGGGCCTCCCATCAAGAGTGTTCATTCATAGCGCAAAGCCTTCAGTGGATCGAGTCGCGCCGCCCGGCGGGCCGGCAGGTAACACGCAACGGCCGCGACCGCTGCGAGAACCAACGGTAAGCCGACGAACGAGTCCAGGTCCGCCGCATCTACTCCGAACAGCAAACTGGAGAGTGCTCGCGCCAGCAGAAACGCGATCGGCAGGCCGATTGCCAGGCCTATTCCGGTCAAAAGCATCCCGCGGCTCAGCACCATCTGGACGATATCGTTGGACTTTGCCCCAAGCGACATGCGAACGCCAATTTCATGCGCTCGCTCGGTGACAGCGTAGGACATGACGCCAAAAACGCCAACCGATGCCAACACCAATGCGATGATTCCGAGCGTAGCCATCATCACAGCGACGTAAGCAATCCCGACGATGGATTCCTCGATTACTTGATCCTGCGGCTTGATGTTGTACAAGGGCAATTCGGGATCGATGGCCGCAATCTCCCGCCGTACCGCCGGGACATGCTGCAAAGGCCTTTCAGTGGTCCGCAACACGATGGTTGTGTAATACGGCGGTGCCTGCCGGAAAGGGCGGTAAATCGTTGGCACATCTTCTTTAACAATCCAACTGTAATGCACGTCCTTCACGATCCCAACGATTGTCAGCCACGGGGCTTCGCCGTTCGCCGTTCCAACCTTGATTCGCTTGCCGAGCGGGTTTTCCCCAGCAAAGTAGCGTCTCGCCAGGCTTTGACTGACGACGGCAACCCGAGGCGTTTCCGCTCCGTCGCGATCCGTCAAAAGCCGGCCATCGACAAGAGCGATGCGAAGCAGGCTGAAATAACTGGTTGCCGTATCTTGAATAATTGCGTCCGTCAGATCACCGCGCTCGGAAGGTGTGCGCCCCTCGATCGAGAAGATATCCGTTCCCAAATCTCCGCCGTTTGCATAAGGAACGTGCGAAACCACGGCCGCGGACTGCACCCCGGGCACGCTGCCGAGGCGCTCGAGAATTTCTTCATGAAACGCGCGACGTGCTTCCGGCTTCGCGTAGCGCGCTTCCGGCAGCGTCAGATTCATCGTGAGTAAGGCGGCCGGGTTGTAACTCTCATTGACGCTTAACAGTCCCTTGAATCCTTTTACCAGCAGGCCCGCGCCCACGAGCAACACCAAGGCAAGGGAAACCTCGATTACCACCAACGTGCTGCGAAGCCGGTGCCGCGCGCGTCCCCCCGAGGAGTTGCGGCCGCCGTCTTTCAGCGTTTCGCTCAGGTTTGTCTGGGAACTGAAGAATGCCGGGGCCATCCCCGACAAAACCCCGCTGAGGACGGCAATGATGAGCGTAAATAGGAAGGCGCCTCCGTCAAGGTGGATGGTCCTCCACCCCGCAACGAACTTGGCTATGTCGGGCGGCATGTGCGCGAGGGCAACTCTCAGGCCGCATTGAGCAAGCAGAAGGCTAACCGCCGCGCCGGCGAGTGAAAGCAGCACGCTTTCTGTCAACAACAGCCGTACCACACGCCAAGAACTGCCTCCGAGCGCGGTGCGAACGGCGAACTCGTTGCTGCGCGCGGTCACTCGCGCAAACTGCACGTTCGCAACATCGGCGCAGGCGATAAGAAGAACAAAACCAACTGCTGCCAAAAGTAGCAGCGTGTACTGGCGCGTTAGAGTGCTCGTCACGAACTCCCGCAACGGCATCGGCCGTAACTGCCAGCCCTTATTTGTGTCGGGATACGCGTCTGCCTGACGTTGCGAAATCGAGCGCATCTCGGCCGCTGCTTCCTCGAACGAAATCCCAGGCTTCAAGCGGCCGAGCACCCAAAACCATCGGCTGCTCCGGTCGATGCGGTCTTTCGGGTCCACCGCCAGGGGAACCCAGGCTTCTGCCGGCAACGGAAAGTCAAAACCCTTCGCCATCACGCCCACGACTTCGAACGGTTTGCCGTCGACCTTGACCTTCCTTCCCACGATCTGTGGGTCCGAACCGTAACGCTCTGTCCACAGCCCATAGCTCAAAATGATTTCCTGATCCTTACCCGGTTCTTCCTCCTCCTCAAGAAACACCCGCCCTTTCTCCGGCGTAACACCGATCGTCCGAAACAGATTGGCCGTTACGCCGAAAGCCTGGACTTTCTGCGGCTCGCGGTCGCCCGTTAGGTTGATTTCCTGCCAGGCGTACGCGGCCAACTGCTCAAAGGAGCGCGCCTGTTTTTTCCAGTCGAAATAAGTGGCCGGTGCGACGCTATTTGTATCGATCCCCTGATGTGGACGCGAGTCGACGAGCGCCACGATTCGCTCCGCGTTTTCAAAAGGCACGGGATGCAGCAGGAATGCTTCCGCCATACTGAACATCACGGTGTTTGCGCCAATGCCGAGGGCCAGCGCCACGATGCAAACAAGCGACGCGAGCCGGTTCTTCAGCAGCATGCGGATCCCAAACCGGATGTCCTGCCTTATGGAGTTCATGGGAGGTTGTCCTGTTCGGCAAACGTGCGCCCGAGAAGGGGTGTAATCCCCACACTCGAAAAAAAGTTCGGCGTTACCACGTAACCGTCGACGGTTTCGGGCTCTCGGCCTTCACTCAGTTTGAATTGCCACGGTCGATAAGCCGCCAGGTCGTGCAGCGTACGCGTCGCGCGTGCCAAATCAAAATAGTTTGCGTAGCTGAAGTTGTACGACGGAACGCCGGGATGTCTTTCCTCAAGTTTCAGCAGGCGATCTGGCTCCGGAAAGCGCAGTGGGGCCAAAAGAAGCGCGTCCATCACGCACAGGATTGCGGCGCTCGCGCCGATTCCCAGTGCCGCCATCGTGAATCCTGGCTTCTTCAAAAGAAGCCGGGCTCCATAGCGCAGATCCTGCCACATCGTTCCCACGGTTTCCTCGAAGTTGTCATGCGCCTACTTGGGCTTCCTGCGTCTCCTCAACGATACGTCCGTCAAATAGTCGGATGGTCCGCTCCGCGAAATGCGCGTAACGCTCGTCATGCGTCACCATGCAGATGGTGGCCCCGTTGCGATGCAGATCTCGCAGCAGTTCCATCACCGCCTCGCCGTTGCGCGAATCCAGGTTCCCCGTTGGCTCGTCTGCCATCAGAATCAGCGGGTCACCCACGAGCGCCCGCGCGACGGCGACACGCTGCTGCTGGCCTCCCGACAGCTGCGACGGATAGTGCCGCATTCGGTGAGCCATCCCGACACGCTGCAGGGCATGCTCCACCTTCTGCTTCCGCTCGGCCGAACCGGTGCCACGATACGTCAGCGGCAACTCCACATTCTCGTAAACCGTAAGGTCACCAATCAGGTTGAAGGCCTGGAAGATGAACCCGATCTCGCGGTTCCGGATGCGTGTGCGCTCGCTCGCGGTCAGATTCGCCACGGGCTGGCCATTCAGGAGGTAAGTCCCATCCGTGGGCGAATCCAACAACCCCAAAATCGAGAGCAGCGTCGACTTGCCGCAACCGGAAGGCCCCGCGATCGACACGTACTGCCCTCGCTGGATCTCCAGATGAATCTCCTCGAGCGCGTGCGTCTCGACTTCGTCGGTCAAAAAGACCTTCTTCACGCCTTCCATCTTGATCAGTGCATTGTTCGTATCTGCCATTTGCTCTCCTACGCTCGCTTCCGAGCCATCCAAGAATTTGCAAAAACTCTCGACCGCCAAAAACCCTGACTGTTCCCTAGCGCTCTATAGGCACACCGATCGACCCCTGCGTATAAGTACGGCCCTTCGTACGGAAAGTTCCCGCTGTTTTGCCTTCCTTCTCACTCGTACCTCAGCGCCACCATTGGGTCGATCCTTGTCGCCCTCCGCACCGGAATCGCGCAGGCCAGGAGCGCGATGGCCGCTAACACCAGTGAAACGGCCACAAACGTAAATGGATCGGCGGGTCTAACGGCATAGAGCAAGCTCGACAAAAACCGCCCCGATACCGCCGCAACCACAGTTCCGATGACAACCCCGGCAAAGGTCAATTGGAGCCCTTGCCAGACCACCAGTTTCAGCACGTCCGCCGGGCTAGCCCCAAGCGCCATGCGCAGACCGATCTCCTGCGTCCGCTGGGCTACGGAATAGGCCAGCACAGCGTACAAGCCCATGGCTGCCAATAGCAGCCCGGCGCAACTCAACACGCTCAGCAGCGTGGCGGCAATCTTCGCTCCAAACAACGAGGCCGAAATGTATTCCGTCATCGGTTCGGCGTCGAAGATGGTTAGCGCTGGGTCCATGGCTGCGGTTTCCGCGCGCAGCGCCTGGATGGCTTCATTCACCGAGCCCGACGTGCGCACGTGAAACGTCAATCCGTATTCGGGCCGGAAAATCTGTCGGATGGGGGCGTAGAAGTACGGTTGGGGGCTTTCTGTGACGCGATGATACTTGCTGTCATGGGCCATCCCCACAATGGTGAACCATTCGCCCCAGCCATGTACTTTGCTGCCGATCACAAGGCGATTGGCCAGGAATCGGCGCGCAAACTCCTGGTTCACGATGATGACCTTTTGCGAGTTGACCTCGTCGCGCCAATCGAAATCCCGGCCTTCCACCAGCGGAATCTTCATGGAGTCGAAGTAACCCGGTGAAACAAGGTCCCGGTAGATCTTCATGTTCTCGCTGCGACCTGGCACGTACCCTTCCACTTCCACCGTTTCCCAGTTGCCTCCGTGGAAGCCGAGCTGGACGGAGTCGTCGTAGCTCACCGCGGTAACGCCGGGCCGTTCGAGCAGGCGCTCCCTTAGCCGGCGGCAGAAGTTGTCGACCCGCTCCGCGTCATAGCCCGTCGTCGAGAAGTCGAACTGCGCGAGAGCGACGCCGTCTGGCGAGAAGCCGGGATCAATTGCCCGAGCGCTCTCGAGGCTCTTGATAAACAGGCCCGCCCCGACCAGCGCGATCACCGCTAGCGCCACCTCGGAAATGACCAGAAGCCCGCGCAACCGATTCGTGCGGCCGCCCATGGTTCCGCCCCGTCCGCTCTGCTTCAGGACTTCGTTGATACTGGTGCGCGACGCGTGCAGCGCAGGAACCAGGCTTGCCACAAGCGCGACGAAGACCGCCAGCCCAGCGTTAAACGCCAGGACCTGGCCATCGAGCGGCGCGGTCACTATACCCGGGCTGGCAACCTTAGGCAGTAGCCATCGCAGGGCGTCGCCAAGCCAATACGCCAGGATCAGCCCTCCGAGCGCACCGGTTATCGACAGCAGCAGTGTCTCGGTGAAAAGTTGCACGGCGACCTGTCTCGGTTTCGCACCCAGTGCCAGCCGGACGCTGAATTCCTTTGCCCGTGCCGTGGCGTGGACTAACAGCAGATTGGCGAGATTGGCGCACACAATCAGCAAAACGACGCCGCCGGCCCCCATCAAAATCTCGACCGGAGTAAGCAGCGTCGCCTGGGTGCTGAAATGTGACTGCCATACGGGTAAGACGGTTGCGCCAATGCCCTGGTTGGAATCGGCGTCGGCGACGGACAAGCGGTTCGCCAGCGCCTGTACCTCGGCGCGGGCCTGCTCCGTCGTGGCACCTGGAGCGAGACGGGCCAGCATCATGAAATTCCGCGCGTTGCGGTCCTCGAGCATCCATACGCCGGTGTGTGTCAATTGGCCATACATTGTGAGCGGAACCCAAAATTCATAGTCCAGTCCCGCCTGGGTGCCGTGGAAACCTTCGGGCGCCACACCGATGATCGTGAACGGAGTTCGGTTGATGCGCAGGATGCTCCCGACGGCTTCCGGATCGGATTGGTAGCGCGATTTCCAGTAGCCGTGGCTGATCACCACGACGGCGTGGGCGTTTTGCGCATCGTCGCGCTCCTCGGCAGAAAAAAAACGGCCCGCTTCGGGCTTGACGCCCAGCAAATCGAACAAACCGCCCGAGGCAATTTCACCCCACACCCGTTCCGTGTTGTTGGCATCACCGACGGAAAACACGTAGCCGCGATAGGCGGTTACGTCGTGCACGAGCTTCAGATTGTCACGGAAATCGCGAAAATCCAGATAGGAGGTAGTGATCGGCGCACCGTCGGGAGCGGTATTTTCGATCGCGACAACGCGCTCGGGCTGCGCCGCGCCCGGCAACGGATTCAGGAGCAGCGAACGCATCCAACTGAAAATCGTCGTGTTGGCGCCTACTCCGGCTGCGATTGTGAGGATAGCCACGGCAGCCACGCTCGGAGCGCTTCGAATATTCCGAAGCGCGTTGCGCAATTCCTCGAGCAAACGTGTCATCGCGGTGCTTCCTCTCTACTCGTGCCTCAGCGCCACCATTGGATCGATCCGCGTCGCCCGCCGCGCGGGAAAATAGCACGCGGCTGCGGCCACGGCCGCCAGCGTCAGAATGACCAGGACATAGGTGCGCACGTCGGTCGCGCTCACCCCAAACAGCTGGTTCGTGAGGACCCTCGACAGCGCAAGCGCCTCAATCGTGCCAATCACGATTCCGATCAGGCAGAGCCGCATCCCGTGGTTCAGCACCATTCCCAGGATGTCGCGTCTTTCGGCCCCAACAGCTACGCGAACGCCAATCTCATGCGTACGCTGCGCCACCAGATACGACATCACGCCGTAAAGGCCCACGACAGCGAGCAGCAGTCCCACGGCCGCAAATGTGCCACACAGGATTCCGGTGAAGCGCCGCTGCGCGACCGAGTCGGAAACGTAATTCTCCATCGTTCGCGCCCGAAACACGGGTATTTCCGGATCCACCGCCTTTACCTGCTCTCGCATCGCGGGGAGCAGATCAAGAGGCCTCGCCGACGTGCGCGCAACCAGCGTCATGTTGCCTAGCGGCAGTTGCTCATAAGGCATGTAGCACTCCGGTTCCGCGGACTCCCAGAGGTTCCGGTACTTCACGTTTCCCACGACGCCGACAATTTCCCGCATCGGCGGAGTCCGCGCCACCGACGCGTCCGGCTGGATGTGCCTGCCCAACGGGTTCTCCGAAGGAAAGGCCTTCTTCGCGAACGCGTCGTTGATAATCGCCACCGGCGCACTTTTTGCGCTGTCACGGTTTGTAAACGTGCGCCCCGCGAGCAGTGGAATATGCATCGTCGCGAAATAGTCCTGGTCGATGACTCGAATCTGGGTGCGAGGTTGCTCGCCTTTGGCCATCGGGCGGCCCTCAATCGCGAACGACGTTCGAATCTGGCTGTCCGAGAGTGGTAGCGGAAAAATGCCGCTCGAGTCTTTCACCCCTGTGACGCCCCTCATGCGGTCAATCAACTGCCGGTAGAATTCAATCGATCGCTCGGGCTTCGCGTAGCGCACCGCGGGAAGATTTACGTTGAACGCAAGAACATTGCTCGGGTCAAATCCCGGCGGCACGCGCCACAAGTTCATGAGGCTTTCTGCCAGCAAGCTCGCCCCGATCACCAGCGCCAGGGCGAGGGACACCTCTCCAATTACGAGCAAGCGCCGGACCCGGTTCTGCGCCGCGCCAACCGTTGCTGTTCGGCCCCCTTCGTTTAGCGTGGAGGCAAGTTTCAGCTTCGAAGAATGAAGCGCTGGTGCCATCCCGAAAATGATCCCGGTCAGAACCGACACGCCGGTCATGAACAGCAGCGCCAACCAATCAAGCCGCGCCTGAGCTAGTCTCGGTATCTGTAGCGAGGGAAGGGAAGAAAGAAAACGCGTAGCCCACGCGGCAAGCACCAGGCCGGCGGCTCCGCCCGCAAGCGACAGGATTATGCTCTCGGTCAAAAGTTGCTGCATGAGGCGCGAACCGCCCGCCCCGAGCGCGCCCCTCACCGCCATCTCCCTCTCTCGCGAAGCTCCACGGGCCAGCAGCAGATTGGCAACGTTAGCGCACGCAATCAGCAGCAGGAAACCGACTGCGCCGAACAGCATCAACAGCGACGCACGAACGTCGCCGACCAACGCCTCCGCCGCTGGCTGCAACGCCAATCCGAGATGGCTGTTTTCGTCGGGATATTGTTTTTCCAATCCGGCGGACACAGCGGCAGCATCGGCGTTGGCCTGCGACAGCGTCGTACCCGTTTTCAGGCGCGCAATCCCGTACAGGAAATGGGCGCCCCGTTGAGCAGCCAATGGCTCGTCCTCCGCGTCGGAGACCATTTCAACGGCCATCGTGGTCCAGACATCCACGGGCTCCACGTCCAAAGGAAACTGAAACGACGCGGGCATCACGCCGACGACCGTGTAAGGTCGCTCGTTCAGCACGATCGCGCGGCCGATAATTGCTGGGTCTCCGCCATAGCGGCCATTCCACAGCGAATGGCTCAAAAGCACCACGCGCGCGCCAGGCTTGTCATCTTCGGGTGTGAACCCTGCGCCTATTTCGGGCGCGACGCGAAGAACAGACAGCAAGCTGGCGCTTACGATTGCGCCGTGAAGCTGCGCCGGATCACCGTTCCCCGTAAGTGTGAACATTCCATCCGTGTAGGCCGCCAGAGACTCAAGGCTGCGGTTCCGGTCGTGATAATCCGTGAAATCGGGATAGCTGATGGCCCGGCGAGCCTCGCCATTCTTTGAGTCCGTGCCCCAAATGGCCATCAGCCGGTGCGGCTCCGGAAATGGCAGCGGCTTCAGCAGCACCGCCTCGAGAATGCTGAAGATCGCCGTGTTCGCTCCAATGCCAAGTGCCAGGGTCAGCAGCGCAATCGCGGTGAACCCGGCATCCTTCCTTAGCATCCGCACTCCGTACCGGATGTCCTGCCAGAGTGTTTCCATCATCGACTCCTACTCATACCTCAGCGCCACAATCGGATCGAACCGCGCTGCCCTTCGGGCCGGGACGTAGCACGCCGCCAACGCCACGGCCCCGAGCAACAAGCTGACTGCGATATACGTCACCGGATCCGTCTCGCTCACGCCAAAAAGCTGGCTGCTCAAAACCCGGCCTAAGGCAAACCCCGCGAGGATCCCGAGCCCGACACCGAGTGCAACCAGCCCAGCTCCTTCGCTGAGCACCATGGTCATAATTTCGCTAGGGCGCGCACCCAGTGCGACGCGGATGCCAACCTCACCCGTACGTCGCGCTACTTGATGAGACAGGACTCCATAAACCCCGATGCATGCCAGCAGCACCGCCAGCAAGCCAAAACCGCCGACGAGATTCGTCACAAAACGCCTCTCAGCCAAAGAGGTGGAGATCAATTCTTCCATGCTGGCTTGCGCATATATCGGCACGTCCTTATCGAGCGAGGCGGCTTGCTCTTCAATCGCCTTCGAAATATCCGCGCCACTCATCGAACTCCGCACCACTAGGTTTCCCCCGCCTGCTGGGTTTTGGCTCTCAAGAAGATAGGCCTCTGCGGTCGCCGCATTTTCCAACCCATACTGCCGGACATCCCCGACAATCCCCACGATCACAGCCCACGGCTTGTTTTCGTCTCGCCCTCCGAGTTGGATCGCTTTGCCCAGCGGGTCTTCTCCCCGCCATATCTGCTCCGCCGTGCTCTGGCTGATGACCGCAACCGGTGCGGACGCGGCCGTGGCTTCATCCGCTCGTATAAAAGTCCGGCCTTTAAGAACCGGAATTCGCATCGTCTCGAAATACGTCGCGGTCACAAAATAACTGTCCACGCTGGGTGCTTCAACGCTGCTGGCAAGCGGCCGGTCCTTCACGTGAAATCCACGTCGGTCCCAACTGCCACCCAGTGGAAGCGTGCTCACCATTGCCGCGCCCTCCACGCCCGAGACTTTCTCGAGTCTTTCGAGCAGGCTTTCTTCAAATCGCAGCGAGTCCCCACTCTTCGCATATTTGGAGCCGACCAGATTGAATGCTGCCGTATGCAGGTTCCGGGGCTCAAAGCCGGGATCTACATCCAGTACTCGGTCCAGGCTGCGCACCATTAATCCGGTGGCAATCGCCAGAACAAACGCCAAAGCTATCTCGCAGATCACCAGTGCGCGGCGCAGCCTTCCGCGCCGTGAGCCGGCCGTCCCGCGGCCCCCGCGCTGCAGCGCCTCTCTGGCCTCACTTCTCGAGATCGTCAAAGCCGGATTCACGCCGGCAACTACGCCGACAACCAGACTGACGAGGATCGAAAACGCCAGCACCCCAGCGTCGATCCGCAAATCGTCCAACCGGGGAATCGCGGCGGAAGTCCATGCCTGCAATGCCCGTACTCCCCAGACAGCAAAAAGCACGCCAACTGCGCTTCCCGTTAACGAAAGCAACAGCGTTTCCGTGAGAAGTAGCGAAAACAGCCTCATCCCGCTCGCACCCAGAGCGGCTCGAACCACCGTCTCCCTTTCGCGGGATACCACGCGCGATAACATCAGGCTCGCAAGGTTCGCGGAGGCGATCAGCACCACAAACACGGTTGCTCCCAGCAGCAGCCAAAGTGCCTTGCTCACTCGGCCGGTCACTGCTTCGTGCAGCGGAGTAATGGCCACCGAAGCGTCCGATGGGTAGTCGTTCGGGAACTCACGCGCCAGCCCTGAAGCAACCGCGTTCATTTCCTTCCGCGCCGAAGCCAGCGTCACCCCTTCGTTCAGGCGAGCCACGCTTCGCAGATGTTGGCAGGACCTGCAAGAGAACGGCTGCGAGGCGTCGTACCCCAATACTCCCCAGATCTGTGGTGGCTGCGCGCTGTAGTAGAACAAGCGCGCCTCAAAATCACGCGGCAGGACTCCGATAATCTCGTAGGTCGCCTCATTTAGCTGAATATTGCTCCGCAAAATCCCGGTCTGCCCCGCGAATCTCTCTTTCCAGAGTCCGTAGCTGAGCAGCACAACGTTTTTCCGGTCCGGACGGTCCTCTTCTTTGCGGAAATCGCGGCCTAGCGCCGGGCTTACTCCCAGCGTCTGGAAAAAATCGTACGAGACTCGCACCGCGCGCAAAACTTCAGGCTTGCCCTGCCCGGTCAGTGTAGGCTGCCAGTCCCGATACATTGCAATGCGCTCGAACGACTTGCTTCGCTCCTTCCAGTCCTCTACGAGTCCATAGGAAACGTTGACCGGATTCCGCGTGCCGCTGTCGCTGGCGGCAAGCGTCACAAGCCGTTCCGGCTCCTTGAACGGAAGCGAGTTCAACAGCACCGCTTTGATCGTGCTGAACAACGCCGTGTTTGCTCCGGTCCCGAGCGCGAGCATCAAAATCGCAGCGGTTGTTACGCCGGGTGTCTTCAGGAGCATCCGAAAGGCGAACCGCGCGTCCTGCCATAGCGCCTGCATTTACTCGTACCTCAGCGCCACCATGGGATCGACGCGCGCCGCGAGTCGTCCCGGAATCCAGCACGCGACCATCGAAACCAGCGCGAGGAGCAGCGCGACTCCGAAAAACGTCGCTGGATCGGTCGCACTCACTCCGAAAAGTTGCGATCGCAACCCCTCGAAGGACCGATTCTCCCGCTGCCAGTCGAGGAAGTTCAGATAGGAGATGGAAGAACGCGAAAACTCCGTCGTTTGCACGTACAGCGCAACCAAGCGCTCTGCCTGATCGTAGGGCAGCGGATTCAGCAACACCGCGTTCACCACCGAAAACAGACCAGCGTTGGCCCCGATTCCCAGTGCGAGCGTCACCACCGCGATTGCGGTAAACGCAGGATTCTTTGCCAGCATGCGCCATCCGTAGCGGATGTCCTGCCAGAGCGTATGCACGGAATCCTCCCACCACAATTTGAAACAGCCCTATTTCAACCGCACCCGATCGTAGTTGTCCCACTGCGACATATCGGACAGAATGACCCGGTCCCCCACCTGCAATCCCTGCAGGATCTCGACGGTGTTCACGGAACTCCGTCCGAGCTTTACGTTCACCCGCGTGGCCTCCGACCCGTCTGGCGTCAGCTTGAACAGGCTGATCGTGCTCTGCGACGCACCGTGAACGGGCCGTCCGACGTACAAGACATCCTTCAGGTTCTCGACTTCAATCGTTCCATCTACGCTCAGATCCGGCCTCGCGCCATCGGGCAGCGGCCCATCGATTGCCACGTCCATCGTGACAGTCCCGTTCTGCACCGAGGGATCGATGCGTGAAACGTGGCCGGTAACCATGCCATTGCGCGTGTCAACCGTCGCCTTCTGCCCAATCACCGCATCTTTGGCCTGCGTCTCAGCAACTTTGATTTCTGCCTTGAGCCTCTTCGGATCGGCTACCCGTGCCAGGTTGGTCCCCGGCAGCACGTGTTGCCCGACTTCGACCGGCACAACCTGCAGGACGCCATTGAGCCCCGCGCGCACATGCAAGGCCTCCAGCTCCGCGTGCCGAAGCTCGTACAATGCTCGCTGCTGATCTACGTGCGACATCTGCGCTTGCAGGCGGGCCTGCGCGGCGTCCGCCGTGTTCTTGGTGCGGTCTGCTTCGAGCTGCACCCGCACGGCGAGCTGTTCTTCCTTTACCTTCGACAGCTCCGCAGTCACCGTCGACCCGATTCCGTCGGCTGCGAGCTTCTCGTCGACGGCGTGCTGAATTTTTGCCTGCTCGTACTCGCTGCGCACGCCGGCCTCGGCCGCCTTCTGATTCAAAAGCTCGCTGTTAACCTGCACCTTCAGGTTGGCGTAGTCCGCCTCCGCTGCCTTTAGCTGGTACTCGGCGTCGAGTACGTCCCGTTTCAGCGTCAGATTGCTAAGCTCAAGGATGATGGAGTCCGACTTAACGATCGCGCCCGGCTTCAGCACGATGCGGTCGACTTGTGCTTCGGTTTGCGCCGGAATCCACTGGATGTCTTCGGGAATCAACGTGCCGATTCCCCGAAGCTCGCGCAGCATCGGCCCGCGCTTCACTTCATCGGACCACACCGTCGCGCGATCCACGGTGGGAGCTGCGGGGCGCAACCGCGACAATCCGAAGGTCACCCCGCCGATGAGCAGAACCGCCGCTGCTCCGAGCACGATACGGCGAATCATCTTGGCCCGGGCGTTTGAGGGTCGAGGAATATCCATGACAAGGTCTTTCAGCAGAGGTAGTGGCACACCGGTAGCCGCAAAACTCGGGCTAGAAAGTCTCCGATTATCAATGGATTAGGGAATCTCGCCGGCTCTGGATTTAGGTAGACTGTTCGATATTGGGATTTCCGGTGCTCGGAACCGGGCATTCCGCCGTCGTCTACAAGCCTTTCGACTTGCGGAATTCCCGGACCACTTCCGCCGGGTCGTTCAGACGCGCGTCCACGGCGTAATTCATCCGCCGCATGTCGGAAGCGGAGACCTTGCCGCCGAGTTCGGCCAGGGCCGCTCGCAACTGTGGGTATTGCGCCAAAGTCGATTGACGCAGGACAGGCACGGCGTCGTAGGGTGGGAAGTAATGCAGATCATCGTCTAATGCCACTAGTCCCAGCGCCTCAATCAGCCCGTCGGTCGAATTGCCCGCGACGATGTCAACCTTGCGGTCGAGAAGCGCTCGATAGATCAGTCCCAGGTCCATAACCTGCGGCTGGCCCGCGAAATGAAGTTGATATCGCTCCGACCAGCCCTTGAAGCCGTCAGGCCTTTCAAGAAATTCGTAGCCAACCCCGATCCGCCATGTTGGAGCGGTCGCGGCAATGTCCGAGGTTTTGCGAAGATTCATCTTCTTCGCATCGTCGCCGCGAACCACCATCGCAAAGGTGTTTTCGAATCCGAGTGGCTCGGTCACTTCCAGATGAAAGCGATCCGCGTAGGCCTGTTTCACGCGGCGATATACAGCGGACGAATCTCCCGATGGAGTTTCATGCAGCACGGCTGTCAGAGCCGTGCCGGTGTACTCGACATAAAGGTCCAGTTCACCTGCCAGTAGCGCTTTGTGAACCAACAAAGTCCCGCCAAGATTCGTTTTTCGCTGGACCTTGATTCCCGTTTTCGCTTCGATTTGTTGTGCGAGCAATTCTGCCAGTAGTACCTGCTCGGTGAAGAACTTGCTGCCGACGGTGATCCCGGGCTGGCGCGCTTTCTGACAACCCGAGCCGGCGAGGATTCCAACGATCGCGAGTAGTAGAAGTCCAGCGCAGGCCCGCGCCCCAGGTCCGCAGGATTTCAACCCGATTCGACAGCCCCGCTCGGGCCGTTCCCGTGTCCGACTTCTGCTTGCCCTGAGCTCGTACGGGCGTGTCCTGAGCTTCGAAGGGAGTCGGGCCGTTCTCGGTGCTCCATCGCGTTTTCGGCGCCAACTGATCACGACACCCGCAACCGTCTCTCGATGATTCCCAGCAGGAAATCCGCGGCAAGAGCGAGCAGCGCCGCCGGGATCGCACCGGCCAGCAGCAATCCATTGCTCACCAGCGCCACACCACGAAAAATGAACGTACCCAGGCCACCCGCCCCGATCGCCGCGGCGATCGTCGCCACTCCAACCGTGATGACCGTCGCCGTGCGAATGCCCGCAAGGATGAAGGCACTGGCCAAAGGGAGGCGCACTCGGAACAGAATTTGTGACTGCGTCATGCCCATTGCCTCCGCCGATTCCAACACGGCCGGATCAATCTCCGTCAGCCCCACGTACGTGTTGCGGAGGATGGGGAGCAACGCGTACAGAATCAGCGCGACGATCGCCGTACGTTTTCCGATCCCCCCGATAAATGGGATGGGAATAAGAAATCCGAATAACGCCAGACTTGGAATCGTCTGAAAAACGTTAGCCACACCGAGGGCGATTCCGCGCAAAACTGGCCGGTGCACGATCAGCAACCCGAGCGGAACGCCTAGGAGTATGGCGATGAGCATCGCTATGATCACCAGCGCGAGGTGCTCGACCGTCGTTGCGAAGATCTCCGCGCGATGCTCCACCAGGAAAGTCCAGGGGCTCATGCCGGGTCTCCCGCCTGACTTGAGAGCGATGCCGCGAAAGCGCGCACTTCTGCATGCTCAAGTTGCAAAAACTCCTCGCGCCGCGCGTTGGCAACGATTCGCCCGGACTGAAGCAACACAATTCGCGAAGCTAGCAGCAGGGCTTCGCGAAGATCGTGCGTCACGAAGACGATCGTCTTCCGCAGTTGCCGGGCGAGCGCCGCGAATTCGCGCTGCAGTTCCGCTCTCGTCACAGGATCAAGTGCGCCGAACGGCTCGTCCATCAGCAGAATGGGCGGATCGGCCGCCAGAGCCCGGGCGACCCCCACGCGTTGGCGCTGTCCGCCCGAAAGCTCACGCGGCCGCCGTCCGCCAAACTCTTGCGGGTCGAGGCCCACGAGCCGCAGCAACTCCGTTACGCGCGTTTCGATCTTCCGACGCGGCCAGCCCTCCAGCGTCGGCACCAGCCCCACGTTTTTTGCCACCGTGAAGTGCGGGAACAACCCCGCCTCCTGAATCACATACCCGATGCCGCGCCGCAGCTCGATGCGGTCCCAATCGGTGGTCGCTTTCTGGTTTACGAGAATTTTTCCCTTCGATGGAATGAGAAGCCCGTTGGTGAGTTTCAAGAGGGAAGTCTTTCCGCTTCCACTGCGTCCCAGCAGGACCAAGGTCTCACCGGTGGCGACCTCCAGCGAGATATCCGAAACAATTTCCCGCATCGTGCCGCCGCTCGCACGGAGACTTACATCCTGAAACTCGATCGAGCTGCCGACGGCCTGTGGCGCTGCCAAATGCGTCTCCAGGTACTGCGCGAGCCGCTAGTGTAATGCACTCTGCGCCATCTCATAAATCTTGTTCGAGTCTTCGAAGGCCCGCGAACCCGGGTGTCCGGATTTCGCAGGTGCCGGTCTCAGAGTTCGGTCTTTGGAGAAAGCAGGAAACGCGTAGGCAACCCCTACGCGGCGAGCCGCCGCGAAGCTGAGGCCGCATCCACCTTCGGCATTTTCACGTCCCACGCCAGGCCTAGCGTACGAAGCGTCCAGATACCATACCAGTTCATGTCTAGCTCGTACCAGGCAAATCCGTGGCGCGCCGACTGCGGCTGCGCGTGATGATTATTGTGCCAGCCTTCGCCGAAGGTAAGAAAGGCCACCCAAAAGCTGTTGGTAGAAGTATCGCCGGTGTTAAACCGCTGCGAGCCCCAAATATGCGTCGCCGAGTTTACCAGCCACGTGAAGTGCAGGCTCAGCACCGTGCGCACGAACACTCCCCAGAAAACCCACGGCCACCCACCAATCGCCCAAAACACGATGGCCACAACAACCGAGGGAATCGCGTGCCACTTGCTCATCCACAAATGAAACTTGTCTTTGCGCAGATCCGGCACATACGGCAAGAGTTCGCTGCGGTCCCGGTGCATCGCGCGCCCGGTCAAGATCCAACCCATGTGCGCCCAGAAACCGCCATCGCGCGGCGAATGCGGATCGCCTTCCTTGTCCGTGTTCTGATGGTGCAAGCGGTGCGTCGCCACCCAGGAGATTGGGCCGCCTTCGAACGCCAGCGTGCCGCAGGTGGTCAGAAAATACTCAACCCCCTTCGGGGTCTTGTAGCCGCGATGGGTCAACAGGCGATGATACCCCATGCCAATTCCCAGGCTGCCGGCCACCCACCACATGACTACGGCAAGCAAGAATGCCTTCCAGGTGAAGAAAAATACCGCGGCCAGCGCGGCGATGTGAAGCGCCACCATAAACGCTGTGATGCCCCAATTGACAGGCTGAGAAAAGGTTTTGTCACTCTTCCAGAAATTTAGCAGGCTCATGTATTGTTCAACTCTATCATCACTCCCCTCCGAATCACGCAGAAATCACGAGCCTCGTGCTGAATAAGGCCTCAGGGAAGGGAACCGAGCGAGGAGGAAGCGCGAATGGCATGGTCGAGCGCTTCTTTTTCCTCTTGGCGCAGGGAGCGGTGGGCGCCCTTTCGGAGTTCCCCGAGTTCAAGCGGGCCAATTGCGACTCGAACCAAACGCAGCACCTCCACGCCAAGCGCATCGAGCATGCGCCGAATCTGGCGGTTCTTGCCTTCGTCGAGCACGATTTCAATCCACGAGTTTCTCTCGCCGGAACGCACGAGGCCCGCCCGCCTGGCCTTGAGCCTCTGGCCATTCGGCATTTCCACGCCCCGCACAAGTGATTCAAGCACCTGGGGCTCCGCCGCTCGGCCGATCTGCACGTGATAGGTCTTCTCAAGGTGTGAGTCTCGATCCGTGATTCTTGCGCCCCACTCGGAATCGTTGGTCAGCAGCAAAAGACCTTCGCTGGCTTTGTCGAGCCTGCCCACAGGAGCGATCCACTCTCTATCTTTCGGCAGCAACGAGTAGACCGTCGCGCGTCCTTTTTCGTCGTCGGCTGTCGTCACTACCCCACGCGGTTTGTTGAGGATCAGATAAGCTCTCGCGGCCGCCGCGGCCGGCTTTCCGTCTACTTCAATGCGGTCCAAACCGAGGCGCACCGGCGTTTCCGGGTTGCGGGGCGTTGCGCCGTTCAGTCTTACTCTGCCTTCTCGAACCAGCGAAAGGGCCTTGGAGCGTGAACAATAGCCGAGTTTAGACAAAGCGCGAGCAAGTCCCGCACGTTTGCCTTTGCCTTCCGGACGCACAGAAGAATTCATGCCATCTGATCTCAAAGCAGCGCCCTGCTCAGCTCTTTCCTTCTCGGGTGGAGCCGTCCTCGGGATGTTTTACCTCGCCGTAACGAGTGGCGAGCCACGCGCGCACTTCCTTGGGATCATATTTGAATGGCCCGTTTCCGCCTTTGAAGGCAACGCGGCCGCTCTCATCCAGGATGTACAGCCGCTCAGGCCATGCAGCATATGCATCGTTCGCGGCGTTGCTCATCTCGTCGATCCCAAAGGGTACTGAATACTTGAACCGGTTGGTAAAGTCGTTCGCGATGGCAACTCGCTGATCCAGAGTCTTGGGCTGCGCGTAGCACACATCGTCCTTGTCTTTTCGGTTCGACTTCATCTGCCACTCATCGGTCGGATGCGCCTCGCGTACATAGATGGTGAGGAAATCGGCGTGATCCTTGTAGTCTTGGTACAGTGTGGCGATGTCGCCGACCTGGCGACGGAACGGTGGTCAAGTAAAGCTGCCGAACACCAGCACGAGCGGTCGTCTCGCCAAGTGATCGCGCAGCCGGAACCGAGTTTTCCCGTCGAGCGCCACCAGCACCGCGTCCGGCGCGGCGTCCCCAACCTGCAGCACACCGCGATGCATGTAAGGCAACGCGTAGCGCACCATGTAGAGCGCATCCTTCGGCCCCCCTGCCATCACACTGAAGGCCACATACACGGCTACAAGAAGCACCGCGACAGAAATTCCCATCCATTTCATCGCGCGGCTCACGACGTCCTCGCTTCTTTGACCAGGCCCCGCAGCTCATCGCGCCTCGCCTGGTACCTTGTCAGCGCTTTCTCGATTACGTTGATCGCCGCATACGCCGGTTTGATGTCTTCGACCTGTACCTGCTTGCCCTCCAGTTGTTTGTAATCCTGGAAAAACCGCTTAAGCACGAGCAAGCGGTGCGGAGGCAGGTCTCGGGCTTCCAGGTAATCGCTGAACTCGGGATCGTTGGTCGCGACGGAGATAATTTTGTCGTCGCTCGCTCCGGAATCGATCATGGTCATCACACCGATGGCGCGGGCCTTGATCAACGCGAGCGGTTGCACAGGTTCCTGGCAGAGAACAAGCACGTCGAGTGGGTCGTTGTCATCCGCATACGTTTGCGGAATAAAGCCGTAGTTCGCGGGATAAAAGACTGCCGAATGGATGATTCGATCGACCTTGAGCAGGCCCGTTGCCTTGTCCAACTCGTACTTTACGTTCGAGCCCAGCGGAATTTCGATGAGGGCCTGAAAATCCCGTGGTAATTCCTCGCCCGGGGAAACGTCATGCCATGGGTGCATCAGAACCGTGTTCTCCCTGTCGATGATCTGCCTGTCTATTATCACCTGAGACCCGATTGTTTTGGTAACGACTGCTTGCCGAGCGCTCGAAGGGCCTGCCCAGACCGCGGAAGGGAGGTAGGTCACTCCGCGCGTTGCGTTTCACGCACTCTTCTTCTTCCACCCTCCCAGTATCGCTCCCATCAGCACGAATCCGGCGAGCGGAAAAAACTGATTTATCGCATACAGCTCCTTCGGCCGCATTTCATACATATACGTCGTGAACGTAACCGGCCCCACAAAACCGATCCATAGCAGGACGCCCACCGACGCGCCTCGTCCCAGCGTATTGGCATTCCGCCAGATGCAAATTTGCGCCAGCGCGTACGCAATCAGCACGTTCAGCGCAAGGGTGATCACGTAGGGCAGCACCGGATTCATACTCCGGGCTTGCTCTGCAGTTATGTGCTCGAGCGCCATCCACGCCTCGCCGAACACCACCCCGTACCAGATGGCGCCAAGCAGCCAATAGGCGATCGCGGCAACGATAACCGCCAGATAGTTTGTCTTCATCGGGGATCCCTCTCTTTCGATGCCCCGGGAAAGAGGACACGATTCCGCGGCACTCCGTCGGCCAGAGTCTCTTACTGTTAGCAACCGGAGTCAAGATACGCCAACGCCTTTCGAAACCCGCCGACTGCCGCGCCGTCGCCACTCACGCATAAAACACCTGGTGGCCGATCGTGGCACGCACAGGATGATTTAGCGGATCCTCCACAATATGGCGGAAGAACCAGCCGCTCGTACTCTCTTCGAGGTTCGCGTAATAGAGAGCGCCGTTTGTCGGATCACTGCTGGTTCCCGCCACGATGGCATTCACGATATTTGCGGCATCCAGGTAAGACGGGTACTCAGGATCAGTCACGCTCGGCGTAGGAAGGTTGTATTGGGGATCCGTGCTGATGCTCATCGACGAAAACTGGTTCTTCCCATAGATCACGTCGTGCAGAGTGTCAGGGAATCCCGGAGCGCCCACCCGATTGAAGATGACATGGGCAACCGCATTCATCGCTTCGTATCCGTCTCCTCGGGCTTCTTTCCAAACGCACAAGATCGCGTTTTGCAGGTCGTCCTGATCAAACCCTTCCATCGAGATTAGCCTCTCTGTCTCACTCTGCTGGATGAAAATGATTCGCTGCTGTGGAGCCCGTAAACCTAAATCGATACCGACCGCGTATCCGAAAGCCTGCTTCCCCACGGTCGACCGCACTCCTGAAATCGCCTACGCCCGCGCTTTGTCAATCATCTCCTCCCAAATCCCTTTTGATTTGATGATCAGTTCAATCGCTTCCCGTATGGCCCCGTGCCCGGCATAGGCGTTCGTTGTGAAATGCGCCGCTTTCTTTACCTCCGGCACAGCATTCCCGACCGCAATCGCCAATCCCACGCGGCGCATCACTGGCAGATCCGGCAAGTCATCTCCAACATACGCGACAGCGGATTCCGGGACGCCTGCCTTTTTTAGGATGTCTTCGTAGGCCGGAATTTTGGTCGCTTGCTTCATATAGATAAATTCCATTTTCATTTCATTGGCGCGCCTCAGCAGCGCCGGACTTTCCCGGCCCGTGATGCAGCCCGTTCGGATTCCCGCGGTACGGGCGAGCGTCAGTCCTTGTCCGTCGTGCGCGTCAAACGTCTTGATTTCGAGCGCCGAACCGTCTGCTTGCGACAGCAGCGTTACTCCACCGTCGGTCATGGTTCCGTCCACGTCCATCAGCAGTACTTTAACCTGCGCCGCGCGTTTCCTGACGCCGGCGGAGACTTTGGGCAAGCGTGCCAAACGAAACCTCCTGCTCCAAAATTGCGAACCGAAAGTGTAACAGGAAAGGGAGGGATATCGGATACCACAGCAACGATTCCGACTAAATGAGTTCCAGGGTCCACAGATCGTGGAGGTGCACGACGCCAAGCACTTTTTGCGAGACGTCTACTACGACCACCGAAGTGATCTTCTTCTTCTCCATGAGGTTCAGCGCCTCACTCGCCATCAGACCGGGGCTGATCGTTTGCGGCGTGCGAACCATGCAGTCGCCGGCGGTCATGGAAAGCGTGGCGCCACCATGCTTTTCCATCAGTCGGCGAAGGTCCCCGTCGGTGAGGATGCCCAGAAGCTTTCCGTCAGCGGCAATCACCGTTGTCATGCCGAGTTTCTTCGCTGACATTTCGTGAAACGTCGCCGGCATCGGCGTCGTCGGCGAGACCCGCGGCACCGCTTCACCCGAGTGCATCAGATGCTCCACCCGTAAGAATCTTTTGCCCAGCCGGCCAGCAGGATGCAACGCCGCGAAATCGTCAGGCTTGAATCCCCTGCGCTCGAGCAGCGACACCGCAAGCGCATCACCCACGGCCATCGCCGCGGTGGTGCTCGCCGTCGGCGCCAGATTCAGTGTGCAAGCTTCTTCCTTCACGCTGACATCGATCACAGCATCGCTGGCTTGGGCCACCGTTGAGTTCGGATTGCCCGTCAGCACGACAATCGGCGTCTCAAGGCGCTTCAGCGTCTCGAGCAGATTGAGGATCTCCTCCGTTTCGCCCCCGTAGGTGATTGCAACAAGGGCGTCACCGCGCGCTAGCATTCCCAAATCGCCGTGCAGCGCGTCGGCCGGATGGAGAAAAAACGAAGGCGTGCCGGTGCTGGAAAGCGTCGCTGAAATTTTTCTTCCGATGAGCCCCGATTTGCCCATCCCTGTAACCACCACGCGGCCCTTGCATGCTGCGAGAAGCTCCACCGCGCGTTCGAACGAGGAATCCAGCCGCTCCTGCACTTCTTGAAGCGCCCGCGCCTCAATGCGAAGTACGCGCTTCGCGGTTTCCAGGCTCATGGGAAAGTGACCTGCGACTCGTGCCTGGTGCCCGACCGAGCGCGTGCACCGCCTTGGTAACTCCCGGGGCGCCGGCACGGCTTTACCCCTTCTACCTCGCCTTTAACCCTCGATGTCGCCGCGCTCATGACGCACCATCCCATCTGCGCACCAACAGAGCAAGTTCCTTCAGCCGCCCAAGCAGTTCCCGGAGTTGTGACAAAGGCAGCGCATTCGCTCCATCCGAAAGCGCTTCGGCGGGATGGTCGTGCGTTTCGAGGAAGACGCCGTCAACGCCCGCGGCAACGCCCGCGCGTGCCAGTGTTTCAATGAACTCAGGCTGGCCGCCGCTCGCCTGCCCCTCTGCGCCGGGGAGTTGCAGCGAGTGCGTTACGTCGTGCACCACGGGATAGCCAAACTTCTGCAGCACCGGAAAGGTCCGCATATCAACCACCAGATTGTTGTAGCCGAACGAAGTTCCGCGCTCCGTGAGAATAATGTTGTGATTGCCCGACGAAGCCACTTTTTCCGCAGCGTTGCCCATGTCCCAAGGCGAGAGGAACTGCGCCTTCTTGATGTTAACGACACGCTTGGTCCTAGCCGCCGCGATCAGCAAATCCGTTTGGCGCGCAAGAAAAGCCGGAATCTGCAGGATGTCGGCGACCTCCGCGGCCGGGGCGGCCTGCGACGCTTCGTGAATGTCCGTGAGGATCGGCACGCCCAGATCGGACTTGATCCGTGCGAGAATACGCAAGCCTTCGTTGAGGCCCGGTCCGCGGAACGCCTTCGCCGACGAGCGGTTCGCTTTGTCGTAGGAAGCCTTGAAGATGCAGGGAACCCCGGCGTCCGTCGCAATCCTCGAAACACACTCCGCCATCTTCCGAGTGTGCGCTTCCGATTCAATCACGCACGGTCCGGCAATCAGAAACAGCGGGTTGCCTCCGCCAAGTCGCAGCGATCTCAAACTGATTTCGCGGGTGGTGGCCATCTAATTACACGAAGATATCACAATCAACGAATGAACCCGCTAAGTCGGGCCGCTCGCGAATGGAATCGAAGTCCCGCGCCGATCCCGCCTGGCAGTTGTCGAGGAGACGCCGCTCCGCTTTGATTGTGGCCGTCGAGCGAAAGGCGTTACTTTCGGCCTTGCCAAGGGCGGTTCAACCCGTGCTTCAGGCGTCGGAGAATAATGTCGGCTAAACGGGATGGAGTACCCGCCGGGTGGGAAGGCGTCTCCGATCGCAGCGGGCTTCGACTAGCTTCGCAGCCGGAAGAACGGTTCATTGCAAGCGAACGTTCGCCCGAGACGGGGTTTTCAGAACCCACCTGAGCATCTTTCAGATATAGAGAGCCGCTGCTGCAAAGGCCGTCCGCTCCCGGCCCAATGATTATGCCGAAGGTTGTGGTGCCGCGCGCAACGCCGGCGCGGGGGGCTGAGCCTCGGCCGCTGTAATGTTCGGCGCCGGCCGCGATTTCTGCAGTTTATGGTCCAGTGCCGCCCCAACAAAAGCCGCAAATAACGGGTGCGGCTCGAGCGGCTTCGATTTGAACTCCGGATGGAACTGGCAGCCGAGGAACCACGGATGGTCCGGCGCTTCCACGATTTCCACGTAGTTCTCATCGGGAGTCCGCCCGGTGATTCTCAACCCGGCGGCAACCAAGGTCTTTTCGTACTCTCGGTTGAATTCGTACCGGTGCCGGTGCCGTTCGCTGATTTCCGGCGTGCCGTAGGCCTTGTACGCAAACGAGCCCGGCTCAAGCTTGCAAGGCCACGCGCCCAGGCGCATCGTGCCGCCCATCTCTTCCACACCCAGCAACTCTCTCAGCTTGTAAATCACGCGGTGAGGGGTTTGCGGATCAAATTCCGTGCTGTCCGCCTGCTTCAACCCCGCCGCATTGCGCGCGTATTCAATCGTGGCGCACTGCATTCCGAGGCAAATTCCAAAGAAGGGAATTCGTTGTTCGCGGGCAAATTGAATCGTATAGACCATCCCCTGGATACCGCGCTTGCCAAAGCCACCAGGAACCAGGATCCCGTCATACCCCTTAAGGCGCTTTTCGGCTGCTGCTGGCGAATCGATCTCTTCCGATTCGATCCACTCAATAACCGTCTTGTGGTTGTGTGCCAGGCCGCCGTGCAACAGTGCCTCTCGGAGGCTCTTGTAGGCGTCCTCCAATTGGACATATTTACCCACAATGGCGATTCGCACGTCACCCTTTGGATGGTGCAGGCGTTGCAGCATTTCCATCCACGGCTGCATGTTCGCCGGACCATCCTCGAGCCGCAGCAACCGCGTAATTTGCGCGTCTAGACCTTCCTTGCTCAGCTCCACGGGAACTTCGTAAATCGTTTTCACGTCTTCCATCGAAATCACACATGATTCCGCAACGTTGCAGAACAGCGCAATCTTCCGCTTCAACTCCGCAGAAATTCTCCGCTCGCTCCGGCAAAGCAAAATGTCCGGCTGAATTCCGATGCCCAACATTTCCTTCACGCTGTGCTGTGTCGGCTTCGTCTTCAATTCGCCGGCAGCCGCAATATACGGGACCAGTGTCACGTGCACGAAAAGCGTGTTCTCCGCCCCCAGTTCGAGCCTCATCTGCCGGATCGCTTCGAGGAACGGGAGCGATTCAATATCGCCGACCGTCCCGCCGATTTCCACAATCACCACATCGACGCCCCCGGCCACGCGCTGGATGCAGTTCTTGATCTCGTCGGTAACGTGCGGAATCACTTGAACCGTTTTGCCCAGATAATCTCCCCGGCGTTCCTTCGCCAGGATCGTCTCGTAGATGCGCCCCGTCGTCCAATTATTGTCGCGGGAAAGCTTCACGTGCGTGAATCGTTCGTAGTGGCCTAGGTCAAGGTCGGTTTCGGCGCCGTCGTCGGTGACGAACACTTCGCCGTGCTGAAAAGGACTCATCGTCCCCGGATCGACATTGAGGTACGGATCGCATTTTTGAATTGTTATTTTGAAGCCGCGACTTTCGAGGAGACAGCCGATGGAGGATGCTGCAACGCCCTTACCGAGAGAAGAAACAACACCGCCCGTTACAAAAATATACTTTGGCGCCATCCGGGTCGCTCGCCTCCGCGCCACGCGGATTTGAGCTTATCGAACCTCCGCAGGATTGACGTACATACAATTATGTTCGACGCCGCCCGGTGTGTCAATGCGAACTCTTTGCACCCCGGCATCACCAACTCTTATCGATCTTCGCAACCTTATTTTACTCACCGCGGGTTACAGTCTTGCGGGAGCAAGCGGCTCTCCTTCATCGGGCCGGCCCCACCGACGTCCGCTTACCTTGCGCTCCGGCGGAAAGCGTCTATGCTCGGAACTAGCCCGGCGATGCCCACGACTGCCCAGCCGCTGGCACAGAGGCGGATCTTAATGGAACGATTATCGACGAGGCGGCTTATGTGGACGCGAACGAAGTGCATCCTCGCCCTGCTGCTTCTGACGAGCCTCTGGCCCCGCGCCGCCGCGGCGCAACGAGCTCCCACGCCCGCTTCTGCACCTGCGGCCTATGATGTCAAACGGGAGATAACTGTTCTAGGAGCGTTTGTGGCGTATACTCAGACGCCGCAAGCCCCTCCGTTTGGTGCCTGCGTCACCCTCGAGACCTCCGCCGGAACCGTCGGCGTCCACTTGGGCGACTCAAAATTTCTGGCGGCGAATCAATTCGCGATTCAACCCCGAGACTCGCTCCGCGTCGTAGGCGAAGCGGTTGCTTATGGAAGCGGAAGTCAGTTTGTCGCGCGCGTCGTGCAAAAAGGCGCACGGGCTTTGATGGTTCGCAGCATCAGCCGATTCCCACTTTCCTACGCCGCGCCGAGAAGCAGCCTGAATTCTAAGCGGCAGGGAGGCGTGCTGTGAAGCCCCTCCTCTCTCTCTTGCTCGTGGCACTGGCCCTGTCCGGATTTCTGGTGGCTTGCGGTGGCGGGCCCCCTATTACGCCACCGCCTCCCGCAGGGGGCTTTTCAAACGCCAGCCTGAAGGGGCAGTATGCCTTTTTGATGAGTGGCCTTGGTACCACGGGCGCCTACATCGCTCGCATAGGCAGCTTTAACGCCGACGGCGCGGGGAACATAACAGGAGGAGTGCAAGATGTGGTGAGCCTTGGAACGGCCGGGCCTCCGAACGTAGTCAGCTTTACCGGCGGGAATTACCAGATTCAGCCGAACGGAAGGGGTTTGATCACGCTTCAGGCCTCCACCGGCGGCGGTCTCCAGCTGAATGCCGCGTTCGAATCAGGCAACACTGGTTTTCTGGTGCAAACCGACCTGAGTGCCACAGGCAGTGGCCGCTTTTTCATTCAGAGCAATACGGATTTTTCGGCCGCCGCCCTGTTAAACCATTTTGTCTTCGATTTTTCAGGTGTGTCCTTGGTTTCTTCCGCGGTTGCCCCCATTTCCCTTGTGGGCGAAATCAATTTTGACGGAAACGGCAAAATCACCCAGGGTGTTATGGACACGAACGACGGCAATGCCACCGCTCCCTCAGGGGCGACGGTGATTGCTCCGGGGACCTATGCCCTTGACTCCAACGGAAATGGAACCAGCTTCGGGCGTGGCACCATGACCTTCAACGGCCGGAGCTACGCGTTTTATATCGTGAATTCCACGCGGCTCATAGCGCTTGAGGAAGACTCCCTCGGAGGAAGCTCCGGCCAGGTGCTGCAACAGGCTTCCGCCATTCCCCAGCAGAATTCCGATTTCAGCGGGAACTTTGTCTACCTCGTCAGCGGGGCCCAGCTTACTGGCAACCAGGGGCCCGTTGCCCTGGCGGCGCGCTTCGCGGCCGATGGAAAGGGTAACCTGAACTCGATTTCGATGGATTACAACAACGACGGGAACTACACCCACGTATCTTCGGGTTCCACTTCTTCGGCAACTTATCTGATCGATGCGGCCAATGCCGGCAGTGGGCGTGGCACTTTCACTTTCCATGCCTCGCCTGGCACTTTCAGCAACGTGTTTTACATGATCTCTGGGACGCAGGCCGACGTTCAGCAGACCTCCTTGAACATTGTCGGAGATGGTCCCTTCTATTCCCAGACCGCTGGCCCCTTCACTGTGGCAGGAACGGCCGCTTCCTACGTCTTCAACTGGAGTGGAGTTCAACTTGGCTCTTCCACCGCGGTGCCTTTCAAGGAGGACTTCACCGGCCAGTACACACTTTCCAACGCGTCGAGCAACAACATCTCTGGCGTTGTCGATTATGTGGAACTGGGCATCAGCTCCAACGAGCTTTTCGCCAATATCGGCGTTGGCGGTACGCTCACCGTCAACGGCGACGGCACTGCCAACAACCTGTACAAGTTCGCTCTCGGCGGCTCTTCCTCGACGACCATCAATTTTCAGGCTTATTTCGCGAATCCGGCCACCGTTCTGCTCGTCTCCTCCGACAGCGCTCGCACGACCGCTGGCATCGCGGTCCAACAGTAGAACCATCCTTAGTTTCTAAGGCTTAGGCCCCGCTCGCCGCAGGCAGCTTCAGCCCTCCACGTGCAGCAGCTTCTCCACGCGTGCCACATCCTCCGGCACGTCCACGCTCACTGCGTCATGCGCTACTTCAGCCACCCGCATCTTCCAACCATTCTCGAGCCAACGCAATTGCTCCAATTGCTCGATCCGCTCGAGCTCCCCCTGTGGCAGCGTGGCATATTCAAGCAGTGCCTCGCGCCGGAAGGCATATAGCCCCAGATGCTTCCAATACTTAACGCGGATTTTCTGCTGCGTATCCCTCACCCAGGGGATCGGCGCCCGCGAGAAATACAGGGCATTGTCGTCGAAATCGAGCACCGTCTTCACCACGTTCGGATCCATGATGTCGCCCGCCTGCCGTATGGCTGTCGCCACCGTCGAAACCTGCGCTTCCGAATCCTCGAGCAGTGCGCCAACGGCCATATCAATCGCCACCGGGTCAATCAACGGCTCGTCTCCCTGTACGTTCACAAAAATGTCGCCTTTTTCATGCGCGGCAACCTCGGCAGTCCGTTCCGTCCCTGTCCGATGGTCGCTTCGCGTCATGCGGGCTTGGCCTCCGAAACCCTTTACCGCATCCACGATCCGTTGATCGTCTGTGGCAACCAGAACCTGATGCGCGGTCTGAGCCCGCTTGGCCCGTTCGTACACGTGTTGCACCATCGGCTTACCGGCTAGCGTCACCAGCGGCTTCCCCGGCAGCCGCGTCGAACCGTAGCGCGACGGAATCACAACAACGACTTCTGGATCGCTCATGTCTTGAACCTCGAATAAGTTGCCACCCCGCGATGCTAACATAGGGGTAGAGCCGGGTGCCCGCGCGGGCACGGATCGGCTCGATTCCCTTTTGTCCCTGGCCAATGGAAGGGCTTGCCTTCCCTTACACCGGTGCTATGATGAGTTCTCCGCGCGGTCCTCTCGGCCACCCGAGGGGATGGGGGTTCCGTGACACGCGATTGGTTGAGTTCGCGCGTATTTCTCGGGTTTACAGTTCCCGGCCTGTTCGCCTGCCTTTTGTTTCTATGCCTTGGTTTGCCTCTTCTGGCTCAGGAGAATCCCGCCGAGCCCAAACTGATCGTACCTCCAGCCGGCGCCGCGGTCCCCAAGATGAGTGAGGTGTCTCACGACACGCCTCCCGTATCCATCAAGCCCGGAAAAGTCATCCGCACCGATGTGGATCTCGCCCTGGTTAACGTCACCGTCACCGATCCCTTCAATCGCCTCGTGACTGGCCTCGATCCTGACAATTTCCGCGTCTTCGAAGACAACATCGAGCAGGAAATTGTTAGTTTCTCATCGGAGGATGTACCCATATCCATCGGCGTTATTTTCGACTTTAGCGGCAGCATGGCCAACAAAGTGGACAAAGCCCGCGAGGCCGCCCTCGAGTTCTTCAAAACCGCGAACCCCCAGGATGAATTCTTCCTGGTCAGTTTCAATGAAAGGGCCGAACTCACGAGCACCTTCACCAACAGCGTCGAGGACCTGCAGAGCCGCATGATGATGACTGCCCCAAAGGGCAGGACCGCTCTGCTCGACGCGATCTACCTCGGCCTCAGCCAGATGAGGGGTGCACATAACGCCAAACGTGCCTTGCTCATCCTCTCCGATGGAGGCGATAATCATAGTAGGTATAACGAGAACGATATCAAGCGGCTCGTGAAGGAAGCCGACACTCAGCTCTATGCCATCGGCATTTTTGACCCGCTTGGTTATCGCAATCGTACGCCGGAAGAGCTCAACGGTCCGTCGCTGCTTTCCGAGATCACCGAACTCACGGGTGGACGCGTCTTTGCCGTCGAGCATCTAAATGATCTACCGGACATCGCGTCCAAGATCGGCATGGAGCTGCGCAACCAATATGTTCTGGGATACCGACCGAGTAACCACGTTCACGATGCAAGGTGGCGCAAGATTAAAGTTAAGCTGCGCCCGCCCAAAGGACTCCCTCCCCTCACGGTCTATTCGAAGACCGGATACTACGCCCCTGCCCACTGAGCAACTTGTCTGCGCTCGGAAGAGTTCTCCTGCGGCGATCCGTGGTCATCTGCCCGCCTGGGCCAAGCGAGGAATCTACTGTTGCTTCACGAGTCTGCTGCTTTTCCTTTGTGTTGCGGCCTCTGGCTTTGCACAAATACCGGTACAAAACGCGCCGCCTGCCCCGCCTTCTCCCGATGCCCCGAAGACCCAGCAGCCCTCACAATCCGGCGGCCGCATCAAGCTGGACGTTAACCTCGTCGTTCTTCACACCACGGTCTTAGACGACCGCGGCAAATTCGTCGAAGGTCTCACGCAGGACAATTTTCGCGTCTACGAAGACAAGGTCGAGCAAAAGCTCTCGATCTTCAAGCGCGAAGACATTCCCGTCAGCATGGGGCTCGTTATCGACAACAGCGGCAGCATGCGCGACAAGCGGCCCCGCGTCAACGAAGCCGCTCTCACCCTCGTCCAGAACAGTAATCCGCAGGACGAAGCTTTCGTCGTCAATTTCAACGACGATTTCTACCTGGACCTCGACAAAGACTTTTCTAGCAACATCCCCGAACTCAAAGAAGCCCTGGAACGCATCGACGCACGCGGCAGCACCGCCCTATACGACGCCATCATCGGCTCTCTCGATCACTTGAAGAAGGGAAGCAAGGAAAAGAAGGTTCTGCTGATCGTGACAGACGGCGAAGACAACACCAGCCGCAACAGTCTCGAAAAAACCATCAAGGAGATTCAGAAAACCGACACCGTCATCTACACGATCGGTCTGCTGGGCCAGGAGAGCAAGAAAAGCGCTAAGACCGCAAAGCGCGCCCTTATCTCCATCGCCCAAGCTTCCGGGGGCATCGCGTTCTTCCCGGAGAATGTGGAAGATGTGCACGCTATTTGCGAGCAAGTGGCCCACGACATTCGCCACCAATACACTTTGGCCTATTACCCATCGAACGCCGCGCGCGACGGCAGCTTCCGTGTCGTGCACGTCGATGTCATTCCGCCACGCGGCATGGGCAGGCTCGTGGCCCGCACGCGCAACGGGTACTACGCCCCGACCGGCAATCCCTCCACCACCGCCGCCGGCAAATAACCGCGCAAGGAATGATCTGTTGTTTGCGGAATTGCTGTCGGGCGGCTTTGCGATCTGAAATTCGCGATCAAAACGGCTGTGACGCGGCTCCCGAAACCGGCCCTGCCCTAGGCCGCAATCTCCTTCGCCAGCGCCAGGAAGCTCCGCCCATGCGGAATGCTGGCCCCAAAATTCTCGGCTACCGTCTGCCCCATGTCCGCCAGCGTGTCACGAGTGCCGAGGCTCACGCCTTCGGCCCGCGCGGGCGAATACGCCAGAACCGGCACATATTCCCGCGAATGATCCGTCGTCTCCCAACGCGGGTCCGGATCGCAGCCATGGTCCGCCGTAATGATCAGCAAATCGCGCCCGGTAAGATACGGCAAATACTCCTTCAGACCGCCATCAAACTCCTCGAGTGAACGCGCAAAACCTTCCACGTCTTTGCGGTGCCCGAAGAGCATGTCGAAATCCACTAGGTTGCAGAAAATCAATCCCTTTTGGCGCTCCCGCGTGGCAGCGGTGAGCTTCTGCATGCCGTCGGCATTCGATTTTGTTGTTGTGTAGTCGTCTACGCCGCGGCCGTTATAAATGTCGTGAATCTTCCCGATGCCGAACACCGGCACGCTGCGGTCCTTCAGCACATCGAGCAGCATCGGCCTCGGAGGATCCACCGCATAATCGTGCCTTCGCGAGGTTCGCACAAAATTTCCCTCGGTCCCTGTAAATGGCCGCGCAATCACGCGTCCAACACGGTGCTTGCCATCGAGGATCCTCCGCGCAATCTCGCACATTCGGTAAAGCTCAGCAATCGGAATCACATGCTCATGCGTCGCAATCTGGAAGACGCTGTCTCCCGACGTATACACAATTGGCTTCCCCGTACGCATGTGCTCTGCGCCCAGCTCCTTGATGATCTCCGTGCCGGACGCCGGCTTGTTGCCGATCGTTTTGCGCCCAATCTCGGCTTCGAAAGCGTCCATGACTTCGGGCGGGAACCCTTGCTTGTACACGGGGAACGCCTGGTCGAGCCACACTCCCGCCATTTCCCAGTGCCCGGTCGTGGTGTCTTTGCCGGGCGAGTGTGTCCGGCCCTTCCCAAACGACGCACGCGGCGCCTTTGGCGCGCTTAGATGTTTCAGCGGAGCGATGTTCGCGAGTCCGAGTGTCACCAGCGTTGGAATTTTCAACGCGCGCGACTCGGCAATATGGCCCAAGGTGTTGCGGCCCGTATCGCCGTACTCTAGCGCATCGGGTAACGGTCCAATCCCAACGCTGTCCAGCACGACCCAGATCACGCGGTCAAACTTGGCCATGAATGCTTAGCTCCTTACGGCGTCAGCGGGCACTGTAGCACGCCGCGACCAGTCGTGGGAATCGCAGTCGTCCGGGCGGCATCCTCCCGGCTAAGCTCGTCGAGCGGCTTTTCTGCTCATCGTAGGTCGAGCGTGGCGGGACCCCATGTTCGTACTTCTCATGGCTGATTAGGAGTGCCTTCTGCCCAGCCCTGCGCTGCGAAAGAGAAACGCTCGGAGCATGCCTTCGCCCCAACCCGCCCTTTAACTCGGCACCGAAACCCGATAACTTACAGTCGTTCTTGCCCGGAACATATCGGCTTTTCCTTGCGTATGATACCTAAGGGGGCGGCATGTCCCAACAAGGTCGGGTTCGCGGCACTTCGGTGGTCTTTCCCCTTCTTGTCATCGCCTTCGGGATCCTCATGCTCCTGTGGCGTTGGCTGCCCGATTTCAATCCTTGGCCAGTCCTCGGAAAGTACTGGCCGCTGTTTTTGATCCTCGTCGGGGCGGGCATGTTCTGGGACCGCAGCCAGCGGCAACGTGAACCCGATTCCGCTCCCGCCTTCCCGATCGGTTCCACCATCGCCACGTTTGTCTTCTTGCTGGTGCTGGCGTTCCTGCTTTGGCGCGGCCACTCCTTCGAGCGCCACGGCTGGACCTCTGCCGCCAACAACCCCGGACATCGCGGCCACGAGACCCAGGTGGTCGATCTAAACGGCGCGCGGGCCGTGAGAATGAATGTCGAGATGCCTACGGGACAGCTGCGCATTAATGGTGGCGCCGAGCACCTTCTCGAAGCCGACTTTTATCAGGGGGACGCGTGGCATACTCCCTCGGTCGATTATTCCGTCACAGACGGCATCGGCACGTTGCAGGTCGGGCAGCAGAGTACCGGGCAGGCTAGGGTGAACTCCGACAATACCTGGAACCTGAAAGTGAGCGATGAAGTTCCCCTCGAACTGAAGGTCGACGTGGGTGCCGGGCGCAGCGATTTGCACCTCTCCAAGGTCGATCTGACGCGTCTGGAGCTCAACATTGGCGCAGGCCAGGCCAACGTGAATCTCACCGGCGAGCGCGGCAAAGATCTCCAAGCCGTCATTCACGGCGGAGTTGGTGAAGCCGTCGTCCAATTGCCGAAAAACGTCGGAGTCGTCGCTACCGTCCACGGCGGCCTCGGTTCCGTCGACGTCCGGGGCCTCAAGAAAAATGAAGACGGGCAGTACGTCAACGCCGCCTACGGCAAGTCCCCGAACACCTTGCGCCTCACCGTCGAAGGCGGCATCGGCCACATCAAGCTCGAGCAAGAGTAACCCGCGGAGCCTTGGCAGATGAATCCTGAGCGTCGAGCCTTGCTACGAAAAGCGCTGGTCCTAAGTGGCGCCGCCGCCATGCCGCGCAGTGTTCTCTTACATGCTCCAACGGGTGTGACCTCTCAACCGACGGATCTGTTCTCACGGATGAGCTGGTTCAACGAGCCCGCCTCCTTCCGGGTGAGCGGCACTCAGCTCCAGGTGCGCAGCCGTCCCAAAAGCGACTTCTGGCGCAAGACTTTCTACGGTTATACGACCGACAACGGCCACTTCTTTCATCTGCCCGCGGATGGAGATTTCAGTTTTCTTGCCCGAATCAACGGCCAGTATGCGGCTTTATACGACCAGGCTGGCTTGATGGTCCGTCTCGACGCGGAGAACTGGATGAAAAGCGGCACGGAATTCTTCGACGGAAGCCGCCACGCGAGCGTGGTTTTTACCCGGGGCTTCTCCGACTGGTCCACGATGCCCGATCTCTCGGAGATCGCCCCGGTATGGTGGAAAGCCGTTCGCCAAAGAGACGCGATTGAAACACTCTGCTCGCTCGACGGCAAGAACTTCACCTCGGTCCGTCAGGGCTATTTTCCGCCAGCCGTGAAGGTCGAAGTCGGCATCATGTGCGCCGCCCCCGAGGGGCCCGGCTTTGAAGCCACCTTCGACAGCCTCACGCTTACAGCTCTTCGTTAAATTCAAAATCCTCGCCCGGAAGCGCGGGTCGTCGGTCGGTAATCGTACTCCTACGCCCTACCCGCAATTTGCCCCGCCGCAAGGCGCGTCGTATACTTTGAAGTTTAAGCTGTGCGCGCAGAGCACACTGACTGAGCTTCCCTTTGGCCACAAACGAAACCATCGCTCCAACCACCGCCCAACAGGAGGTGCTGCTTGTCCGCGGTGCCCGTGTTCACAATCTCAAAAACGTCACCGTCGAGATTCCTCACAACGCCCTTACTGTCGTTACCGGAGTCAGCGGTTCCGGCAAATCCTCGCTCGCCTTTGACACCGTCTACGCCGAAGGCCAGCGCCGCTACGTTGAATCTCTGTCCGCGTACGCCCGCCAGTTCCTCGAACGCATGGAGAAACCCGACGTGGACGAGATCTCCGGCATCGCTCCCGCGGTCGCCATCCGCCAGAAAAATTCCACGCGCAACCCCCGCTCCACGGTGGCCACCGCCACGGAGATTTACGATTATCTGCGCCTTTTCTTCGCGCGCTGTGGCCAGACTTTCTGCATCAAGTGTGGCAGCGAGGTCCGGCGCGATTCCCCCGACGAAATCGCGGATCGCATTCTGAATCTGTCCGCTGGCCGCCGTTTTTACATTCTCTACCCGCTGCGAGTCGCCAACCCCGAACCGACCGCCGCTGGCAAAAAAGCGGCCAAAAAGAGATCCGCGTCCACGGCCGCTCCAGCGGCCGATGCTCTGCGTGCCGCCCTGCTGGAGTTGCAGAAACGGGGCTTCAACCGCCTCTACCAGGAGGGCAAGCTTCACGAATTTTCTTCGCCCGAGTCGCTTCTCGATGTGAATTTCTCGAAAGCCGTCTACGTGCTGGTCGATCGCCTCTCGGTGAATCCGGAATCGCGCCCGCGCCTGGTCGATTCCATCGAGATTTGCTACCGCGAAGGTGGCGGGGAAGCCATTCTCGAATTTGTCGCCGACTCCGCCGGCAATGCTGCCGAGCGCTTGACGTTCAACGAGCGTTTCGAATGCAAGAACGATGGCACGCTCTATCAGGAACCCGAACCCCGGCTCTTTTCCTTCAACAATCCCTATGGCGCCTGCCCGCGTTGCCAGGGCTTCGGCAACACCATCGATTTCGACCTGAACCTGGTTGTCCCTGACCCCAGCAAGTCGCTCGATGAAGGCGCCATCGAGCCCTGGACCAAGCCCCGCTACCGCGTCCTGTTACAAGAGGCCAGAAAATGGGCGCGCGCCCGGGGCATTCCGACGAACCTCTCTTGGCGCCAGCTCACCGCCGAGCAACGCCGGCTCGTCCTCGAAGGCGATCCAGCAAACAAATTCGAGGGCGTGAAGGGTTTCTTCAATTGGCTCGAGCGCAAGAAATACAAACTCCACGTCCGCGTGTTCCTGAGCCGTTACCGCGGCTATGCCACCTGTCCCGACTGCGGCGGGACCCGCCTGCGCGCCGAAGCCCGGGCCGTGCGCATCACCGGCCGTTCGATCACCGACCTGTCGAAGCTCACGGTGAAAGAAGCGCGAAAATTCTTTGCCGAGTTGCGTCTCACGCTTTCGCAAGCAAAAGTCGCCGACAAGATCCTCGAGGAAATTCGCAGCCGCCTCCAGTTCCTCGACGAAGTCGGCCTGGACTATCTCACGCTCGACCGCCTCACCTCCACACTCTCGGGCGGCGAGTCACAACGCATCCAACTCGCGACCTCTCTAGGCTCGCATCTCGTGGGGGCCTTGTACGTTCTCGACGAGCCCTCCATCGGGCTTCATCCCCGCGATACCCAGCGTCTGATCGACATCCTCAAATCCCTGCGCGACCTCGGCAACACGGTCCTCGTGGTCGAGCACGACCCCGACACAATCGCCGCTGCCGACCGCGTCCTTGATCTCGGCCCGGGCGCCGGTGAAATGGGCGGCAAACTCCTCTTCTCCGGCCGCTACGACGAGATCCTGAGCGACCAGAGATCCATCACAGGCAAGTACCTCAGCGGCGAATTGCGTATTCCTGTTCCAGCTACGCGCCACAGGCCTTCCGGTAAATTCCTCCGGCTCTACGGCGCCACGCTCCACAATCTTCAAAATGTCGATTTGATGCTTCCGCTTGGGACGCTCACCGTGGTCACGGGAGTCAGCGGCTCGGGCAAATCCACTCTGGTCCACAACGTCTTGTTTCGCGCGCTGACCGCCCAGCGCAGCGGCGCAAGCATCAAGGAATTCTGCGACCGCCTCGAAGGAGACGAATCCGTCCAGGACGTTGTCATTGTCGATCAGTCGCCCATCGGCCGGACCCCGCGTTCGAACCCCGCCACTTACCTCAAGGCTTTTGACGCCATTCGCGAGGTTTTCGCGGAAACGCCCGACGCCAAACGCCGCGGCTACTCCGCAGGGCATTTCTCCTTTAACGTTCCCGGGGGCCGCTGCGAAACCTGCCAGGGCGACGGCACGGTCACCGTCGAAATGCAGTTTCTTGCGGACGTCGAACTGATCTGCGAGGAATGCCGGGGGCAGCGCTTCAAGAGCAGCGTGCTCGAAGTGCGCTATCATGGCAAGAATATTCACGACATCCTGCAGTTGACCGTGCGCGAAGCCTTGGCATTTTTCGTCAACGTCCCCAAAGTCGTTTCGAAGCTGCGCATCCTAAGCGAAATCGGCCTCGGCTACCTCCGCTTGGGGCAATCCGCCACGACCTTGTCCGGCGGCGAAGCGCAGCGTTTGAAACTGGCCGCTCACCTCACGCGTACGGAAAATCGCGGCATTCTCTACATCCTCGACGAGCCCACCACCGGCCTGCACTTCGACGACATCGCGAAACTCCTCGCCGCTTTCCGTAAACTGCTCGACGCGGGCGCGTCGCTCCTTGTGATCGAGCACAATCTCGACATCATCAAATCCGCCGACTGGCTCATCGATCTCGGGCCGGAAGGCGGCGAACAGGGCGGAAAAATCATCGCAACCGGAACTCCCGAACAGGTTGCCCGCAACGCGCAATCTCACACCGGTCAATTCTTGGCGCGTACGCTGACAAACGGAAACGGCCAAGCAAAGCGCCTCCCGAACGGTGCATCCAAATCCGGTGGAGGCGCCCCGCCGAGGTCCTCCGCGGGCAAGCATCCCATGAGCGGGAAATGAGGCGAACTCGCTTACTTCTGATGACTACTGGGCTGTCCCTTGCGTTCGTCCGCGCCCCAGCGGCTGAACCGCCGCAAAACCCTGCGCCCAAAACCTCCCAGCCCGCTACGCAAAAACTGCGCAATCCGCTGAACGACCTCCTCGACGAGGCGCAAGCCGCCCTCGACAAAAACGATTACGAAGCCGCGATCCCGCCGCTCCAGAAATTCATCGCGGAAAAGCCGGATGTGGCCTTTGCGCATTTTCAGCTGGCCTACGCTTATACGGCGCTGAAGCGGCCCGACGATGCCCGTCAGGAATATGAACGCTCGATCGCACTCGACCCCAAGATGCCCGAAGCGCAGTTGAATCTGGGCGTCCTGCTTCTTGAAAGGCAGCCGGCCGCAGCGGTTGCTGCGCTGCGCAGGGCCGTCGAATTGCTGCCCTCCGAAAGCCGTCCGCGTTATCTTCTGGGACTCGCTCAGGAACGCTCGGGAGATTTTTCCGGAGCGGTGGAATCCTTTGCGGGAGCCACAAGACTGGACCCCAAGGACCTCGATTCTCTGACCCGCTTGGGCCAGGTTCTGCTACGCTTGGGCAAGTCCGCCGACGCCGAAGGCAAGTTTCGCGCCGCGCTGGAGCTACAGCCAAACTCACCGGAAGCGTTGCAAGGACTCGCCCAAAGTTTGGATCAGCAGAAGAAACCGCAGGCCGTCGACGCCTATCGCAATTACCTTGCGGCAGAGCCCGACGACAAGGCCGCCCGGTTGCGCCTCGTTCACCTCCTGGTCGAACAACAGAAGTACGACGAAGCCGTCGCGGAAAATGCCAAAGACAACGCGGGGCAACCGGCGACCGTCGACGATCTGAAGCTGCGCGCCGACATCGAAATCAACCAGAAAAAGCTCGATGAGGCGATCACAACCCTGCGTCGGGCAATTGCGCTTGCGCCCAACGACGCCCAGCTTCACGGCGGACTTGGGCGCATTTACCTCGAAAAGCGCCAGTTTGCCGATGCGGAAAAAGAATTGAAGGCCGCACTCGAGCTTGATCGCAACAACCTGGCCTACTGGAAGGACCTCAGCTCGACCTACTATCTCGCTGGCAATTGCCAGGCGGCTCTTGCCGCTCTGGACGTGCTCGGGAAGGCGGAAGCTGGGGGCGCGGGCACGTGGTTTATTCGCGCACTTTGTTACGATAAACTCAATCAGGTTCAGCCCGCACTCGATGCGTACAGGAAATTTCTGGAACTCGACGAGAACAAGAATCCAGATCAGGTCTGGCAGGCGAATCAACGCATTCATGTACTCGAAAAGGTGGCTGAAAAGAAGCGATGAGCGATCCCGCCTGCGGCTCAGGTTCGCTCTAGGCATTTCGGTACTTCTGCTGGGCTTGTGCTGCCAGGCGACCGACAGGGTCAAGGAACTCCAGGATCACTTCGATCACGACCCCCACGCCGGCGGAAAGGTTAAGACTTTGAATAAACTTGCCGATGCCCAGTTCGAAGCTGCCACCAAAGCCGGCACCGACGGCGACTACGTCAGCGTCGGCCTCATCTTCGAAAAATACCGGGACAACGTTCATTCCGCGTTGGAGCTTCTCAAGAAACAGGAGCCCGATGCCGACCGTCATCCGAGCAATTACCGGCAACTGGAGCTTGAGGTCCGCAAGGGCATTCGCGAAGTCGAAGAGACCATTGTCGTGGTTCCGGCGGAGGTCCGTCCGCCTTTGCAAATTGTTCGGAAGGATTTAATCGACGCGGACGACGCTTTGATCGCGCTGCTTTTCCCGCGCCGCACCAAGGATCCGACCAAGGTTCCGGCGGTGCCGGAGGCTAAGCCATGAATGTTCTTTGGCGCCCGAATCTCACCGCTAGCCTGCTCTTCCTGACCTGTTTGCTCGTCGCCGTCCGACCTGCGCTGGCACAGCGCCCCGAAAAGGACTACCTCTCGAGCGTCGAATCCGACAAGATTCGTGATGCCGAAACTCCCAATGAACGCATCAAGTTGTTCCTGACGTTCGCCGAAGACCGCCTCAGGAAATTCCAGTACGAGCTCGACCACCCTTCACCGAATAAGCACACCGAAATGCTCAACTATCTGATGAACTCCTATGTTGGGTGTGTGGACGACGCCGCCGATCTGATCCAGCTCGGCCTCGAAAAGCAGGACAACATCCGCCAGGGCATTGACCTGATGGCTACCAAGGCGAAGGATTTCCTCGTGATACTCCAGAAACTCAACACCGACGCCCCGGAAAAGGAAATTTACAAGGAAAATCTCGACGACGCGATCGAAGGCACGCAGGACGCCCTGAACGATGCCGAGAAAGCCAAGAAAAAGGCGGCGCCACCGCCCGTGAGGCGAAAGAATTGAGTCCTCCGCGCCGTAGTCCGTCTCGCGTCCCCGGCGGGGAAGCGCTTATGCTGCGCATGTTCACGCGCGTCGGCTGTGATGGTCGTCCTCCGCATTTCCAAGTGGACTTTTACCCGTACAGCAGCCTGGTGCTGACCGTCCGACGGCGCGGTGACGTTCTGCTAGTGCGTTTTTCCGACTTGCTCCGGCGCGCCCCCCTCGAGGTGTTGGAAGGGGCTGCCGCTCTGCTTCTCTCGCGTGTCTATGGCCGGCGCATTGATCGTGCTCTGGTTCAATCTTACCTTTTGTATGCGGGTTCTGGCCGGACTCGTGGACGCGTCAGCCGAATGCGCCGCCATCGCGCGCGCCTCGCGCATGTCGCGCCGCAGGGACGCTACTACGATCTCACGGTGCTCTTCGATCGTCTCAATCGAAAATACTTTTCTGGCGAGTTGAGCCGCCCACACATCGGTTGGAGCGCGCGGAGTTGGCGCCGCCAGTTCGGTTCTTACGATCCGGGCCCGAACCAGATCCTTCTGAACCGCCGCATGGACCGTCGCGGCGTTCCGGAATTTGTGGTCGAGTACGTGCTCTTCCACGAGATGCTGCACGTCAAGCACCCCACGCGGCGTTCGGGTTGCACCCTGGTCTCCCACTCTCCGGAATTCCTGGCCGAGGAAAAACGCTTCGAGCACTTTGCCATCGCCCGCAAAGTTATCGACCGCCTCGCCCGCTGACGCACGTTCTCGCTGTTCACCTTAGCTTCCGAGCGCGAAATCGGTTCGCCCGTTTGCCCATCCGTATCCACCGGTTCCTTGGCGACAGCTGGGCGTCTCGGAGCCGGGACTCTTCAAGCGCCGGCCGGCGACTTTTGCGGGCAGAAATCACTTCCGTACTTCAGGAGGGAAGCTCAATTCTTCTCTTTGTCGATTTCCTCGTGAAGCTTCGCAATTTTCTTGCGGATTTTGTCGCCATCTTCGGCGTGCGGATAGAGGTCCAGGTACCGCTGATATGCCTTGACTGCTGGCTTCTTCTTACCCTGCTTCTCGTAGGCCTCGCCCAGATAGCGGAAGGGAACCGCGTAACCAGGTTTGGCCTCCGTCGCGTCGGTGAAACGGTCGATCGCGGCGTCGATATCGCCCTTCCTCATGTAGTACTTGCCGACCTCGATGTCCTTGTCCGCCCGCATGGGGTCCCATTTGGGCTGGTCGGGAGCGGAATTGACTGGCGAATCGCTGTTGGGCTTCGGTTTCGTTTGCTCCTCTTGCTTCGGTTGCTCCTTCGACGAAGATTCCTGTCCGCGGGCGGGCTGCGCCATTAAGCACAGCGTGCTCCCCGCCAACAAAAACGCCGTCTTCACAACCGTTCTCGCGGACAACGCTAAACTCCTCCTCTTTCCGATTCAGGTCTCGCGCAGCCGAGTTGCCCGATTTCAGTGCCCCAACAGTTCGTCCACCAGTTTTTGCGCTCCGTACAGCTTTTTGAGCGCCTCCGTCATGGCTGCCGTATGCACCGCCACCGCGCGGTTCTGGTAAGAGTCGTAGACGAAATCGCCGACCAGCGACTGAATGTTCCCGTCGAAAATTAGTCCGACAATGTCGCCCTGCCGGTCCACGACGGGCGATCCCGAATTCCCGCCGATGATATCGTTCGTGGTCACGAAATTGAATGGCGTCGCGAGATCCAGCTTGTCCTTGCCGTCCACATAACGCTTCGGCAGGTCGAAGGGAACTTTGTTGTTGAAACTGGCGGCGCGGTCATACAACCCATACATCGTAGTCTTGTAAGGAGCCTTCGTCCCATTCATCGGATAGCCCATGACTTGTCCGTAGGAAAGCCGCAGGGTGAAGGTTGCATCTGGATAGGTGTTCTTGCCGTAGACTGCAAACCGCGCCCTGCCAAGCTTCTCGCCCGAGCGCTGCTCCACGCTCTGCACATTCTTCTCGAACCACTTAATCTGTTCGCGCCGAATCGGATCGATCCGCCGCGCCATCGCGATCAGCGGGTCGGTCGAAGCCTCCACCGCTGTCTGGCCACCCTCCGCGAGCGACTTGCGGAATGCAGCATCACCCATCTTCGTCCCGCTGATCATCTGGTTCGCCGCGTCTTTCGGCGTTCGCCCGTCCAGCACGGCCTTTATCCACGGATCGTCCGGTCCGAGCTCCTTGACGCCGGCTTCGAGCGCGCTCGTCATCCGGGCGATCTCCATCTCCGGATAGATCGGAGCGGGCGAGAAGAGCCGCAATCTCAGCGATTCAAGCTGAGAATCGTGGAAGCCCTCGAGACGCTCTCCATCAGGCTTTTGGATTTCCGACACGTAGGTGACCAGGTTGACCGCAAGGCCCGCCAATTGTGAATCGGTTGACCGGAAGAATTGCTCCTTGATGCGGGGCTTGGCTTTATCGATGGCCTCGGCGACCCCGTCCCAGGCATTGCCAAATTCCTTCTTCCACTCCGGATTGGCGTCTACCTTCGCCCTGAACTCTTCTTCCTCTCTTCGTTTCTTCTCCATCAGGTTCTTGTCCTGGAGGCCTGCCAGGCGCCCAACATACACCTTCAGGCTGTTTTCGAGCCCGAAGATCTGCGAAGCCGCTTGCCGGGTCTGTTCCGGCCCACGCGCGGAGTAATCCCTCAGCGTGGCGATGCGCCGCTTCAGCACCTGAATAATGATCGGAGTCACGGTGTCGCGGTCGAAGACCAGCGAGGCGTAGGTGGCCAGACGTTGCGTTGATCCCGGATGCCCCGAAACAAACACCAGATCTCCGTCTCCGGCGCCTTGCGGATTCCACTTCAAATAGTCCTTGCTGTCGATTGGCTTACCGTTTTCGTACACGCGGTAAAGAGCCATGTCCAGGTTGTAGCGCGGGTATGTGAAATTGTCCGGATCGCCCCCGAAGAACGCAGCTTGTTGTTCCGGTGCAAAGACCAGCCGCACGTCCGTGTATTTCTTGTAGCGATAGAGCCAATATTCGCCGCCTTGGTACAGTGTGACGACATCCGAACGGAAGCCGGTCTTCTCGGTGCTTTCCTTCTCAATTTCGGCAATTACCGCTTTGCGCTTCGCGAACTCTTCTTCTGTGTTCTTCGCTCCCTTGGTCGCGGTGTTCACGCGATCGGTCACGTCTTCGTAAGACACCAGCACGTTCACCTCTAGGTCCTGCGATTTCATTTCTTGCTCGGGCGTCGTGGCGTAGAAACCGTCACGGATGTAGTCGTGATCGGCCGAAGAGTTCTTCTGGAGTTGGCCGCGCGCCACGTGGTGATTGGTCAGCAGTAGCCCGTGTGGGCTCACGAACGAGCCGGAGCCGCCGTCGTTCAAGCGCACGGAAGAAAGCCGCAGATGGTCCAGCCATTGCTGTGTGGGGGTGAAATTGAATTTTTCCTGGAGCTGCTTCACCGGGGGATTGTCAAAGGTCCACATCCCTTCGTCGGCTCGAACCGCGGGGGAGAAAAGCGCCGCGGCCAGCATCGCAGCGGAGGCCTGACGAAGTACGATTGCGAATTTCACGGATGGGTTCCTCGATTCTTGGGGAGTAATGGGGCGAAGCACGACGCCTTTAGTATACCGCTCCGCCGCACCGCGTAGGGCTTGGGGCGGTCGCCATTCGCATTGATGCGCTTATGGCCGTAAAATTCAGGTTACCGGCCCGAGGAAGGCCGAAGCGCATGGAACCCCGCGAAAAAGCCGCACAGCTGCCCGATGCCCCGGGCGTCTACCTGTTCCGGGACGCTCGAGCAACGGTCGTCTACGTCGGCAAAGCGCGCTCGCTTCGCAACCGGGTGCGCTCTTACTTTCTCGAGTCGCGCTGGGCCGATGCCAAAACCGGCTCGCTGGCCCTCGAAATTGCCGACATTGAAAGCATTCTCGTCGACAACGAGCGCGAGGCTCTCGCCCTCGAACACAACCTGATCAAGCAGTACAAGCCCAAATTCAACGTCATGCTGCGCGACGACAAGACGTATCCCTATATCAAGCTCACCTTGGCGGAGAAATATCCGCGCGTCTATTTCACAAGGAAGGTAAAAAAAGATGGCGCGCTCTATTTCGGCCCCTATTTCCCAGCCGGCCTGGCACGGCGCATTCTCCATTTCGTTCACAAGCGGTTCCTAGTTCCTTCCTGTTTTGTGGACTTGACGAAGGCGCACCCCCGGCCCTGCCTGCAGTTCTTTATCAAGCGTTGCCTCGGTCCTTGCGTTACAGGTCTGACCACGGACGACCGCTATGCCGAAGCCGTCCGCGATGTGCGCATGTTCCTCGATGGCCGCCGTCGCGACCTGATGAAGAGTATCGAAGAACGCATGATGGCCGCTGCGGAGCAGGAACGCTTTGAGGAAGCAGCCAGCTACCGCGACCTGCTCCGGACCATTGAAGATATCGAGGATCGCCAGCGCATTGCGGCCGCCCAGGGCGACGACACCGATGTGATCGCCTACTACGCGGAAGCTCCGCTCGTTGCCGCCAATGTTTTTCACCTGCGCGGCGGGCGTGTCGTCGATCGTCGCGAATTCTATTGGGAAGACCTGGAATCGTTTGATCCCCATGAATTCCTGCCTTCTTTGCTGAAGCAGTTGTATCTCGACGCTGAATATCTGCCCAGGATGATTCACGTCCCGATCGATTTTGAAGAGTGCGCCCTGCTCGAAGAAACGTTGACAGACCGCGCGGGCCATAAGGTTGCAATCTTCACTCCGCAGCGGGGCACGAAGCGGTCGTTTCTCGAACTGGTCGAAAGCAACGCGAAACATTCCTTCGAGCAACGTTTCCGGGTAATGAAACCCACCTCCAAGGCCATCGGCGAAGCCCTGCAAAATGCCTTGAGCCTGCCAGAAGAGCCCAAGCGCATCGAGAGCTTTGACATTTCGCACATCCAAGGGACCGACACGGTGGCCTCAATGGTCGTCTGGGAGAGCGGCCGCATGAAGAAGTCCGACTACCGCAAGTTTATTGTGCGGGGCGCGGAAGGCCCGGGTGGCAGGCCGCGAAGCGAAAACGACGATTTCGCCAGCATGTTTGAAACCGTCACCCGGCGCTACAAGCGGCTCCAGGAAGAGAATAAGCCCATGCCCAGCCTCGTTCTCATCGACGGTGGCCTCGGACAGTTACACGCCGCCGCGCAAGCCCTCGAAGGGCTCCAGATCATCAATCAGCCTGTAGCCAGCATTGCCAAGAAGGAAGAGACTCTCTACGTCCTAGGTCAGGAAGACGAACCGGTCGTGCTCGACCGCCACTCTCCCGTACTGCACCTGATCCAGCAGATTCGCGACGAAACCCACCGTTTCGCCGTCACCTTTCATCGCCAGCGTCGAGGAGCCCGCCAGACCAAAAGCGCACTCCTGGACATCCCAGGCGTTGGGCCAAGGACTTCCCAGAGGCTCCTGCAGACCTACGGAAGCGTCGCCAACCTGAGGCGAGCGACGGTAGACGAATTGAGCCGTACCGTTCCCCGAAAAAGCGCGGCGAAGATCGTCGAATACCTCGGCAAGAACCAAGAGCACCCTTAACCCGTATCGGGCAGAACACTGGTTAACTGCTGTTGCGCTGTATTGCCCTCTATGTTACGTTTTTTCCGGAGGTTATCATGGCTGATAACGTGGGATCCAAGGTCAGTTTCTTTCTCGTTGGCGTCGGCATTGGCGCCCTC
>DATFTB010000082.1:0-17356 GCA_035262325.1 Candidatus Acidiferrum sp.
TGTGCGTTTGACCGTAATCGGGTGTGGGTACGTGGGGCTCGTGACGGGAGCGTGCCTAGCGGCTGCCGGCCACGAAGTTTTCTGCACGGATATCGACGACAAACGCATCGACCTGCTGAAAGCCGGGAAGGTGCCGATTTACGAGGAACACCTCGAAGAAGTGCTCGAACGCGCGGCCGCTGACCGGAAAATCTCGTACACATCGGATGCGGGCGAAGCCATCCGGGCTGGCGAAGTGATATTCATTTGCGTCGGTACGCCACCGAAACAAAGCGGAGAAGCCGACCTTTCGGCGATCGACCATGTGGCCCGCCAGATCGCGACCGAAGCGCGCACGTCGAAACTGGTGGTGGAAAAAAGCACGGTTCCGGCCCTGACGGGCGTTCAGTTGCAGAGAGCCTTGGCCGCCTATTCGCGGAACGGCGAAATCAAGTTCGAGGTGGCTTCGAACCCGGAGTTTCTGCGCGAGGGCACGGCCGTGGACGATTTCTTTCACCCCGACCGTATTGTCGTGGGAGTCGAAAGCGAACCAAGCGCCGTCAAGTTGCGCGAAATCTACCAGCCGATTCTGGAGGGGAAGTTCAACTGCCCGGTGCACGGCGGCAGATGTCCGAGCGGCGAGAAGGCGGAGTTGCTGGTCACGACGATCAACAGCGCCGAACTCATCAAGCACGCCTCAAATTCCTTCCTGGCACTGAAGATCAGCTACGCCAATGTGATTGCGGACTTGTGCGAACGGATTGGGGCGAATGTGGAGGAAGTGACTCGTGCGATGGGGCTTGATCCTCGGATCGGCACGCAGTTCCTGAAGGCCGGCCTGGGATTCGGCGGATTCTGTTTCCCAAAAGACATTCAGGCGTTCATTCATCTGTCCGCGTCGGTGGGCGTGGATTTTGACATCCTGAAAGCGGCCGAACGTGTGAACAAACAGAGAATCGACCGGTTTTTGGAGAAGGTTCACAAGGCGCTTTGGGTCGTCGAAGGGAAGAGGATCGCCGTCCTGGGCCTGGCGTTCAAGGCCAAGACAGATGACATCCGACTGGCGCCGGCGCTTGAAGTGATTCGCCGGCTCGTGGAGGAGGGCGCCGAGATCCACGCGAGCGATCCCGAGGCGATGACACGAACGAAGGCTGTTTTCCCGAGTCTTGCCTACCATCGAGATCCATATGAGGCCCTCGAGGGGTCCGACGCGGCGCTGGTTTGCACGGAATGGCAGCAGTTCCGCGAGCTTGACTGGGAGCGGGCGGGCCGATTGATGGCCCGCCGGCTGGTGATCGACGGAAGAAACTTGTATTCGCCGAAAAAGATGCGGGACCTGGGCTTTGACTATTATTCCTTCGGCCAGAAATGAGCAACCCTCGGGCTAGCGCGCAACCGTACTCCTCGCGAATTTCTCTTTGAAGTAGTCGAGCGTATACTTCAGGCCTTCCTCGAGGCTGACCTTCGGTTCCCAGCCGAGCAGACGCTTCGCCTTCGTGATGTCCGGCCGCCGCTGCTTCGGATCGTCTTCGGGAAGCGGTTCATGAACAATCGGAAGCGCGTTTGGGAAGTAGGAGCGGATGCGCTCGGCAAACTCGTAGATGGTCAATTCGGTGGGGTTCCCGATGTTTGTGGGGAAATGTTCATCCGACTGGCTAAGCCTGTAAATCCCCTCGATGAGATCGGAAACGTAGCAGAAGCTGCGCGTCTGCTTCCCGTCGCCGTAGACGGTAAGCGGCTGACCACTGAGCGCCTGAAAGACGAAATTGGGGAGCGCGCGGCCGTCGTTGAGCCGCATGCGCGGACCATAGGTATTGAAGATGCGGACGATGTGTGTGTCGAGGCCGTGGTGCCGGTGATAGGCCATGGTAATGGCTTCTGCGAAGCGCTTGGCTTCGTCATACACGCTTCGCGGACCGACGGGGTTCACGCGCCCCCAGTAGGATTCGCTCTGTGGCGAGACGTCTGGGTCGCCATAGCACTCACTGGTCGAAGCGAGTAGAAACTTGGCGCCTTTGGCCTCGGCGAGTTCGAGCGTATTCATCGTGGCGATGGAACCGACTTTGAGGGTTTCGACTGGAAACCTGAGATAGTCCGGCGGGCTGGCCGGCGAAGCGAGGTGAAAGACATAGCCAACTTCTCCCTCGATTCGAATGCTTTCCGTAACGTCCTTGCGTTCGAAACGGAATTTCGGATTTCGTCCGAGGTGGCCAAGATTGTCTTCATCGCCGGTAATCAAATTGTCGAGCGCCAGCACTTCCCAGCCAACGGCCAGGAGGCGGTCGCACAGATGCGACCCGAGGAATCCCGCTCCACCCGTGACCACTGCTCTCATTTGTCCTCCAGGACACTCAAAGCCGCGTATTTTAACCTGTTAACCCGGAAATTGGCTAACCGAATCTCAACTCGCAGCGGAACACCAGGCCGTTTGACGATCGAGACGCCCGCGGATTAGGATCGACCCACATGCCTGGATCGGTTCTGGGGTCCATCCTCGAAAGTGAAGCCAAACGGCGGAATCGCCTGTGGATTCTGCCCGGCGTGATCCTTTTCGCGAGTTTGCTCATTTTCTTCAACATTGGAAGATGGCTCGTTGTCGAGGATCCGCTCGAGAAGGCCTCGGCGATTGCCGTTCTGAGCGGCAGGATGCCGAGCCGCGCGCTCGAGGCGGCGCGCATCTACCGCGAGGGCTACGCGTCCGAGGTCTGGCTTACGCGTACGATCGAGCCCGGGGCGTCACTTCAGGCGCTTTTCGTGCCCTTCACAGGCGAGGAGGCCTACGACCGAATGGTTCTGATGCGCAAGGGAGTGCCGGAAAGCGCGATTCGAGTTCTTGATCCGCCCATTGCGAATACCGCCGACGAGATGCTGGCGATCGGGCAGGCGTTAAGCAAGGAAAACCAACGTACGGTGATTATTGTCACCTCGAAGGTTCACACGAGGCGTGTGAAGGCCCTCTGGCGACATTTCTCGTCGGCCGATGGCCAAGCGATTGTGCGCGGTGTGTCGGACGACGGGTTCGATCCGGCCCACTGGTGGGCGAATACCGCTGACGCACTCGATGTGGTTCGAGAAGCGCTAGGCTTGCTGAACGCGTGGGCCGGGCTGCCGGTACCGCCCGCAAGGTAGAAGGCCGAGCTTCTTCAGAAGAAGAGGAATCGTTTCCACTTTTTTCGTTTGGGAACCGACAGCTCCGGGACATGCGGCAACGGGCGGCCTTCGAAGGCCGCCAGGGGATTTTCAAGCAGCAGAGCCCGTGCTTTGTCTTCGCCGAACTGTTCCCGAATCGCGTCATAAGCGAATTTAAGCTTCAGTGGGCGGCGTGCTCGATTGTGTGCGTCCGTCGAAACGAAGTGAATCAGTCCATCGGTAATCCACGTCCAGGCATCCTGCTCGGGGCCCGGGCCAAAGACGCCGGCGAGCGAACCCGCCGTGACCTGCGCGTAGCAGCCGAGCTCAGCCCATTTGCGAAGCCGCTCGGGCTGCGCCCGCAGGAGTCCGTTGCGTTCGGGGTGCGTAACAACCGGGTGGATTCCCGCCAACTGCAGTTCGTGCAAGGCTTGATCCATCGACGGGGGAATGGAAAAGTCGTTGAACTCGACGAGCAGGTAGTCCTTTTGATTGATGCAGAACGGCGCGGGGTCGCGGCGAATGGCGCTCAAATTCTCCGGGCTCAAATGGAAATCGCAACCGGTCGCCAGTGTCAAGCGGCCCTCGAGTTTGGCGCTCAATTCCTTCTGCGCGGCGCGCACTCGGCTGAACTCAAACGGGTAAGTGGAGTTGGCATGCGGGGTGGCGACGACGTGGGTGATGCCGTCCGAGATCGCGTCTTCGGCCATGGCCAGCGAGTCTTCAATTGTTTTCGCGCCGTCATCGAGGCCAGGGAGAATGTGGCAGTGCAGGTCGACCATGCCTTTCTAGTATGCGTTACGGGTGCCAGAGAGAGAAGAGCTGCCAGAAGCCGAGGCCGCCGAGCATGGCCGCAAAGAGTTGGCGCATGACGACGGGGTCAAGCCTGCGGGCAATCTGGCCGCCAACGATTCCGCCGAGAAACACTCCGGGAATCAGAAGCAATCCCGTGCGCCAGGACACATAGCCGCCTTTGGCGTACTCGAGAAACGCCAGCAGGCCTGTCGGGGGAATCAAGGCGATCAGGCTGGTGCCCTGTGCGCGGTGCTGGTCGAATCGAAACAACAAGGCCAGCAGCGGCACCAGCAGCACGCCCCCACCGATGCCGACCATGCCGGCGGCGACTCCGCAAAAGGCGGCGCTCACGAGGATCATAAGGGCGCGAAACGGACTCACGGACTGCGCCGGCGGAGGCGGTGGCGGCTCAGGGCTCGAGCTCCTCTTGGTTTTTCCCCACAGAAGCACGGCCGACAGCAAGAGAAAAAAAGCGAAAATGGCGCGCAGCCTGTCCGAGGACATCGGCACGGCAACCCGTCCGCCGACATAACCGCCCAGTAAGAATCCGATGGCGCAGCAAATCCCGGCGCGAACGTCTACCTGCCCGGCCCGCCAATACTGGCGTAAAGCGCCGAGGCCAGTGGGAGGGAGAAGAATGAACAGCGACGTGCCCTGCGCCAGGTGCTGGTCGAAGTGAAGAAGATAAACCATCGCCGGAACCAGCAAGACTCCGCCGCCGATGCCGAGCAACCCAACAAGGACACCGGCGGCCAGGCCGATGGCAAGGACAAGAATGAGCGTCATGCGGAGGCTGCTCCGGGTTCAGCGTCTTCGCCAATTGCGTCGCGCCCATCTTGCCGTTCCAGTCGAAAGTTGGCAACGAGCAATTGCCGGGAATCGAGCGATTTGCGCGCATTGTCAAAAAAAGGTGCGGCCGCGCGCATTTCAGCGGAAAGTGCGGATACTGCTATAGTAGGTGGTCCACCCAGGAATACATTTAGACTGACGTCGCATTTTGCGAAAGGCCAGGAGCAGACTTACGCCATGCCAAGTGACAGGAGACCGGAATTCTTCAAGGGAGCACAACTGAAAGTAGGAATCATCGGATGTGGATACGTCGGGCTCCCACTGGCCCTGCGTTTCGCCGAGGCCGGACACAAAGTGACAGGGTTTGATACCGACCCTGAAAAGGCAAGAATGCTCAATGCCGGGAGGTCTTACATCGAGCATATCCAGCAAACGAAGATCCAGCAGTACGTCAACAGCCGGCACTTCGGAGCGACCACGGACTTTGAGAGGCTGAGGGAAATGGATGCGATCCTCATCTGTGTGCCTACACCCCTCGATGAATATCGCGAGCCGGACTTGAGCTACGTCGAGGAAACGGCCAAGTCGATTCGCCCGAACCTCCAGAAGGGCCAGTTGGTGGTGCTCGAATCGACCACCTATCCCGGCACAACCGAAGAGCTGGTCCTTCCGATCCTCGAGAAAAGCGGCTTGCGCTGCCCGGTCGCTTCCGGCCCGGAGAATGAAAACATCCCGGGAGATTTCTTCCTTGCATTTTCGCCGGAGCGGGAAGATCCGGGAAACAAGACGTACGGACTGGCGCAAATTCCGAAAGTCGTCGGGGGTGTGAACCCGCCAAGCGGACGCGCGGCTCAAGCACTCTATGGGCAAGTGGTTTCGCGGGTCGTGCCTGTCAGCTCCACGCGGGCGGCGGAAATGGCCAAGCTGCTCGAAAACATCTTCCGCTGCGTGAACATCGCGCTGGTAAACGAATTGAAGCTTCTTTGCATGCGTATGGGCGTCGACGTGTGGGAAGTGATCGAAGCCGCGTCTTCGAAGCCCTTTGGTTTTATGCCCTTCTACCCTGGGCCCGGCCTCGGCGGGCACTGCATTCCCGTGGATCCTTTTTATCTTTCCTGGAAGGCCCGGGAGTATGACTTCTCGACTCGCTTCATCGAACTGGCGGGCGAAGTGAACACTGCGATGCCGTACCACGTCGTGGATTCGATCGCCGAAGCCCTGAACAATCGTAAAAAGAGCTTGAAGGGATCGAAGCTTCTGGTGATGGGCGTTGCCTACAAGAAAGACGTGGACGACTTGCGGGAGTCCCCGACGCTAAAAATCATGGAGATTCTGCATAAGCGGGGAGCGGAGTTTGACTACAATGACCCGTACTTTCCGCAGCTCCATAAGATGAGGCATTACGACTATTCGCACATGAAATCGGTGCCCTTGAGTCCCGAGACCCTCGCGCGATACGACGCCGTGGTGATCGCGACGGATCATTCGTCCTACGATTATGGAGCCATTGTGGAGGCCGCCAAGCTGGTCGTGGACACGCGCAACGCCACGCGGCGTGTCATCCGGAACCGCGACAAGATTTTCCTCTGCTAGCTGCCGTTTCTAATCTCTATTTCGCTCGGGTGAGTTCGACTCGGGCTGTGGCCACCGGCAGCACGGCCTCCATGAGCACCGGTGTGCGCGCCGTATCGTTCGCGAGATAGAGGAAAAAGTGGGCGTCTTTCATCTCCGTGCCATTGTCGAACACGCGGATCTCGATCTTGGTGGCCGTGAATTTCCCTGCCGGAACGGTCACGGCCGCGGCGCTCGTCGAAACCGTGGCTCGCGTGTCATATAGTTTGCGTCCGTCATAGACCGGGCTGCGCACTTCCGGCGTTTTGCTCCAATCGACGCCGCGGAGGAACTGCAGCAATCCGAGGGGATCGCGCGTACCCGGCAAGACGCGCGCGGCGCTCGTCCCGTCCGGGGGAGGATCCTCGACCGAAGGCAGCAAGCGCTGCACCGAATCCACTTTTTGCCCGCGCTCGTTCAAATGCATCTCGTATTGCAGGCTGGTCATGTTTCGGGCATCGCTGTAGGAATCAAACTGGTCGTCCAACTCAAAGACCATGCGGTAGGGATTCTCGGTATGGGCGAAAGCCTGAAAATGCCAGGAAGGTTTGGCCCCGAAGGGCCGCTTCTCGTTGACCGTGAGCTTCAAATTTGCGACCGTGCTGTTCAGCTTGGTCACAGTGGCATCGTATTCGAGGGTCTCCCCCGGGCGCGGCGCGAAAACCTCGGCGGCGCTTTCCTTCTTCACGGCGGGCCCGGCGGCGGATAAATCGCCCGAAGGGTTCGCAGGCGAGGGATGCGCAGTTCGAGGGTTCTTCTCTGCGGGGGCAGGCCCGGGCGGAAGCGAGGAGACCGGAGCGGGCCGCTTTGTCGTCTTCCAATAAATCAGTCCTCCGAGGAGCAAGAGGAGAAGAAAAATCACCGCAAGCCGGACGAGTTTCTTGATCATGCTCTTTCTGTGACGCGCTCGACAATGAAAGCGGCGGCACCGCTTCTCTCATCGTACAATAGAACCGCCCAGTAACAGGAGGTTTCGGGAATGCGCTACCTGGTTACCGGGGGCGGCGGCTTTATCGGCTCAAACACGGTCGACGAACTCGTGCGGCGGGGACATGGTGTAGTGGTTCTCGACGATCTTTCTTCCGGCAAAGAGGAAAACCTGGCCGACGTTCGCTCAAAAATCACATTCATAAAGGGCTCGGTCACGGACATCGAAGCGGTGCAAAAGGCCATGCACCAGGCCGAATATGTGATTCACCTGGCGGCGCGCACCTCCGTGCCGCGGTCGGTAAAGGATCCCCTCGAAACAAACCGGATCAACGTTGAGGGCACACTGAATGTTCTTGTCGCGGCCCGCGACAACCGGGTCAAACGCGTCGTGTTTGCGGCTTCTTCGTCGGCTTACGGCGAGACTCCCACACTCCCCAAAAAGGAAGCGATGCAGCCTTTGCCGATTTCACCTTACGGCGTGAGTAAGTACGTGGGCGAGCTTTATTCTCGGGTTTTCGGCCGCTGCTACGGACTCGAGAGCGTGTCCCTGCGGTACTTCAACATCTTCGGGCCGCGGCAGGATCCCGGCTCGCCTTATTCGGGAGTGCTTTCGCGTTTCGCGGCTGCCTTCCTGCAGGATGAACAGCCGATTGTATTCGGAGACGGCGAGCAGACGCGCGACTTCACCTTTGTCGACAACGCGGTTCAAGCCAATCTGCTGGCCTGCGAAGCGCCGACCGCTTCGGGATGCGTTTTCAATATCGGCACCGGAGATCGCTACTCGCTGAATCAGACTTTGGAGATACTGCGCGGGCTTTCCGGCAAGAAGCTCAAAGCGAAATACGAGCCTGCCCGCGAGGGCGACATCCGCGATTCCCAGGCGGACATCACGGCCGCGCGCGAACTGCTGGGCTACGAACCAACCGTTCGCTTCAAAGAAGGCCTCGAGCGGACCTACAAGTGGTACCGCGAGGCGTCGGCCAGGAACACAACGAATTAGAGCCGCCAACCTTCGCCCCCGGCTTTCCCCCGGGGGATTTCCTGCATCTACTCAATCGAGGAATGGGCCGGCGGCTACAAATCTGTCTGTGCGCATGCTAGGCTACCCCATCATCCGATAGAGCTTACAAGCCGCGTGAACACTCTTCTCTCCATCCGCATGCGAGGCAAGTCGAGCGGGTCCTTCATTTTCTTGCTTTCCTGCCTTGCGCTTTTGGCCTTGCCCGAGGCCAAAGGCCAAATCAGGGCGCCACAAATTCCTTCGGGTGCCATTGCGGAAATCACCGCCAGCGGACCGCAACGCCGCGAGGGCGCGGTATACATCGCGGAGAGGGACGTCGATATCCGCTACGCGGGCATGCGCTTGCAGGCCGACTACGTCGAATACAACACCGATACGAGCGACGCGGTGGCACGCGGCAACGTCATTTTCAATTTTGAGAACCAGCACCTTGAAGCGGACGAGGCCAACCTTAACGTGGGAACGGGCCGCGGCACCTTCCGACGGGTGCGCGGCATGGTGAGGCTCGAGCGGCGCCCGAATCCGTTGTTGCTGGTGTCGCAGAACCCGCTGTATTTCGAAGCGGAGGAGGTGGACCGCCTCTCCGCGGACGTATACGACGTCCGGCACGCGTGGTTCACCATCTGCGAACCGCAGAGTCCGACGTGGCAGTTCTTCGCGCCGCGGGCCAGGGTCACGCTGCAGAAAACCGTCGCGCTCGTCAATTCCAATTTCCGGCTGTATCGCGTGCCGCTCTTCTGGACACCCTATGCCACGGTGCCGGCGGGAGACCATATCCGTCAATCCGGATTCCTGATTCCTGTGGTCGGGAACAGCAACAGCAAGGGCTTCATCATCGGCGACGCTTTTTACTGGGCGCCGTACACGTGGATGGACGCTACGGCCGGTTTCGAGTACTTCAGCCTGCGTGGGCCGGCGCAGCGCGCCGTGTTTCGCGCGCGTCCCTTCGAGGACACCGTCATCCGCTACACCTATTTCGGCGTGGAAGACCGGGAGAATCAGGGCGGGTACGAACAACAACTGGAAATACAGTCGCTGTGGAAACACGGCTGGCGATTTGTGACCGACCTCAATCAGCTCTCTTCGCTTACCTTCCGCCTGGCCTTTGCCAGCACCTACGGAGAAGCCATCAACTCCGAAATTCGAAGCGCGGTCTTTCTGAGCAACAATTTTCGCGGCTTCAGTTTCAACGCCGTGAGCCTCAACGACAAAAGCTTCCTCGAGATTAACCCCCAGAACAGCGTGGTGCTGCGCAACGCGCCGGAAGTGAATTTCAACTCCGTCGAGCAGGCGCCGCTCAAAACGCTGCCAGTGTATCTGTCTTTTACGTCGTTCGTGGGAGCGGTCTACCGCGACGACGAATTCGTCAGCACGCCGGGTTTCGTGCCGCGAACGGAGTTTGCCCCCAAGGTCACGATCCCGATTCATTTCGGGAATTGGCTGGGCATTACGGGTTCGGCGACCTTTCGGACGACCTACTATGGCGACTCGCTCGACAGCAGCGGAAATGTCTCCGGGCAAGCGATCACGCGCAACACCGGCGAATTCGCCGTTGAATTCCGGCCCCCGACGCTCCAGCGCTATTTCGACCGGCCCGGCACACGGCATCGTTACAAACACACGATCGAACCGGCCGTGACCTACCGCTACGTTACCGGCGTGAACAATTTTGCGGATTTCATCCGTTTCGACAGCAACGCCACGCTCACAAACACCAGCGAACTCGAGTACGGCATCACTCAGCGTCTGTACGTCAAAAGCGGAGACGACCAACCGGTCGATTTCCTGTCCTGGCAGCTTGTGCAGAAGCACTATTTCGATCCGACGTTCGGCGGCGCGCTCGTCACCGGCCAGAGAAACGTTTTTCAGGCGCTCGATTCCATCACGCCGTTCGCGTTTGCGTCCACCCCGCGGAACTGGTCACCCATCGTCAGCGATGTGAAGCTGACTCCCGGCGGGCGCTATGACGCGGAATCGATCATCGAGTACGACAACCAACTCGGCAAGGTCACAACCATCGGCACGCTGCTGAAGGTGAAGCCGTACAGCCAGTTCTATGCCACGGTCGCGGATTTTCATCTGCAGGGCGACCCGGTGGTGCAGCCCAATTCGCACCAGATTCGCGGGATCATCGGCTACGGCGACCTGGTGCGCAAGGGTTTCAACATGTCGGTCGGCGTGAGCTACGACATTCTCACAAACACGCTGCTGAACCAGTTCGTGCAGGCGACCTATAACGGCGGCTGCTGCGGGCTCTCGGTCGAATACGGCCGGTTCAATCTTGCGACCGTGCGCTCGGAAAACCAGTTTCGTGTCTCCTTCACCCTGGCCAACATCGGCACGTTCGGAAATCTGCGTCGTCAGGAGAGAATCTTCTGAAGCCAGGTGATTCGCAACTCGCTTTTGCTTCCATTGCCGAGATCGGCAAGCTTTTTCGCAAACGCAAGCTTTCGCCGGTCGAGCTCACGCGCCTGGTGCTCGAGCGCATCCGAGAACTCAATCCCGGGCTGAACGCCTATCTCACGGTTTCGGAAGAAAAGGCCATCGGCGAGGCCAGGAAGGCCGAGCGCGAACTCTGCGGCAGGTCGCGCGGCACGAAGCGGCGCGATCGTGGAGCGCTTCACGGGATTCCCATTTCGCTCAAGGACAACATTTACTCGGCCGGCGTTCGCACGACGGGTGGCTCCAAAATCCTCGCGGAGTTCGTCCCGGAGGACGACGCTCCGGTGGTCTCTTCGCTCGAGCAGGCAGGAGCCGTCATCCTCGGCAAAACCAACATGCATGAGTTTGCCTACGGCGTGACGACGGAGAATCCTCACTTCGGAGCGACGCACAATCCCTGGGATCGCGGACGCATTGCGGGAGGATCGAGCGGCGGTTCGGCGGCGGCTTTGGCGGCGGGTCTTTGCTACGGAAGCGTGGGCACGGACACCGGCGGCTCGATCCGCATTCCGGCTTCGCTTTGCGGCGTGGTGGGCCTCAAGCCCGGACTCGGACGGGTGAACGCACAAGACGTGATTCCGTTATCGAAGACGCTGGATGTCGTTGGCCCCATGGCTCGCACCGTGGAGGATTCGAGTGCTTTGTTCCGCGCGATCTCGGTCGGACGGAAAAATAAACACGAGTCCAGCTCCGGGGGATTCCCGTCGACACGCGGACGCTTCACTCTGGGGATTCCCAGGGAGTTTTTCTTCGATGTACTGAGTCCGGAGGTTGAGCTCGGTTTCGAAGCCGCAGTGCGCTTGTTCGAAAAGCTTGGCGCCCGCTTCCGGGAGGTATCCATTCCCCTGCTGGCAGAGAGCGAAGAAGCGGGAAACCAGATCGCATGGGCAGAGGCGACCTGTTATCACCAGGAGGCAGGCTGGTTCCCCGGGCGCGCCGACGAATACGGCGAAGATGTGCGCACGCGCCTAGAGATGGGCACAAAGGTTTCTGCCGTCGATTACCTTCTTGCGTGTAGCCTCGCGGCAAAGTTTGCCGGGTCGCTCGCGAGCGTCATGCGCGGCAACCAACTCGAGGCCCTGCTGGTTCCCACGACGCCCATCGTGGCGCCGCGCCTTGGTGAAGACTCTGTCGCCATCAAAGGCAGAAAGCACGGAACGCGCGCTTTGCTGTTGCGGCTGAATCGTCCCGCAAATCTTGCGGGCGTACCGGCAGTTTCAATTCCCTGCGGGTTGACACGGGGGGGCCTGCCCGTCGGGATTCAGTTCATCGGTGGCTTCGGGGAAGAGCACAAACTGCTTGGACTCGCCTCGCGTTTCGAGCGGGCCTGCCCGCTCAGTCGACAGCCAACTCTCGGTTTCTCGGACTGAACCTTCAGTGAAGTTCGGCTTCCCGAGCCGTCGGGACGGCCCCTTTTCTTTTCATCAGCCAGCGGCCGATCAGGTAGCCCAGGGTGCCGGTCAGCAACCCGCCGAGTATGTCCGCCACATAGTGATAGCGGCCCCAGATTGTAGAGACACACATGAGCACAAACACCGGAAGCATGGCCCAGAACAGCCACCGGCGGTACCTCCACGCGCCCCACAATGCCGCCGTCGCACCGGTCACGTGAGCCGACGGGAAGGCCGCACCGCGCACCCGTCCGAAATGCTCGATGAGGCCCATCATTGCGGTGAACGGTCCTCCGGCTAGCGGCTCTCTCCACCAGCCGGCCATCGAGAACCAAGGACTCTCGACGGGAAAGAACACGGCGACGAGATAGCCAATGGAATAGCCAACCATCGAATAAGTCATCACCGACCAGTAGGCGTACCACTCCCTTCGCACGTAGAGGATGAGACCAAGGATCAGGAGATAGGTGAAATAGGTGAAGTAGACCAGCTGCATCGCGTCGTTGCGAAACGGCGTCGAGAACTGCTCGAGCCAGACCGAAGGATGGACTCCCGCGAGCCAGTGGTCGAACGCGATCAGCTTGGGGTCCTGCCAGTCGGGCGTCACGAGCGTCATCAGGTTCGCGAGCTCCTCGAAGCAGTACAGAAAAAGCAAGTGTGGATACCAGTGGCGCCAATAGTGCCACCAGCTGGCTGCGAAAGAGGGTCCGTGAACCTGCTTGCGGGTGGCGTAGCGAGCCTCGAGCCAGCAGAGCGCCAGTACGATCGCCGCGGCCTCGGCTTCCGAGCGAAGTACCCGGAAAGGATGCTTCAGATTCTCTCGGAACAAGAGAACCAGCAGTCCGGAAACGCTCAAGTAGCCGAGGGCCCACCATTCGAAAGCGCCGCAGGCGGCCCGCGTCTTGGCCGCTTCTCGTTTGAGCGTCTGCCAGAAACGGGTTATCTCGGATCCCGTTTCCGGCAGCGCTCTCGCGTGTCCGCCAAGCGGCGACGTTGGCGGCCAAGGCGGAACCGTCATTTCGTCCTTAACCTGCTGAATCTTCCCATTGCCCACGTGATGACCCGATTCTCCCTGTCGGCCGAAGGCTCGCGGCCGATCTAGGAACCCCTCGGTCGGTACCGGCCGAGTATACTCCGTCGAAAGCGGAGCAAGCTTCTTGCCACTCTCGACGGTCCTTAGCATGCTTATTTACAATGTCTTGCAGGTGGGGGGGAGCGCAACCGAGCGATCGACTGCCAGGCGAAGGCAGCAGGAAGCTGCCCGGTTCGCCGCGCACCGGCGGCGCGGGATGCGGGCATCGAACTGTAACCTGCCACTCGTTCCTCGGATCTCTCGAAGTGGCACGGGCGCTTCTCAAAATCGCGGGTTTGTTTTGTGCGAGAATAGAAAGGAACAGGACCAGCTGACCGATGAGCGATGTTTCTCTTGCCGGTGCATTTCTTGCAGGATTGATTTCCTTTCTCTCGCCGTGCGTGCTTCCGCTGGTGCCGGGCTACATTTCGATGCTCTCGGGCATTGGAGTCGAGCAACTGCGCCAGGGCCAGCAACCGAAGGGCGGGCTTTTCGCTTCCGCCCTTTCGTTTGTCATCGGCTTCTCTGTCGTTTTCATTTCGTTTGGAGCCTCGGCGAGCGCCGTCGGTGGATTTCTGCGGCAAAACCGGGCACTGCTCGCTCCTGTCGCCGGGGCGCTCATCGTGCTCTTCGGCTTGCATCTGCTCGGCGGACTGATGCGCATGAACATTCGCGCCGGCATCATCCTGGGTGGACTGTTTGTGGCTCTCGGCATCGCCTCCCTCGTCGATCGCGGGCCTCTTTTCGCAGGACTGGGCGCCAGCCATTTTTTCTCGCTCTCGATTATCGGGTTCTTCGGACCTCAGCTGGCGCGCTGGTTGAATCGCGACGTGCATCTGCGTAACAGCGACAAAAAACCCGGTATCCTGAGCGGCTTTCTGCTGGGCTTTGCTTTCGCCTTTGGCTGGACGCCGTGTATCGGTCCGATTCTTGCCACCGTTCTGGCCCTGGCCGCGGCGAGCGACACGGTTGCGCGCGGCGTGCTTCTGCTGGCGGTCTATTCGGCCGGACTGGCCGTTCCCTTTCTGCTCACGGCCCTGGGTCTCGGGCATTTTTTGCGCTTCTACCAGAATTTCCGGAAGCATCTGCACGCCGTCGAACTGTTCAGCGGCGTTCTGCTCCTGTTCGTGGGGGGACTAGTCTTCTTTAACAAACTGACCTGGCTCTCGGGTAAACTGACCTTCTTGAACCGTTTTTCGATGTAGGGAAATCTTTACGACGAGCTGAACTTATATGAGAAAGATCGCAATTATCGTTTTGACCGTCGCCGTGCTGATTGGCCTGACCTTCTATGCTGACCGCGTAACCCGCAAGCCCAAAGCCAGCCTCTTGGTGCCTACCTCGGCAACCATGGGCAAGCCCGCCCCGGAGCTCCGGCTGGAGAATCTCGATGGCAAACAGCTTTCGTTAAGCGATTTCCGCGGCAAGGTGGTATTCGTGAACTTCTGGGCGACCTGGTGCGGACCGTGCCAGGACGAGATCCCTTCTTTGATCGATTTGCAAAACAAGTACGCTTCGAAGGGTTTCACCGTTGTGGGCATTGCCATGGACGAAGAAGGAAAGAGCGTGGTGGGGCCCTTTGTTTCGAAGGAACTGTACGATGTGCACGGCGAGAAGCTGCACATCAACTACCCGATTTTGCTCGGAAGCGACGAGGCTTCGGATAAATTCGGGGGAATTCTCGGGTATCCCACGAGCTTCCTGATATCGCGTAACGGGCAGGTGCTGATGAAGTTTCAGGGCCCGCCGGATCTCGATGTGGTCGCGAGAGCGGTTGAGTCTCGAGAGTGATGGGCATGCTGAGCGAGCTTGAATTCCAGAAAAAAGCCGACACCACGTTTGACGAATTGAAGCGCCGCCTGTTGACGGCCAGCGATGAACACGACTTCGACGTGGAAGGCGAGAGTGGCAAGATTGAGGTGATTTTCGAAGAGCCGGAGCCTGCGAAATTTGTGATTTCCCCAAACACGCCCATCCGCGAAATCTGGGTTTCGGCGCTGTCGACCAGTTTCAAGCTTGGCTGGTCGGAATCGCGCCATGCCTTCGTGCATGAAAAGACGGGCGAGGATCTCTACCAGGTAATGACCCGCGTCATTTCGCAGCAGGTAGGAACACAGGTGACCGTGTGAGACATCCTTCTAGCGCGCTTCTCTTGTTTCTTGTGGTTGTTTCGCTCGTGGCTTCTCCGCCAGGCAACTCCCAGGTGCCATCGGGGAAGGATGTGGTGGCGCCGGCGGCTTACGTTTCCTACGAACCTGTGGCGCGCGGCCAGTCGTTCCAGGTGGCGGTGGTGATGAAGCTGCGCCCGGGCTTTCATGTGAACGCGCGTGAAGTCACCTTCGATTACCTGATTCCGACCGAGCTGCGCGCGGAAGTTCCCGCCGGGTTCAAGATAGGCGAGGTAATCTATCCCAAAGGGAAGCTTGAGACCTTTGCGTTCGCCAAGGATAAGCCGCTTAATGTGTACAGTGACGCGGCGACACTGCTGCTTCCGCTGACGGCTCTTCCGAACGCACCTCTCGGCCCACAGCACGTGGCGTTGAAGCTGCGCTATCAGGCCTGCAGCACGGAAATCTGCCTGCCGCCGGTGACGAAGGATGTGGACGCGACCATCAATGTGGTCGCGGACCGTTCCGCGGCAAAGGCGGCGCATCCGGAAGTTTTCACGGCGAAATAAGAGCGGCTCGGGCCTCGAAGGGCGGCTACTTCCACTCGTTCAGTGACTCGCGCAGGCGGCGAACAACGCGTTCCTGGCCGAGCACCACCATGGTGTCGAACAGAGGCGGCGCGACGGCCTGGCCGACAATGGCCACGCGCGTGGCGTTGATCAGAAGCCCCGCTTTCACGCCGGCTTCCTCGGCGACCTTGCGCGCGGCGTGATCGCAAGCGTCGTGGTTCCACTCCCTCAGTGCCGCAAGCGCGCTCGCGAGCGTCTCGAGAAGCTCCGGCACCTTCGCGTCTTTCCAGAATTTGGCCTTCGCAGCGGGATCGATCGTGAAGTCGTCGCTGAAGAACGCCCGCGACCAGCTCGAAAAATCCGGCAGCAGGCGCACTCGTGGGCGCAGCAAATCCACGGTCTTCAGAAACCACTCGTGCCCGGCGCCCGTGGCCCATTCTTCCTTCCACAACCCATCCTGCTTCAGCTGACCTTCCACTTGCGGCAGCAGGTCTTCGATCGGCAGCTTCTGCAAGTATTGTGTGTTGAACCATTCGAGCTTGGCCCGGTCGAATACGCCGTTGGTGCGGCTTACGCCCTCAAGCGTGAATTTCTGAAGCAGGTCTTTCGTCCGCAGGTACTCCTCGTCTCCACCGGGCGACCAGCCAAGCAGGGCAAGGAAATTTCGGAACGCTTCGGGCAGGAAGCCCTCGCGGCGGTACATATTCACGTCGGTAGCTCCGTGACGCTTGGACAGTCGGGACTTGTCCGGCCCCAGAATCAGTGGCACATGCGCGAACACGGGCAGCGCGGCACCGAGCGCGCGATACAGCAGGACCTGCTTGGGCGTGTTCGAAATATGATCCGCACCGCGAATTACGTGGGTAATTCGCATGTCGACGTCGTCGACCACCGCGCTCATCTGGTACATCGCCTGGCCGAACTCCTCGCCTTCGCGTCCCGAGCGCAGCAGCACGAAGTCTTCGATTTCGTCGTTCGAGAATTCCCTTTCCCCGAAAACGGCGTCTTCAAATCTCGTGGTGCCGCCAACCGGTACCTTGAAACGGACGGCCGGCTTCCCATCCGAGGTTGACGGGCGGCCATCGCGGCAAGAGCACCGCACGATCCTGCGCACCTGCGCCTTCTCCGCTCCCTCTTCGGCGTGATCGCCGCCCGCATAGCGTTCCGGCGGACAATAGCAGAGAAACGCGCTGCCACTCGCAAGCAGTCTTTTCGCGGCATCACGATACAGGGCGGTCCGCCCGGACTGGTAGCAGGGGCCTTCGTCCCAATCGACGCCGAGCCACCCGAGGCCGTCGATAATGCCTTCGACCAGCTCGGGCTTGTTCCGCTCGGCATCGGTGTCTTCGATCCGCAGGATCATCGTGCCGCCCTGTTTGCGCGCGAACAGCCAGTTGAACAGGGCGGTGCGCGCGCCGCCGATGTGGAGAAAACCGGTAGGCGAGGGCGCGAAGCGGGTAACGACAGTGTCGGTCATGCTTGTCATAACAATTCACAAGACCGCCCGTTCGCGGCGGGCT
>DATFTB010000083.1:0-3783 GCA_035262325.1 Candidatus Acidiferrum sp.
AGTCGGACTTACTGTTCAATAAACTCGACTTTAAAGCGTTGACTCCAACTGCAAAGCCGAAGCCGAGCAATCTTGCCCCCATTCAAAAATTCAACTGGTGGGACGGCGGCATTGAATCGAAGGATGTTGGCCATGAATTCACCTATCGCGTGACGCCGGTGCTCGGGACAGGGGCAAACGATCTGCACCTGAAGGAGGACGCGGCAGGTTTTATCAAAGTGAAAATCCCCGAAAGACGTGATGGCAAGATCGCGTCGTATTTCAATCGTGCTGTCGTGAGTTCGCAAAGTTTCAAGGCGATGGCCAAAGCTGCACCGCTCGAAAAGCAGATGGACTGGCTTGCAAACGGCCTGCAGGATGCCGTTCCCGGAATACTCAAAGAAAGTGATGGTTTTGACTGTGCGATCTACCATTTGAGCGACGGACGTTGGATCGTCCCTGCCTTTCAGTCTTTCAAGGGGCACGGCTTGCTGGTTTACTTCGACAAACCGATCGATCACAAATCAGCAATGGCGTTGAAAAATCCGAAAGCAAAACTCGGTCCAAATATATCCGTGCACGCCAGAACCAAGATCAGCAAATTGATGCACGACAAATTCATCGTGGGATTTAAGGGTGGCCATGAAACCAGGGTGCTGATGGGCTCAACCAATTTTACTCCCGAAGCACAGACGGTGCAGGCGAATCTGCTGCACATCATCGAATCGCCGCAACTCGCCCGCCTGTATGCTGCGCGCGGGAAATTGCTGGCCGCGGATCCGCCGATGAAGCAAACGGACCAGGCTGCTGGTTGGAAAGAGGTGACCGACGTTCCTGGAACGCGTTTGCGGGTATTCTTCCTCCCCGAATCCGGTACGCATCGGACGTTCCTCGATACGGTAACGAATGCAGTCAAGCAGGCGAAATCCTCGGTGTTGTTTTGCATGTTCACGGCGAGCGACCAGCCGTTGATGGATGCGATCTTCGCCGTAGGGGACAGGAACGACAGGTTGATTTACGGTCTGCTTAACGCCATTGACGACCCGGATAAGCCGACAAAGAGCGGTAAGCCGCGCAAATCGTCAGAGGTCGCGGTCTCAATTTTCCATCGCTCAAGCTCACCACATCCGGATACGATTAGTTTCGACGCATTCGGACAGGATGCCCCAATGGGTTTCCTGCCGGAATTGCGCTCGATTGATACGTCGAAATTTGATTTGTCCAGCACGAAGGCTCAAGCGAAAGGAAGCGGGAAAGGTGCAAAAGGCCCGCCTCCCATTCATATTCATCACAAGTTTATCGTGATCGATGGCGATACCGATCATCCCACGATCTACACGGGCTCGCCCAACTTCAGCAAGTCTTCGGAAAATGGAAACGACGAAAATGTGCTTGAAATAAAGGACAACACGCAACTCGCTCGCGTTTATGTTGCCGAATTCATGCGGCTCTACAATCACTATCGCGCTCGCGCTATCTGGGAAAGAGGCCACGCCAAACATGGCAGCCCCGCCAGGCAGAGCGCGCAGGTGCCAGCTCACTCGCCTCACGAAGCCCTGGTCTTGAAAACGACCCGCGATGGATGGGTTGCGGATGCCTACAAACCTGGAACCAAGGAATTTCTCGCACGCACCCGACACCTTTGAAAACGATATGTGGCGAAGAGTTCACACCCTCTCCACAAAGCTATCCACCACCTTCTTGTCCCCGGCGTGATCGAACGCAATCGTAAGCTTGTTGCCCTCGACGTGGATCACATTGCCGTTGCCGAATTTCTGGTGGAACACGCGGTCGCCGACCGTGAAAGCCGAGACGGTGCCGGTGGATTTCGCCACCAGCTCGCCTTCGATCGTCAGGGGGCCTGTTTTAGGGCCTCGCGGGTGCGCTCCGGGCGGGGCGCCTGACCAGGACGCGCCGGCCTCGCGGAAGCCGCTGCCTTTACCCGAGGCGCCGCCAGCGTTTCCGCCCGATCCGCTCGCTCCGCCGAACCCGCCTCCGCCGAACCCGCCCCCGCGGCCCTTGGCGCGCTGCCAGCCGGGGGTACTGTAGGTCGACCCGAACGTCTCCACCTGGTCGAAGCGCGAGCCGCCCACATTGCCGTAGCCCGCAAAGCCGCCGAAGCTGCTCTTCGATTCCTCGACCGCCACATGGAGTTCTGGCAACTCGTCGACGAAGCGCGACGGCACAGTCGAGGTCCATGAGCCGCGCATGCGGCGGTTCGACACGAAATAGATTTTGGCGCGCTTGCGCGCCCGGGTCAGGCCCACATGGGCGAGGCGGCGCTCCTCTTCGAGGCCGGCGCGGCCCTCGTCGTCGAGCGAGCGCTGGTGCGGCAGCAGGCCTTCCTCCCAGCCGGGCAGAAATACGGTGTCGAATTCGAGCCCCTTGGCGGAATGCAGCGTCATCACCGACACCGCTTCGGCCTCGGCACCCTTGTCGGCGTCCATGACCAGCGAAATGTGCTCGAGAAAGCCCTGCAGGTTCTCGAATTCCTCCATGGACCGCACCAGCTCCTTGAGGTTTTCGAGCCGGCCGGCGGCGTCCGCGGAGCGGTCTTTCTGCCACATCTCGGTGTAGCCGGACTCGTCGAGAACGATTTCGGCGAGCTCGGTGTGGGAGACGCTGTCGCTCTGGATACGCCAGCGGTCAAACGCTGCAACCAGGTCGCGCAGCGCCTGGCGCGGCTTTGGCTTTAGCTCATCGGTCGCAATCACGGCGCGGGTCGCCGCCATCAGGGGAATCTGCGCGGCGCGGGCGTGGTCGTGCAGCACCTTGATGGTGGCATCGCCAAGGCCGCGCTTGGGGACGTTGACGATGCGCTCGAAGGCGAGATCGTCGCTCTCGGAATTGACACAGCGCAGATAGGCGAGCGCGTCGCGGATTTCGGCGCGCTCATAGAAGCGCGGGCCGCCGATCACCCGGTAGGGCAGGCCGAGGGTGACGAAACGATCCTCGAACTCGCGCATCTGGAACGAGGCGCGCACCAGGATGGCCATCTCATCGAGCGAATGGCCGTGGCGCTGCAGCTCCTCGATCTCCTCGCCAATGACGCGGGCCTCCTCTTCGGAGTCCCAGGTGGACGTCACGGTCACCTTCTCGCCCGCATCGCCCTCCGAGCGCAGCGTCTTGCCGAGCCGGCTCTCATTATGGGCGATGAGATGGGAGGCGGCCGCGAGGATATGGGCGGTCGAGCGGTAGTTGCGCTCCAGGCGGATCACCTTGGCGCCCGGAAAATCTTTCTCGAAGCGCAGGATGTTGTCCACCTCGGCGCCGCGCCAGCCATAGATCGACTGATCGTCGTCGCCGACGCAGCAGATGTTCCTGGGCGGGCGGAATTTCTCCCCTCCCTCTTGTGGGGAGGGGCCGGGGGTCGATGAACGGGGCACAGCCTTGCCTAAACCTCCCGACCCCCCACCCCGACCCTCCCCCACAAGGGGGGAGGGAGAAAGAGCAGTGGGCGAAGCCGTGCTCTGCCCCAGAAGCCGCAGCCATAGATACTGGGCGACGTTGGTGTCCTGATATTCATCCACCAGAATGAAACGGAACCGCTGCTGATACTGTCGCAACACTTCGGTGTGCTCGCGGAAAAGGCGAATGTTCTCCAGCAGGAGATCGCCGAAATCCACGGCGTTGAGGGTCTTGAGCCGTGCCTGGTAGGCCGCATAGAGCTTGAGACCGCGGCCGTCCGCGAAGGCGGCGGCTTCGCCGGGCTTGACCTGATCCGGCGAGAGCCCGCGGTTCTTCCAACTGTCAATGATTACGGCGAGGACGCGGGCGGGCCAGCGCTTCTCGTCGATATTTTCA
>DATFTB010000084.1:0-22992 GCA_035262325.1 Candidatus Acidiferrum sp.
CATTTCTCGCGACTGCCACCGAAGAGTGTTGCCCGGCAATAGGCACTCTGGCAGGACACTTTACGCGAAGGCTCAGTCCGAGCCCTATGCCAGGGAAGAGAATATAACAGCAGCGGGCTTACCTGCCACTTAAAAGAAGCAGTCCGCGCCCGCAATTCTATCGTGCGAAAAACGCCCTCGGAATAGCGGGATTCGAGCGCAGAACGAGCGGAAAACGCCAGCCGCGCTGGCGCACTCCAGAAGTCAGCGGGGTAGTTTGTCGTACATCATGAGGCCGAGAAGGATGGGGATGTGGAGTACGGTGGCATGCATAAGCCATTTGGCGCGAGTGTTGGTCTTGGCGCTGGCCGCCCAGAGACAGACTTGAACGAGTCCGGTGCAGGTAACCAGAGCGCCGAAGAAGTACAGCATGCCGGCAAAGCCCATGATCGCGGGAAGCAGGCTGACTGCGACAAGTGAGGCCGCGTAGAGAACGATTTGACGGAAGGTACGTGTGCCGTCCTTGTCGACCACGGGCAGCATGAGGATGCCAGCGCGGGCATAATCTTCGCGGTACATCCAGGAAATGGCGTGGAAGTGGGGGAATTGCCAGAGAAAGACGATGGCGAAGAGCAGCCAGGCACCGGTGCCGAGCTCGCCGGTCGCCGCGGTCCACCCGATCATCGGGGGAATTGCGCCTGGGATAGCGCCAATGAAGGTGGCCCAGACGGTGCGCTTCTTGAGCGGAGTGTACGCTAGCAGATAGCTCAAAGAAGTGAAGACGCCCAGCAGACAGGCGATGGAGCCAGCGCTGTAGTAGAGGTCCACGGCACCCGCGAGAGCGAGTGCGAGTCCGAAGCGTAGGGCTTCGGCGGGAGTTAGTTGGCCGGTGGGGAGCGGGCGCGAGGCCGTGCGGCGCATGAAGCGGTCTGATTCGCGCTCAATGTAATGATTCAGTGCGGCGGTGCCGGCAGCAATCATCATCGTGCCGAAAATGACGTGCAGCATGTGCAGCCAAGGCATGGGGCCACGCGCACCCATATAGAAACCGGCGCCGGTGGTCATAAGCACGAGCAAAGAGACTTCCGGCTTGGTGAGTGCGATGTACGCACCAAGCTTCGTTGGTTGCGCGAGCGCGGCCGTCCTGGAGTTGCTCACTGGGCAGGCACCTCTCCCCGAGTAGTAGCGAAGAGCACTTCCCTTTTGCGTGGTACAAGACGATAGCACAAAAGCACGGTAACGATGGAAGTGGCAAAGAGGAGCGCACCGACGACGGTGTGGACGACCGTGGCGACGACTACTGGCAGCATCGGCTGGGGATCGTCGGCGGAAACGATGCGCGTCCACAGAGCGACGATTCCAAGAAGGATTTGCAGGCCGACGATGGAGTGAAGCCAGACGCGGGCGCGCGAGATTTCGGGAACCTGCGGGAATCGGCGGCGAAGCGCGGCGGCGGTCCAAAACACCATCGCGAGAACAATGGGAGCGCCGAAGACGTGGGGTTTGAGCGAGAGATAGCGGTGGCGAAAGCCGGCGCCCGCGAGAACCTGAACGAAGATGACGAACGCGTTGAAGGCAACAATGGCGTGAATCGACGGGTAGCCGCGGTCTTCATACTGGGGGAGGTCCTGCATCCACCAACGGCTGGTGAAGAAGGCGATGCTGACTAGGATGACGAAGACGAGTAGAGCGGTGCAGGCATGCATGACGGGAAGCCAGTAATGGAGGAGCTTCAGGACAGTGAGGCCGCCGAGAATGCCCTGGAAAATAACGCCACCGACCGCCGCGAGGCCGAGATAGCGAACGGAGGGGCGTTCGTCGTAGCGCCAAAGGAGCGAGGCGAGAATGATAACGAGCAAACCGAGGGCCGCAGCGATGAGGCGATGCGAGTGTTCGAAAGCGATGCCGCCGACCATGGGCGGGTTGAGGGTGCCGTAAGAAAGCGGCCAATCGGGGACAGCTAGAGCGGCGTCTTCTGAGGTCACCAGGGCCCCGGCCGTGAGGAGGACGGTGGTCCAAGCGACAACGAACAGAGCGAACTTGTGTACACCCCGATGATAGGTGGCTTTCATGGATTTCGGGCCCAACCGCGAAATGTGAATTATAACGCACGGTCGAAAGGAAAGCCCGGCGCCCCTGAACCGCGGAGGATTATGGCAGGAACGAACGAGTATCAAAGTTGGAAGGTGCGGGAGCGCGGGACTCAGGGGGATCGCTCGACCGGCTCGGGATAGGCGGGTTTCGGAACACCGTGAAACCCTCGGGAAGGACCAGCCGTGCGGCATCCCCGGGAGCAGCCGGATCAGGCGACGGAGGAGCGGGAGGATTCACCGGTCCGAACTTCGGCGGCGCGGAGGACCAGCTCTTTGAGGGCACCGATGAAGAGTGGAGAGTCGCCGACAGCGGGCATCATGCGGTAGCGTTCGATGCCGGCTTTTTTCGCGTCGAGGCGGCCGTCGATATTGATCTCGTGGAGAGTTTCGATGTGCTCGGTAACAAAGGAAATGGGGACCACCATAGCTTCCTTGACGCCCTCGTGGCCGAGTTGGTGGAGCGTTTGAACGAAAGAGGGTTCGAGCCACTTAGCGGGTCCGACTCTGCTCTGGAAGCAGAGAATGCGCGTTGTGGGCCAGTTGGGGTAGCGGGAGGTGCCCAGTTCGTTGACGAGCCGGACAGTTTCCTTGACGTGCTTCGGATACGGATCACCCTTCTCGACGAGGCTCATCGGGATGCCATGAGCGCTGAAGATGAGGTGAATGCGCGAAGCATCGGGAAACTGGCGAAGGCATTTACCGATGTTGTGGACAATGGCCTGGACATAGAGCGGATGGTCATAGAAGCATTCGATGGAGCGCTCCGGGAGCGTGTCGACGGGTTCGCCATAGGCACGGCGCCACTCTTTGAGCGAGCTGAGGGTGGTGGCGTAAGAGTAGTGCGGGTAGAGCGGGAGGAGGACGAGTTCGTCGAGACGGCCGGCGCGCTTGAGGGCCGCGACGGCATCTTCGGTAAAGGGCTTCCAGTAACGCATGGCGGTAACCGCGACCGGATCGATGTAGGGCTCGACGGCTTCCACAAGGCGAACGCGCTGGCGCTCGGTGAGAATGCCGATGGGTGAGCGGCGGCCGATCATGCCGTAGCGTTGCGCGACGGGCACGCAGCGTTTTTTTGCGATGTAGCGGGCCAGGGGGCCGCGCATAAAGTCGAGCGGGCCGAGCGGGATGATGTCCGGGTCAGAAAAGAGATTGCGGAGAAAGGGCTCGACGTTGGCGAGCGAGTCGGGGCCGCCGAGTTGGAAAAGGACGATGCCGACGCGTTTTTTTGTGCTGATCACGGAGTTCCCTTTCTCGGTCACGAAAAGCGATTTCTGGAGCGGCCGGAGCGCTCCTTTGACCTGTTTTCGATGCCAGCGCTAACGCCACGGCTGCCGGCGTCCAAACGAACGGAGATTCCTCGCTGCGAAGCCTCCGGTAGGAGGCGGCGCTGGTGTCACCTCGCTACCGCTCGGGTCATTTCCCGCGCGGAAGAGAATTCTTCAGGCGCTCGAGTTCCGCGCGAATGTCGGAGGTGCGCTTGGCGACCGTGACGAAAAAGATAAAGAACACCGCCCAGCCGATGAGATAGGCTGCAAAAACGCTGCCGAGATTTTTCATTGAGCCTCCGCTTCGCGCTGCAAAAGATCGACGTCATGCTTCATTTTTTCGAGGACGTAGCGTTCAACGATCAGGAAGGCCGCAAAGACGTGCATGACGAGAACATTGAAGAAAAAAATCTTGCTCATGGTGGGGTCGAGTCCCGAGCCGGAGCCGCCCATGATGACGGGGGCAGGATGCTGCGTGCGCCACCAGCGAATGGAAAAGAAGACGAGAGGGACGTCGAGGAAAGCGAAAACGCCGAACAGCGCGCTCAGAAGAGCGCGCCGGTCGGGCTCCTCGATGAGGGAGCGGAGAAGCAGATAGGAAACATAGAGCAACCACAGGACGAAAGTAGAGGTAAGGCGCGCGTCCCAGGTCCACCAGATACCCCAGACGGGGTGGGCCCAAATGGGGCCGGTGATGAGGACAACGGTGATGCACACAAGGCCGACTTCGGCGCAAGTAACCCCGAGCCAGTCGTATTTGGGACTGCGCTTCCAAATGTAAAGCAGGTTGGCAACAAAGCAGACGAACAAGGTGGTCTCACCGGCCCAGGCGGTGGCGGCATGAAAATAAAAAATCCTCTGGATGAGGCCCATGGTGCGCTCCGTCGGAGCGATGAAAAAGTTAGCGTAGGCAGCGGCAACGACCAGGAGAACGGCGGCCACGCCAAAAACGATGCGTTTTCCCATGGTGGACTACTCCTCGAGTAAATATTCGCCGAAAAGCCACAGGGCCGTCAAAAAGATGAAATCGAAGATGGCCAGAAAGCCGACGCCCTTCCATTGTACGACCGGTTCACGGTCGAGCAAGCTGACGCTGACGGTGGCGCTGACAACGAGGACTGGGGTCAGCAGCGGCAAAAGCAAAAGAGGAAGAAGCAATTCGCGCATGCGGGCCTGGGCGGAGATGGCCGAGAGTGCGGTGCCGACGATCGAAACGCCGAGGCTACCGAGAAAAAGAACCAGCAGCAGGTAGTGCACCTGAGGAAGAACAGGAATGTTGTAGAAGGCCGCGAAGAAGGGGAGCATCAGAGTTTCAGTAAGCAGGAGAAAGAACGTGTTGGCGATGAGTTTGGCCAAGAAGATGGCGAAGGGATCGCTGACGGCGAGCCGCAGGGAGCTGAGCGTGTCGTTGGCCTGTTCGCGAAGGAAGCAAGGCTGAAGCATCAGGGATGCGGCAAAGAGGATGGCGAGCCAGAGGAGGCCGGGGCCGAACTCGCGGGACTCTTCGGTGGTGGGACTGATGGCAAAGCTGAAGAGGATCAGGACGACGAGGATGAAGACCACGGTGGTGGTGAGAAGCTCTCGGGAACGAAACTCGGTGCGAAGTTCCTTGCCGAGAAGCGTTGCGGTATTGGAGAGGAGGCTCATGGAAGGGGTCAGCCGCCACCGAAAGCGAGGATGGAGTGGAGCGAGGCGCCGGAGTTGGTGTCGGCGACGACCGAACCGCCATCGAGCCGGACCGCGCGGGTAGCGAGAGCGGAGATTTCTGACTCGCCGTGGAGGCTCATCACCACCGTGCATCCGGCGCGGTGAACCTCGCCAAGAGACTTGGCGAGCCAGGAGATGCCCAGCGGGTCGAGACCCGTGGCGGGCTCGTCGAAGAGCAGAACGGAGGGCCGGTGGATTAACGCGCGAGCGATGGCGATGCGCTGGCGCATGCCGCGGGAGAAGGTGCGCACGGGCGAGGAACGACGGTCATAGAGGCCCACCTCGCGGAGAAGCTCTTCGGACCGCGCGGCGGGCTCGGGGACATTTTGCAGTCGGGCGAAGAGCACGAGGTTTTCTTCCGCGGTCAGCTCGTCATAGACCATGGTGGTGTGAGCCACGTACCCGGGCCGGCCGTTGGCGTCGGTTTCGGTAGAGGCGCCAGGAAAAGAGAGCTTCCCTGCGGTGGGGCGAACGATGCGCGCGGCAACGCGGAGGAGGGTGGTTTTTCCGGAGCCGTTGCGCCCCGTCAGGACAACGCATTCGCCGGGAGAAATTTCGAGAGAGACTCGGCGGAGGGCGAAAAGGCCGCCGTAACGCTTATCGATGTTTTCAAACCGCAGGCCGGTTGGAGGCAAGGTGAGAGAAGTCATGATAAAGCCGAATTCGAAAAGCGAAATCCGAATGAAAGGCAGGAGCCCCGGATGAAATCCAGGTTACCCAGAGATACCCCAACGAGCGGCGCAAAGCCGCCCCTAAGTTGATCCCTGAGTCGATCAGCCTCTAACGAGGTCGCGAAGAAGCTTTTCGACCTGAGCTTTCTCGCGCGCGTAGTCTTCCTCAGAAATGGTTCCGGCCTGGCGGCGAAGCTCGAGGCGGAAAATCTGGTCCTTGAGCGAATCCATGCTTACGCTGACCTGCTGGTCAATAGCCGCAGCCGCCTTGGACGAATTCGAATTTGTTGAAGCAGCGCTGGGAGTTGGCTGGGGCGAGGGCGGCGATTTTTTCGACTTACTGGGAGTCATCGACTTTGCGGGCTTCACCGAGGGTGCTCGGTCGGCAGAGCCTTCGGCGACGACAACTTGTTTGCGTGTGAGCAGGATCGCACCCATCGCAAACAGGGCAGCGAGCCCGCCCAAGAGATACCACTTGAAATCATCGAGCCGGCTGGGCGCGGCGGTCACTTCCGGACCAGTGCGTGAGTTCCCTTCCTGGGCATTGTCTTGGCCCTGACCGGCGCCACCGGTAGATTGCGGAGAGCCAACGCCGGAAAGGCTGACCGAGAGGGCGGCTTTCGCGGCCAGCGGATCGTGAGCGAAAACCATCATACCCTGTTCCTGGCCGGCGGATGTCAGGCCGTCGCCGGTCACGGTGACGCCCGGAGGAGCAACGACAAGAAGCTTCATGCCGGGGTAAGTGGCGGGGAGTTTGAGCGTAGCGGAGTTGTTGGGATAAGGAAGTTCGTAAGAAAGACGGACATTGGTCTGTCCCGGGCGAAAGGGATAAGCAATAGCGAAGTGCCCCTTGCCTTTGTCGATGGCGGCTTGGGTGACCGGCATACCCATGGAACTCGTGGTAGTGACCTGGCCGATGGTGCCATTTTCGGGAATTGCAAAATCGAAGTTGCCTTCCGTGCGGAAATAGGCGGCCGGCGGTTGAGAGCCGTTCTGAACGGAATACTCTTCGGCACCGACGAGGCGATCGCCTTGGGGCTGGAAGATGACGACGTGCGAAGACACCGAGATGGTTTTGGGATCCTTGGAGATTTCGTAAATCTCGACTTCGACCTCGGGACGCCCCGGGGGAAGGAAAGTGTTGAAGCTTACGTCGTGATAGGTTGCACGGATAAGAACCGGGCCCATGCCGATGGCGTCGCTCGTGGCCGTGAAACGGCCTTCGGCGTCGCTCTTGGCCGAAGCAATCTCACCCATGCCTCGCGTGGGGCTGAGAAGAGTGAGATCGACGTTGGGGGTAGGCTTGCCGGTGGTGCGGTTCACGACCGTGCCGTTGACAGTGCCAGCCGAGGCCATCGAGGCCGTGAGAAGTGTGACGAAAATGGTGGTGAGGATGTGCGGGCGCATCACCTTCATCGAGTGCTCCGCCTGTCTGACATGACAGGCTCGGCAGGGGCGGGGCGCGGTGGGCGCGGACGCCGCACCTGGGATTCGGTCGTCTGTTCGATTTCGGTGAGCACGAGCGCAGCTTCGTCTTCGAGAGAATTCTTCATGAGCTCGTAGTCACCGTCGGAGTATTTACCGGCACGATATTCGAATTTAAGATCGCGGAGATTGTCGTAAATGGTATCGCGGCGCTCGAGGAGTTGATCAAGCTTGGTGCGGTGAGGGGCAAGATCGGAAGCGTCCGGGTCGATATAGAAGACGAAGAGGAAAACGGCGGTTGCCAGGAAGAGGCACGCGCCGAGCGCGGTCCAGACCGAGGCATCAAGAAAAAGAAACAGCAGGGACGCGGGCATGGCGTCAATCCTCCGTCTCGCGCGCGGCCTGGGCACGAGCGCGGTCCAGCGCTTCGTTGTGGGCTGAAACGGCGGCCGGTGAAGCAGTCCCCGGGCGCATCGCCCACTTACGGACGATGAAAACAACGAGTGCGAGACCCATCAAGAAATAAACGAAGGGCATGACCCAGGCGACAAGGCCGAAGCCGTGCTTGGGCGGCTCGACATAGGCGATGGTTCCATATTGCGCGACGAATGCATCGATAATCTGCTGCTCGGTCTTGCCCTGGGCGAGGAGGTCGTCAATCTGGCGGAGTTCAGCCTTGGCGCTGTCGCAGGGGCCAGAAAAGGCTCCTCCTGGATGCGCGCAGCCACCCGCGGTCATGTCGCAGCCCTTGCACATGCACTTGATGTGCAGGCCGACCTCCTTGGCGCGAGCGGATTGAGCAGCGACGCGTGCTGTCCAGAGTGGTGCGAGCGCAACCGCGAAAAGGACAAAAACAAACGCGATTCGTTTTGAGCTAGTCATGGCCCTCTCTCAAAGTCGCGGAGGGAGTCAGAGCCGGGGCAGCCGGAGCGGGGACAGACTCGGTCGACGTGCCGGCGAGAACCAAAGCGGTGCGGCGGTTTGGCATGAGGGCGAGGAGCGTGCCCATCACAACCCAGACGCCGCCGAGCCAAATCCATTTGACGAGGGGATTGAGGAAGGCGTGAATGACCGGCATGCCGGAGTCGGGATCCTGACCGGCGTAAACGACGTAGAGATCCTGGCGGAGGGTGGAGTAGATGGCCACCATGGTTCCGGCCGCCTGTTCGTTGCCCTGAAACTGGCGTTTTTCCGGATACAGCATCATGATCTGCTTCTGGTCCTTGCCTTCCATTACCTCGACGATCATGCGCTGGGCGGTGTAATTCTTCTCGACCTTCGTGTCGGCACTCTGCAGCGCCAGTGTGTAGGGGCCCAGCTTCAGGGAATCGCCGATGTTCATCGTTTTCTGGACATCTTGATTGAAGGGCACACCGGCAATTCCGATGAAGACCAGCACCATGCCGAAATGAACGACGTAGCCGCCATAGCGGCGCGTGTTGCGCATGGCCAGTTCGTGGGCGGACATCATCATGTCCATTCCCGTGCGAGCGGAAATGACCCTTGCGCCGCGGTAGAACTCCAAGACGATCGTCCAAAACACAAAGAAACACAAAAAGAAGGCGACGAGCGAGGAGGGCTCGCGGTAACCGATGATGAAGAAGAAAACCGCGGCGACGAGGCCTGCCATCAAGGGCCAACCGAAGTTGCGCTTCATGCTGTCAGCGGAGGTTTTGCGCCAGGCGAGGAGCGGGCCGACGCCGGTGAGGAACAGAATCGCGAGGCCGATCGGGACCATCACCTTGTTGAAGAAGGGAGCGCCGACGCTGATGCGGTTATTGGTGAACCATTCGGAGAAGACCGGAAACAGCGTGCCGGAGAGAACGGCGATGCAAGCGACGAGGAAAAGAAGATTGTTGAAGAGGAAACTCGATTCGCGGGAAACCATGGAATCGAGCTGGTTTTCGCTCTGCAGGTAGTCGCGGTTCTTGATGTAGGCTACGGTGCAGACGGCGAGGGTGACGAGGATGAAACCAACAAACCAAGGGCCGATCTGCGAATTCGCAAAGGCGTGGACGGAGCTGACGACGCCGCTGCGCGTTAGGAAAGTTCCGAGGATACACAGGAGGAAGGTACAGAAAACCAGCCAGACGTTCCAGACCTTCATCATGCCGCGCTTTTCCTGCATCATGACGGAGTGCAAGAACGCGGTGCCGGTCAGCCACGGAAGGAGCGAGGCGTTTTCAACCGGGTCCCAGCCCCAATAGCCGCCCCAACCGAGAACGGCGTAAGCCCAGTGAGCGCCGAGCATGATGCCGATGGATTGGAAGCACCACGCAATCATGGTCCATTTGCGGGTGAGGTGAATCCACTTTTCACCCGGGTAACGGGCCAGCAGGGCGGCCAGGGCAAAAGCGAACGGAATGGTGAAGCCGGTGTAGCCGGAGTAAAGGTTCGGGGGGTGGATCACCATCTCCGGATACTGAAGCAAGGGGTTGAGGCCGTTGCCGTCCATGCGTGTGAAGGGCTCGAGGAGACCGCTGGCGCCGACGGTGGCAAGCGTTTTGAAGGGATTTTCGACGAAGTTGTTGAGAGTAAGGAAAAAAATCTGAACGCCCGCGAGAACGACGCCAACATAAGGCATGAGTTCGCCGTTTTTATTGCGATAGGCGATGAGGACGGAAAGGATATAAACGGACAGGAGCGTGCTCCAGAACAGAAGCGAACCCTCCTGGCCGGACCAGAGAGCTGCGATCTTGTAAAAAGTGGAAAGATCGCGGTTGGAGTGGGAAACCACATAGGCCATGGAGAAGTTATCTGTGAAGAACAGATACATGACGCTGATGGTGGCAAGAAAGATCAGAACACAAGCGGTCATTCCGGCCTGGCGTGTGCTCTTGATCAGGAGCGGGTGGCGCGTCTTGATGGCAGCGATGCCGCCGACAAATGCATAGACTGCGCAAACGAATGCGAGTAGAAGAGAAAAACTGCCGAATACATCCATAAAGCTTTGTCTCTCCCTCTAGGTCATTGACCCGCTGGTATCCTGCGAAGCGGAGCGCATTCCGCCGGCAGCCGGCAAGCGGAACGCGGTCCTCCAAAATCCGGAAGAGCCGGCGAGACGCCAACATTGCGAAAACGAACCGTCTTGCAGGCGGCCGCTACATGGTGCTCTGTTGAGTCGTGCCGGCGGGAGCTGGTTTATCGCCACCGGGCGCTGCTTCGTACTTGGACGCGCACTTCGCTTGAACGTGTTCGGCTACGAACTTTCCGTCCGGCGAGGGGCGACCCTCGACGAGCGCCTGGGATTTGTCCACAAAGGTGTCGGGCAGAGGCTCGCTGCCAATGTAGCTAACTGAAAGGGTTCTACCCTGCTCTTCGAGGACAAAATCGGTGCGGCCAGCAGCACGGCGAATGCTGCCGGGAGCCACCGTGCCAGCGAGACGCATGCGGTGATCGCGGGCGGAACCCTTGAGAGTCTGATATTCAGCGATGGTGTGGTAGTAGGTCTTGCTCTCGCCGTAGCCGAGCCAGGCAAGGAAGGCCAAGGCGACGACGATGACGGAAATGCCGACGCCGAACTTCGCACGATTCCGCACAAAACCCCCCTTTATGCAGTCCGTACAGACTGAAATTCTATCATAGCAAAAAGCAAGCAAACTCGAGAGCTAGTGTGGGTCAACGCCTCACCGAAAGCAGTGACCGTCCTCACACTTCTAGGTATGGTTTCATGCATGATCGAGACCTTCCAGGGCCTGGCGAGCCGAATTAAAGTCCATAACCCTTGGACTGCCCTCGAGGGAAAAAGGAGACGACGAGGCAAGAAATACCGGGCAGCCAAGGTCCGCGTTTCGAAGGGCGCCGAGGACCTCGAGCAAGTCTTCGCTAATCAGGATGATGCGCCTGGGCTTGAAGGACCGACGAAGACGCGCGATGGTTCTCGGAAGGTGCGCCTCGAGGACTTGCGCCACCTGCGAATCGCTGAGGCCCGGCTCCACCGGGCACTCGAGGAGGTGCGTTAGCATTAGGCCGCGCCTCTGAAATTCCGCGAGAACCGTGTCCGCGGACTTCCCTTCTCGCGAAAGTTGCACGGCTTCGAGAACTTTCCGAGCCTCGCCCTCGAAGCGGCCTGCGGGCGAATAGAGGAAATCGGAATCATTAACAGGGGAAGTGCAGCCGAGAAGAAGAGTGTGGATGTGGATGGGGCGATAGCGCGTGGCGCATTCAAGCCGCTGGAGGCGACGGGCGAGGTGCTCGGGCGAGGCGAGTTGCCCGCAACCGTCACAGTGGCGGAGGCTTGAGTTTGTATAGGCCATGCTAAAGCGTAAAGCAGCTTCGCGCAGCAACGCAATCACGACTTGGTACAGGAAAGGAACAGGAAGTTGGCAGGGTAGCGGGAGGCAGGAAAAAGGGCACGCCCTCACGCAAAAAGCACTTCAAATCATGCAGTTACAGCGAGTTTCCCAAGGCTCGCGTCGCTACGGGGCTGCCTGTCCGGCAGGGGCCGTACCGCGGAGCTGGTTTCGTTTCAAGCTATCGGCCGACGGCAGCCCCCGAGGGGAGCTTGGCGCGCAAACACCATTTCAGCTCCTGACTCATTTCGGTGATTTCCATACCCGGCATGACGATAAATTTGCAGGAAAGCATTTCGCGAGGCTCGTCGTCGTCGGGGAGTTGGCAGCTGACGCGGCAATATTGGCAATCCTGATTCCAGCAGAAGCGGCCATACGGAATGGTTTCTGGGCTGATGAACTGGAAGCAGCGCAGTAGCGAGTTGCGCTCGGGCACCTGAAACTTCTTACCCATGAGGGAGATTTCGACGAGCTTTTCGTAGGGACGAAACGGTTCCGACATGATGTCACGAGTCCTTTGCAAACGGGGCGGAGCGGGTCGCCCGAGGCATGGGTCACGCCTTGCATCCTTAGAGTATTCGAGAAATGGGAGGGGACAACGGAACGATGAGAGGGGCGTAGCGAATGTGGTACGGGGGTAGGCAAGGCTCTGGTTAGAGGCAGTTTGCCGTTGACAGCTCGGAACTGTCAGCCGCAAGCGCTGGCATGAAAGCCCGCTCGACCTGTCTGCCGCACGCGGGCCACAGCTACTAACCAGCGGAGCACGCGCGAACGTAAGTTAGGCCACGAAGTCGAAGTATTGCCCCATGCGGCGGAACTTCTCGTAGCGGCTATCGAGGAGTTCCCTCGGAGACTGGCTCGTAAGCGCGAGCAGTTGGCGTTCGAGGACGTCGCCGAGGAGTCTGGCGGCGCCTTCGTGGTCTCCGTGCGCGCCGCCGTCCGGTTCGGGGATGATTTCGTCGATGATGCCAAGTTCCTTGAGATCGGTGGCCATAATCTTCATGGCGATGGCGGCGGTCTCGGCTTTCGAAGAATCGCGCCAGATAATGGAGGCACACCCTTCCGGCGAAATGACGGAGTAGAAACCGTTCTCGAGAATATTGATCCGATCGCCCACGGCGATGGCGAGAGCGCCGCCGGAACCGCCTTCTCCGGTGACGGTCACCACGACGGGAACGGGAAGGCGAACCATTTCGCGCAGGTTTCTGGCAATGGCTTCACCCTGGCCTCGTTCTTCCGCATCGATGCCGGGATAGGCGCCGGGGGTATCGACGAAGGAGAGAATCGGCAAGCGGAATTTCGCGGCGAGTTGCATGACGCGCAGGGCCTTACGATAGCCCTCGGGTTTGGGCTGGCCGAAATTGCGGACAACCCGCTGCTTCGTGTCGCGGCCCTTCTGCTGTCCGACGATGGCGACAGGACGTCCACGGAATTTGCCGAGCCCAGCGACAAGCGCCTTGTCGTCGGCAAAGCCCCGGTCACCATGAATTTCGATGAAGTCCGTAAACATTAAGTTCACCCAGTCCAGGGTATAGGGCCGTTGTGGATGGCGAGCGATCTGGGCACGCTGCCACGGTCCCATATGCTCGTAAAACTCCCGGCGAAGTTCAAGCACTTCCCTTTTGAGGCGCTCGAGCTCGGCGTCGCCATCCTTGGAGGCGGCCAGATGGCGCAGTTCCTCAACATCTTTCTCCAAACGCTCAATCTCGCGCCGGCGGTCGAGCGTCGGAGTTCCCTTGCGGTCCTTTTGCGCTGCGCACATCACGAAATCCTTTGGATACCTTCATCGCCACAGATTCTCTGAAGGGCAGCGATAAAGTCGGGCGTGACTCGTATCTTACGCTGAGATTGGACCACGGCAGTAGTACCATCTTGCGCTTCGACCTCAAAGACCACCGTGCTGGGGCCGACGGCCTTGGCGAACAGTTCCTCGAGTTGCTTGAGGGAGGCCTCGCTGAGGCGTTGCAAATCGAGGCGCACACGAAATTCGGCGGGGCCGGAGCGTTCGGCAATGTCCTCAAGACGGCGCGCTTCCTGCAGGGAGAGCCGCGTGCCCGCCTCTTCGATCTGGACGCGCACTTTCAGAAGAAGGGGCGAACCCGGTTTCAGGATGTTTTCCAGGCGCGCGAAGCTTTCCGGAAAAACCAGGAGCTCCTGTAAGCCGGTCATGTCCTGAAAGGTGAAGATGGCCCAGCGAGCGCCTTTTCTCGATCGCATCGGACGGCTGCCAACGATGAGGCCCGCGACGGTGATTTCTTTGCCATTGCGCTGGCCTTCAACCTCGCCGAGCGTTAGAACACCGAGGTCCTTGAGGCGCGACGAGTATTTTTCAAGTGGATGACCGGAGACGTAGAAGCCGAGCATCGCGTATTCGCTCGCGAGGCGCTCTTCTTCGCTCCAGGGAGCGGCTTCGCGAAGCTCAAAGTGGACCTTAGGTTCGTTGATCGGGCCACCGAAGAAAAGGCCGTGCTGGCCTGATTCCTTGGCGCGGGCGGCGCGTTGCTGTGCGGCGATCGCGTCATCGACGGAAGCCAGCATGCCTTCGCGAGGTCCGAGCGAATCCATCGCACCCGACTTGATCAAGCTTTCGAAGACGCGCTTGTTGAGGAAGCGCGCTTCGATACGTTCGCAGAAATCGTACAGCGATTTGAATTCGCCCTGGCTCAGGCGCGACTCGCGAATGGCCTTGGCGGTGTTTTCTCCAACATTTTTGATGGCCGCCATGCCAAAGCGGATGGAGTCGCCGACCGGCGTGAAGTAGAGATCGCTTTCGTTGACGTCGGGCGGAAGGATCGGAATGCTCATACCGCGGGCTTCGTTGATGTACTTGACGACTTTTTCGGTGCTCCCGGTTTCGGAGGTCAGTAGCGCCGCCATAAATTCGACCGGATAGTGCGTTTTGAGATAGGCGGTCTGGTAAGCGAGGAGCGCATAAGCACAGGAGTGCGATTTGTTGAAGCCGTATCCGGCGAATTCCTCCATCAGGTCGAAGATACGGATGGCTTTCCGGTCGGGGATTTTGTTTTTCTCGCAGCCAACCAGGAATTTGGCGCGCTGAGCGGCCATCTCCTCTTTCTTTTTCTTGCCCATGGCGCGACGAAGGATATCGGCTTCGCCGAGAGAGAAACTGGCCAGTCGGTTGGCGATCTGCATGACCTGTTCCTGATAGAGGATGACGCCGTAGGTTTCTTCGAGAATGTCTTTGAGTTGCGGAAGTTCGTACGACACCCTGGTCTTGCCGTGCTTGCGGTTGATGAAATCGTCGATCATGCCGCCCTGAATCGGGCCGGGGCGGTAGAGAGCGTTGAGCGCGGTGAGGTCTTCGATGCGCATGGGCTGATAGCGGCGGAGGATGTCGCGCATGCCATGGGACTCGAACTGGAAGATCGCGGTGGTTTCGCCGCGCGCGAAGAGTTTGTAGGCGGCTTCGTCGTCGAGAGGGAGACTGTCGAGATCGATGGTCACGGCGCGATTCTTTTGCACCATTTTGACAGCGTCGTGAAGAACGGTGAGTGTGGTGAGGCCGAGGAAATCCATTTTAAGCAGGCCGATACGCTCGAGCGCGTTCATGTCGTACTGCGTCGTGATTTCATCGCGATTGGTTTTGTAGACCGGGACGAGTTCGGTGAGCGGCTGCGGCGAGATAACAACGCCCGCAGCATGCGTCGAAGCGTGACGCGAAAGGCCTTCTAGGCGCATCGCCACATTCATCAGGTCCTTGAGCTTTTCATCGCTTTCGACAGCGGATTTGAGCTGCGGGGATTCGGCGAGAGCGGTTTGGAGTTCGATGCCGAGGGTGGCGGGGACAAGCTTGGCGAGGCGGTCGACTTCACCGTAAGGGATATCCATGGCACGGCCCACGTCTTTGATGGCGGCTTTGGCGGCCATGGTGCCGAAGGTAATGATCTGGGAGACGTTTTCGCGGCCGTACTTGCGCGTGACGTAGTCGATGAGTTCCCCGCGTCGGCGCATGCAGAAATCGATGTCGATATCGGGCATGGAGACGCGCTCGGGATTGAGAAACCGTTCGAACAGCAGGTTGTACTGAAGCGGATCCACGTCCGTGATCCGGAGGGCATAGCTGACGAGGCTGCCGGCGGCGGAACCGCGGCCAGGGCCGACGGGAACGTCCTGAGCGCGAGCGTAGTGAATGAAGTCCCACACGATCAGGAAGTAGCCCTCGTAGTGCATCTTCTTGATCATTTGGATTTCGGCCGTGAGGCGACGCTCGTACTCGGAGAGCGCGTTGCGCAAGGCGCCTTGTTTGGCCAGACGCTCGAGGTAGGGAACGCGTTGAGCGAAGCCTTCGCGCGCGACTTTTTCGAAGTAGCTTTCGGGTGTATGGCCGTCGGGAACCTTGAACTCTGGAAGCGCGTTGGGGATGCGGTCAATCTTGACACTGCAACGGGCAGCGATATCGACCGTCCGGGACAGTGCGTCAGGAACTTCGCGGAAGACCTGAGCCATTTCCGCGGCTGACTTAAAGTAGAACTGGTCGGTGGGAAACTTCATCCGATTAGGTTCGCTCATGGTCTTGCCGGTCTGAATGCAGAGCAGGACTTCCTGGGCGTGAGCGTCTTCGTGGTGGAGATAGTGGCAGTCGTTGGTGGCGACCACGGGGATGCCCGTTTCTTTCGAGAGGTGGAGCAATTCCCGGTTCACGGGCTTTTCGATGTCGAGCCCCTGATCCTGAATTTCGAGGAAGAAATTGCCTTTGCCGAAGATGTCGCGGAGGCGGTAGGCGTTTTCGCGGGCTTTGTCGAATTTGTCGTCGACGATGCATTCCGTGACTGGACCGCGCAGGCAAGCGCCGAGAGCGATCAGACCCTTGCTGTGCTTGGACAGAAGATCGTAATCGATACGCGGTTTGTAGTAGAAGCCCTCGAGGAAGCCCGCGGAGACGAGCTTGATGAGGTTTTGATAGCCCTCAAGGGATTCGCAGAGGAGCACAAGGTGATTGCTGCCGCGAGTGCCGGGCTCGAAATCGTCTCGGTCAGAGTCAGGAGCGCCGTTGTTGGAGCCGGCTTTTTCTCCGCGATCGTGACGGCTGCCCCTGGCGACGTAGACTTCGCAGCCGATGATGGGCTTCACGTCGCGCTTGGTGGCTTCATAGAAAAAGTTGGCGGCCGCGAAGAGGTTGCCGTGGTCGGTGATGGCCACGGCGGGCATCTTCTGCCGGGAGGCTTCGTCGAGAAGCTCGGAGGTTTCGCAGGCACCGTCGAGGAGACTGTAGTCTGTGTGGAGGTGCAGGTGAACGAACTGGGGATTGCCCATGGAAGTTAATTGTAAAACGCGCATGAAGGAATTGCGAACCGGGATTGTGGATAACTAAGAGCGGTGATCGTGACCGACGGGACTTCGACAGGTCCAACACGAAGAAGCCTGCGGTTCTGGAGGCCTGAGCTACACGCCAAACACGAAGGACGCTGTGGAGATGGGGCGCGCAGTTGTGCTTGCGCCCCACAGCAAAAATGGTGTCGGCTACTTTTTGGCTTTCCTGGCGGGAGCTTTTGCGTCTGCCTGCACCTTTGCTTTGGCAGCTTTATCGGCTGTGGCTTTGGCCTTTGCGTGAGCGGCTTCACGGCCGGCATGCTTTTCCGCCCCTTTGGGGCCTTTTTTCTCTTTTTCCTTTTTCTTGGGAACTTCCTTGATGCCGGAAAGCTTGCGGAGAATCTTCACGCGCTCCTCGGGGGTTTTGCCTCGGCCGTTAAGTTGAAGAGCGAATACGTCCTGCACAACCTGGTCGAATCGTGGACCGGGCGGCATGCCGATGGCTTCCAGTTCCGTGGCAACGACGGGCAAAGCCTGTCGAATCGGACGCCACTTATGGAGAAACGCTTTGAGCTTCGAGACCGCAGCGGAATTGTTGGACTCAGAAAGGAGGTAAGCGACGAACTCCATCGGGACCTTCTCGATGAAACGGTACGCTTCGATGGGGGTCTTTGTTTTTTTTCCTACCAGTTCCTTCTGAATCTCGAGCGCTTTTTCAGGAAAACTCTCGATGGCATCGATCTCGGACGAACGAAAGCCGAGCTTCGAAAGCATGTTGGCGAGTTCACGATCCTTTAGGCGGCCGAGAATCGCGAGGGACATGGGAAGGAAGAGCCGGGGACGAAAGCCGGCCATGAAAAGTTCGTCGCGGACCTTGATGAGACGCGAAATGGCTTCGTAGTCGGGGTGCTTCTTGGCCAGCAGAGGATGGACGCGCTCGAGGAGGTCGTGGGAATGCCATTCCTTGAGGATGAGGTGGGGACGTTCTTCGCGAGACAAGGCACGCATCTCTTCACCGGCGTCCTCGGGAGTGATGGTGAGCTGAAGTTCACGCTCGAGGGCGAGATTGAACCACTCCTGGGTCCGCGACTCGAGCTTGAAGCCCATGCGCGCGGCCATACGGAGAGCCCGCAAAAGGCGCACGGGTTGGTTGGTGAAGCTGTGAATGGTGAGGGCGCGAACCTCGCCATGCTCGATGTCGGACAAGCCATTGGTGGGGTCGAGAAGGAGTCCGCGAGAAGCGGGATTGAGAGAAATAGCGATCGCGTTGAGGGAAAAGTCGCGCCGGCGGAGATCCTCCATGATGGTGGACCACCGGATTTCCGGGCGCGTGCCGGGACGCACATAGTGGTCGTCGCGCGCAGCGGAAATGCTGCCTTCGACTTCGCCCGCGAAGAGCAACTCGACCTGACGGAACTTCTCGTCCTCGGAGAGAATCTTGGCGCCGCCCTTTTCGAGTTCGCGGGCCATCTTCGAAGGATTGCCTTCGACGGTGAAGTCGAGGTCGCGCAAGGTAGCGCCGGTGATCAGATCTCTGACGGTGCCGCCCGTCAGATAAACATTGAAGCCCATTGCGGCGGCCAGTTCCTGAACCCGCAGCATGGCAGCGCGCTGTTCAGGGGAGAGCCGGCTTTCCAACAGAAACATGTAATCGGGCATTGCACTCCTTCCGCTTGAGGGTGGGCTTTTTCGCCAACCGGCCGCACCCGCGATAGACTTTTGCCCCGCGCTAAGCGCGGGGGTGGTGCGCTTTGTAAATCTGCTTCAGTCGTTCCTCTACAACATGGGTATAGATTTGCGTTGTGGAAATATCGCTGTGACCCAGCATCAACTGTACCGAGCGCAGGTCGGCGCCGCGTTCCAGCAGATGGGTAGCGAAACTGTGGCGGAGCATGTGGGGCGTGAGAGCCACGCGCAGGCCAGCCTCGCGGCCGTAGGCCGACAGGATTTTCCAGACGCCAACACGGCTTAACGGTCCACCGCGACGGTTGATGAAGAGCGTGGGGGCCTGAGGTTGTTGTTTCTTTCCGACGAGCTTAGGGCGCGCGTCGCGGAGGTAGCGCTCCACGAGCGCCAAGGCTTTTTTGCCAATGGGGACGATGCGCTCTTTATCGCCTTTCCCGATGCAACGGATGCAGCCGGTGGCGCGGTCGACATCCATAACGCGCAGGCCAATGAGTTCGGAGACCCGGAGGCCGGTCGAATAGAGAACCTCGAGCATTGCGCGGTCGCGCAAGCCCAGGGGCGTCTTTTCGTCAGGGCGCGCAAGGAGCTTTTCGACCTCTTCGAGGCGCAGATAACCAGGTAGCGAGCGGCGGATTTTAGGGGATTCCAGATGGAGCGAGGGGTCCTCAGCAATGAGTTCCTGGGCCTGCGCGAAACGGAAAAAATTGCGCAAGGTAACGAGATGCCGGGCGACGGTGCGGCTCTCCAGTTTCTGGCGATAGAGGCTCGACAGAAAATCGACCAGGTCGTCGCTGCGGACGGCTTCGAGGCCAAGTTTGCGCTTCTTGGCGAACTCATCGAATTTGAGGAGGTCGCGTCGGTAAGCGGAGACGGTATTGGCGGACAGCCCCTTTTCGACGCGAACATGAGTGAGGAAGGCGGCGATCGTGGGAGCAATTTCCATCAGGAACCTGCCAGTTCTTCGGCGGTTTCACGTCTCACGGCGATGCCGTACACCTCTTCAATTTCCGGGCAGCGGAAGAGCCAGGTGAGGCCGATGTAGAGGAGTGTAGCGCCGCCGATGAGGCCGATAAAGACCATAAGTTGGGTAAAAAAGGGGGCCTGGAGGCTGAACTTCGCATAGTAATTACCGATCATGCAGCCGATACCCATGATCCCGGCGCAGAGCGAAATCTTGGCGATGGACCGGAAGATTTCGACGCTGCCGAGAGCACCGTAGCGAAGGCGGAAGATGAAGAAGAGGGTGAAGAAATCGAACAAGGTGGCGAGAACGGTAGCGAGGGCGGGGCCGCCGTTCTGAAAGCGCTTGAAGAAGACGTTAAGGAAAAGCACGTTGAACGCGATGTTGAGGAAGAAGGAGATAAGACCGACGATCACCGGCGTCTTGGTATCCCCCGCCGAATAAAAGGCGGGGACAATGAGCTTGACGCAGGCGAGCGCGGGTAATCCGGCGGCGTAGTACAGGAGAGGACGGGCAGTCAGGCGAGTGGATTCGGCGACGAATTGGCCGTGCTGGAAGAGCATGCGAATGATGGGCTCGCGAAGGATCATAAGACCAACGGCGGCGGGGATGGTGATGTAGGCAACGATGCGAACCGCGAAGGTGAGGGTGCGCTTGAGGCCCTCGTAGTCGTTGGCGGCGGCCTGATGAGACATCATGGGGATAATCGCGGTCGCGACCGCGATGGCGTATCCGCCGAGAACGAGCTCCATGACGCGGTCCGAGACGTACAGGGCGGCCAGGCTGCCGCGAGGCATCTTACCGGCGCTGGCAAAAAAGGTGGCGACAAAGAAATTGAGCTGCGCGACACCCATACCGAAAAAGCGGGGAAAGAGCAGCCGGGCCACTTTACGGATGCCGGGGTGGACAAAGGAGATGGCGAAGTCGAAGCGCATACCCTGACGGACAAGTTGCGGCACAAGCATCAGGAACTGCAGCGCGCCACCGACCAGAACGCCCACCGCCAGGGAGACGGCCGGGCTCTGAAAATAGCGCCAGACCAGACCCGTCGAGAAGATGATGATGCTGATGTTCAGAAAAACGGTGGTGGAGGCAGGTAGGGCGAATTTATGGAAGCAGTTCAGGATGCCCATGCCGAGGGCAGCGAGTCCGACGAAGAAAATATAAGGAAAGATGATGCGGTTGAGAGAGATGGCCTCGTTCCAACTTGTGACGCGGTCTTCGGCGGAAGAAAAAGTGGCGATGACATGCGGAGAGAAGATGACACCGAGGATCGTGATCACCGCGAGGACGAGCGCCAGGGTCCAGAAAAGGCGGTTGGCAAAGTCCCAGAGTTCTTCGCGGTTACGCTCGCGCATGTAGGTGGTGAAAACGGGGACGAAAGAGGCGGCGACGGTGCCTTCGGCGATCAGGCGGCGGGCGAGGTTGGGGAGGCGGTAGGCGAGGACGAAGGCGTCGGCAGAGAGGGTGGTGCCGAGAAGGAACGAAATGCGCTGGTCGCGGACATAGCCGAGAACACGACTCACAACGGTCACTAACGAGATGATAGAGGCGTATTTAAGGATTTCCTTCTTTTCGGTCAAGAAATGGCCCTCAGGGACCTAAAGCCAATAAAAACAATAAGTTGACAGGAAAATCGAGCCTAAATTAACATAATATCAGCCGGAGTGCAATTGTTTCGTCACCCGGGAGCGGAAATTCTCAGATTGAAAGTTCGACAGGCAACTTCGACGCACAAAAAGGTGGTCGTAGAGCTTCTGGACAGGAAGCTCGTGCGGGGGTACGTCAATCCTGGGCGGTTGCCGGGGGCGGCCTCGCTCGACCTGTTGACGCCGGAAGGCGAGCACGAGGAGATTGCGCTGGCAGGTGTGCGGGGCGTCTATTTCGTTCGCGACCTTGCAGAAGATATCGAGATGGAGCGAAAGAGCTTTCTGAGCCGACCGAAACTCGACGGGCTGTGGGTGAGGATGCGGTTTCTCGATGGGGAGGTTTTAGAAGGAGTAATCCCGAATGACCTCCTGTCGTTTGTGGATAATGGGCTTCAGATCACCCCGCCGGACTTTAATTCGAATACCGACCGGATCTACGTGCCGCGATCGGCGCTTTCGGAGCTCACGGTGTTGGGAGTGGTTGGAGTCGCCCGTCGGAAGCCGGCCCCAGGGGCCGAGCAGCCGCGGCTGTTCAACGAGTAACAATCTTTTTGACTCCGGCGTAGGACTAGACAGCGTTTCTGTTTGTCCTAGCTGGGAGACTCACAGGTTGGCGGTGGCAAATCGCGTCGGACCGAGGAGCTGACTCCATGAAACTGCAAGAGCTTGCGGAAAAGCTAGGGTGCCGGCTCGAAGGCGACCCCGGAATCGAGATCCGGGGCGTGGCCGGGATCGATCACGCGGAAAAGGGACAGGTTACGTTCCTCGCAAACCGGAGATACGCGCCGCAGTTGAAGCGCACGCAGGCTTCTGCGGTGCTGGTCGAAGAGGGCGTGGCGCTGGAGCGCGAGGCGGGATTTGAGCCGCTCGCAGCACTGAGGACACGGAATCCCTATCTGGCGTTCGCCCATGCAATCGAACTGTTCTACGAGCCCCCCGATTACGCGCCAGGCGTGCACGCGACCGCCGTGGTTGCCGCGTCGGCGAAGATCGGAAAGGGAGGCCACATCGGGCCATACTGTTTTGTGGATGAAAACGTGGAAATCGGCGAGGACGCCGTACTGCACAGCTTCGTGACGATCTATCGAGGCGCAAAGATTGGCGCGGAATTCTTTGCGCATGCTCACGCCATCGTGCGTGAGGGTTGCAGGATCGGGGACCGCGTGATCTTGCAGAATGGCGTGGTAATCGGCGGGGACGGACTGGGATTCGCAAAACGGGCCGATGGCACGTGGCACAAAATGGCGCAGTCCGGACCGACAGTGCTCGAAGATGACGTGGAGGTGCAGGCCAATGCGTGCGTTGACCGGGCAACGGTTGGGGAAACGCGGATTGGCCGCGGCACAAAGATCGATGACCTGGTGCTCGTGGGACATGCCTCCCAGGTGGGAGCGAATACCCTGTTGTGCGGGCAAGTGGGGCTGGCGGGCTCGACGAAGGTCGGCGGTGGTTGCATTCTCGCGGGTCAGGTGGGTACGGCGGGCCATTTGACCGTGGGAGAAGGCACGGTGATTACGGCGCAGAGCGGGGTGCCGAACGATGTGCCGGCGCACGCGTTGTATTCCGGGTATCCGGCCGTGCCGAATCGCGATTGGTTGAAGATGATGGCGGCGCTGAACCGGTTGCCGGAGCTGCAGAGGAGGGTGGCACAGCTCGAAGCGGAGTTCGAGAAGAGGAAAGACCAATAGGGACATTGCGGATCGGCAAGCTCAAGGAGATGAGAGGCCAAGCGGCAGACGGAAGACGTTGGCACCTGACCGTAAGAGCCACCACCCGTTCCCGAAACGGCGCGGAAAGGATGGGGCACCCGCAAGTTTGCTGGATTGAGCAGTGATACGGGGGCCCGAAAGGCGGCAGCCTGCCTACCACAGGCCCCGCCGCGCACTTCCCCCGAAAGAGGCCGATCAGCCAGCGCCGGGGAAACCGACAGGGCGCTGATCGGGGGGAAGTCCAGCGGCAAGGCGGTCGTGAATTTCGCGAAGCAGTTCGTCCC
>DATFTB010000085.1:0-5004 GCA_035262325.1 Candidatus Acidiferrum sp.
TTGGCGCCATGGTTGCCTACGCCCCACACTTCAGGTCCCAGTGCGGTGCTTGCCGGGTGCCACGCGCTTGCGGTGTGTTGCGTAAGCTTCGATGCGCTCTTGAAGTGCCGCATTATAGAAGCGGCAGGCTTCAGACAGTTGTACGCGCAGACTCTCGGCTTGAGCCTTGCTCGGGTACAGCCTGTATTTGAACGTCTTGCGCATCAACGACCCTTCTGGTTCGCGATGTACTTCTTCACCGTTGCTTCCGAAACCTGGCCGACTGTTCCAGCGTAGTAGGAACGGGACCACAATGTAGGTAACCGAGACTTTAGGTGAGGAAACTCACCCCTGAGTATTCGACTGCCGGCTCCCTTCAGACGGTTGACGATCTCTGCCACGCACCTGGTTGGGTCCGACGACACCAACAGGTGAACGTGGTCAGGCATCACTTCCATAGTTTCGATGAGCACGCCGTACTGCTGTGCCCTGGCATACAGAATATGCTTTAGTCTTTGTTCAACGTCACCGACAAGAACTTTGCGGCAGTACTTTGGGCACCAGACGACGTGATAGGACAAGTTGAATACGGCACCAGCGTTCTTGGCGTAGCGGCCCTCTTTTGGTTGCTCCAAAAGCATACAGCTGACATACATCTATCACAATTTGGTCAGTTTCAAGTGGTTGTCAGGCTCACCTGTCGCCTGAAGGCGACAGTCCGCCGCCTGTTTCGTTATCGAATGCCGCCGACTTCATCCCGGGGTTGGCCCCCGTTACCGCGTCCAGCACTTCCCTGCGCCGGCCCGCAATGATCACCTGGTTACGAAGCTGAAAGGCCTCGGCCAGTCCGCGTCCGATCCTGGAACCTCCGCCGGTGATAAGGATCGTATTTCCTGTCGTGTTCATCGGTGTCGCTCCTTCTCTACGGCAGCATAGGTCTCTTGCCGCGCATTTGGGAAGTAAGGCTTGGGGGAGACTGCTGAGAGGTACACAACCGAAAAGGCGATTTGGCGCGTGAGAATGCCTCGCCGCTTGGCGTTTCTCGGGGCATCTGCTAGAATTAAAACTTCGCTTTTCAATCCCTTGGAGCGCAGAAGGAGTCACCTCAGTGAAGTGTGCAATCTGCGGCAAAGCGCCGCATTACGGCAACGTGGTCAGCCACGCGAACAACACCCGCCGCCGCCGCTGGAATCCCAACCTCAGGCGGGTCCGCGCCGTCGTCGATGGAGTTCGCAAGCAGATTCGTGTCTGCACCGGTTGCATTCGTTTGGGTCGCGTGAAAAAAGCTGCCTGAGTCAAAAACTTTGAATTTGCCTCTGAATCCCTCATCGAGATTGCAGAGATTCGTCGGGCTTCGCAAGATCGCGCCCTTCGTGCATCTGGTTGCCGTATTGTCCCTCGTGACGGGCTGCAAGCAGCAGGAACGGCACTCGCCGGATGTCTGGGCGATGGTCAACGGCACCGAGATCAAACGCGACGAGGTCGAAAAATACTACCGTTCGCAGGTGAATCCCGAGGGCCAGGAGCCTTCCCAGGAAGAGGCTCTTTCCCTCAAGCTCAACGTCATCGAGCAGCTCGTCAACAATGAAATTCTTCTCGAGCGCGCCAAGAAGCTCAACCTCGAAGCCAGTGATGGCGAAGTCGAGGACAAATTCACGGAGTTGAAGAGCCCTTTCACGGAGGAGGAATTCCAGCGCCAGCTGAAATCGCGCGGCATGGGTGTCGACGACCTGAAGCGCGACCTTCGCCGCCAACTCTCCATCCAGAAGCTCCTCAACCGCGAAGTCGCCGCCAAAATCAGCATTTCCGATCAGGAAGTCACCGATTTTTATAACGCCAACCACAATCAGTTTAACGTCGCCGAACCACAGTTCCGCATCTCACAGATTGTCATCACGCCGCGTCGCGACCCGCAGATTCGCAATCGCAAGAACGACGACGCCACCAATGAAGCCGAAGCCGAGCGCAAGGCTAAGATGTTGATGGACAAGCTGAACAGCGGCGCCGATTTCGCCCAACTCGCGATGGACTACTCCGAAGATCCCAATACCGCTGCCACCGGCGGCGACCTCGGCTACATCCCCGAGTCGGCCCTGAATCAGTCCGATCCCATCTTGAAGCACACGGTTCTCTCTCTGAAACCCGGCCAGGTAAGCCAACCCATCGTCCTCAAAGACAGCATCCGCATCCTCAAATTGGTGGCTCGCGAAGCCGCGGGGCTCCGCGGGGTGAACGACCCCCAGGTCCGGCAGACCATTCGCGATACGCTTCGCAATCGCAAGGAACAGCTTCTTCGCAATGCCTACCTCGCGGTCGCCCGCGATGAAGCGCACGTCACCAACTTCCTCGCGCAACAAGTCGTTGAAGCGGCCGGAAAACTACCGGACGCCGCGAAGTCTACCCTGCCCCCGGTTCCCGCCCTCAAACCGACGGTACCTTCGGCTCCGGTGAATACGCAATAGCGTTGGTTGAACTCCAAACGGCTTCAGTCCACCCAGGCCAGAACCTCACCTGCATTCACGTTCTGGCCTTCCGTGGCCACAACCCTTTCGACCTTCCCTCTTTTCGGCGAACGAATCTCGTTCTGCATTTTCATCGCTTCGACCACCACCAGCCCCTGGCCCGCCTCCACCTCGTCCCCGGCACTCACCAGCAGCCGAATCACCTTTCCCGGCATCGGCGCAACGATCGGCTGACGCCCTTCGGCTTCCATCGCGCCTTGCTTGCGGCCGCGCCACGCCCGCGGATCCTGAATCCCCGCCGTAAACTCATGCGGTCCAGATTGAAGCTTCACCGTCCCATCGAGCGCTGGCGTCACATGTACTTCGTAGGCTCGTCCGCCGAGCAGCACCGAAATCGTGTTGGGCGAAACCGGCGTCGCATCCGCCTCGACCGTTCTTCCATCGAGGAGCACCCGGTATCCCGTGCCGTTCCGCTCCAGTTCCACAACGTGCGTTCGTTGCCCCTTGACCCCCGTCAACTGGATTCGGAACTTCATGGCGTGTGATCCATCTGCCTGCGCCGCCCCTCCATCTTCCAGCGCGAGGGAGACGTTTGCTCCCTGGAGTGGCCGCTACCGGACTTCTCCCCCATTAAAGCCTGCCACAGCGCTGCAGCAATCACGGCCGCCTCTTCCGTGCCCTCGCGTGGCGCCAACGCCGGTGGGCGCGGACGCGCCAGCAATTCATCCAGCCATTTCGTGTGGATTTCTCCGCCGAGAAACTCCGGCTCACCCAGAATCCTGCGAAACAGGCTTACGTTCGTCCGGATACCGGTTATCGTATATTCATCGAGCGCTCGCCGCAGCCGCGCAATCGTCTCCTCCCGGCTGTTTCCCCAGGCAATCAGCTTGCTTAGCAGCGGGTCATATTCCATTGGAACCGTATAGCCTTCGTATACCCCTTCATCCAGGCGAATCCCGGGCCCCGTTGGCGCGTACCTCGCGATGATTTTCCCCGGGGAAGGGAAGAAATTATTGTCCGGGTCCTCGGCATAAAGCCGCACTTCCATCGCGTGTCCGCGAGGTGTGATGCTTTCCCACGCGAACGGCAATCGATGGCCTGCCGCGATCGCAATCTGCAGTTTTACGAGGTCGAGTCCGGTCACCTGTTCGGTCACCGGGTGCTCCACCTGCAGCCGGGTATTCACTTCCAGAAAGTAGTAATTCAGATCCCGGTCGACCAAGAACTCCACCGTGCCGGCATTGACGTAACCGCCGGCGCGCCCCAATCTGACGGCCGCTTCGCCCATCTTCCGCCGCAGTTCCGGTGTGACGACTGGCGATGGCGCCTCCTCAATCACCTTCTGGTGCCGGCGTTGCACGGAGCATTCGCGTTCGCCGAGTGACACCACGCGGCCGTGGGCATCCCCCAAGATCTGTATCTCGATGTGGCGCGGGCCCACCAGGTATTTCTCGAGAAACACCCGCGGGTCTGCAAACGCATTGAGTGCTTCCGAGGATGCGTCGCGCCAGGCTCCCGCAAAGGCCGCGTCATTCGGTACCACGCGCATGCCTTTGCCGCCGCCACCGGCCACGGCTTTCAGCAAAACGGGGTAACCCATGCTCCGCGCCAGCGACTGTGCCTCTTCCGGATTCTCAATCGGATCGCTTGTTCCCGGCACGGTCGGCACCTCGGTCCGCCGCGCCAATTGTTTCCCGGCGGTTTTCGAGCCCATGCCCTCCATCGCTTCCGCGGAGGGTCCGATGAAGGTGATGCCTTGATCCGCGCAAGCCCGTGGGAGCGCCGGGTTTTCCGCGAGAAAGCCATAGCCTGGGTGCAGCGCATCGCATCCGGTCTTTTTCGCCACGTCCATCAGCTTGTCAATGCGCAAGTAGCTCTCCCGCGAAGCCGCCGGCCCGATGGGATAAGCTTCATCTGCCAGGAGCACGTGAAGCGCCGAACGGTCCACTTCGCTGAACACGCCTACGCTTTGAATTCCCAGTTCGCGGCAGCCACGCAGGACGCGCACGGCGATTTCTCCGCGATTGGCAATCAGGATTTTCCGGAACATAGAGGATTCGAGAAACAGCCGGATTCTACCATGTGCGCGAGTGCCTCCCAAGGTTCCGTGTCGCTTGCGTGCGCAATACTCCCCGGTGTATGAAAAGGAACCTCCAATAACGTTGAGGGAGATCCATGAAAAAACAGTTTCTGCTTCTGGCTGGCTTTCTGATTACCGCTTCCGTGGTTTTCAGCCAGTTCCTCCTGAAGTGAGCCGGCAGGAGGCGTCCTCCCTACTCCCCCGAGTGGGAACTCCTTGGTCCCGGTTGCCGCCACGTCGACGGTGCTCGGGCTTCCCATCGTCGGTCTTCAGATCTTCTGCAGCTTCCATCGCCCGCGCCGGAATATCAGCACTCCGGCTGCGGCGATCGCCGCCTCGGCGATCACGATCGAGTAGTAGACTCCGGTCGTCCCGAACTTGGCGCGGATCGCCAACACATAGGCAAGCGGGATCTCCAGCAGCCAGAAGCCGAAGAGATTCACGATCGTCGGCGTTACCGTATCTCCGGCCCCATTGAACGCT
>DATFTB010000086.1:0-9295 GCA_035262325.1 Candidatus Acidiferrum sp.
TCTGGCGTATCGTTCACGCCGCCGAGCATCACGTACTCAAAGGTCAGGTGCTCCCAATGGCGCAGCGGATACCTGCGGCACGCGTCAATCAGCGCTTCGAGCGGGTATTTCTTGTTGATCGGCATCAGCACGTTACGCTGCTCGTCGTTTGAGGCATTCAACGAGATCGCGAGCTTCGGGCGTACTTGCTCCTTCGCCATACGCTCAATTCCGGGCACGATCCCGCTGGTTGACAGCGTAACGCGCTTGGGCGAGAGCCCGACCCCTTCCTCGTCCAGCAGGATTCGGAGCGCGCCGAAGGTGTTTTCGAAATTCAGCAGCGGCTCGCCTTGTCCCATCAACACCACATTCGTGCGCGCTGCCAACCCGTCCTTCTCCTCGCCTCCTGCCGCTCGGCCGCTGTTCGTGAGCGAATCGCCTTTCTCCATTTCCGCCAGTGGCAGCAGCACCTGCGCGACAATCTCGCCCGCGCTCAGATTGCGGATCAGCCCCAATTGCGCCGTGAGGCAGAACTGGCAATCGACCGCACATCCAGCCTGCGTCGAAATGCAGATTGTCTGCCGACCCTCGCTCGGCATGAACACCGCTTCCACGGCCGCGGCTTTGCTCCGTGCCTGGTCTTTCTGCGCGCCGAGGCCGAGGAGATAACGCACGGACCCGTCCGACGATACATATCTCTGCCTCACCGCGGGCAGCGTGATGCTGGCCTCGGCCGCCAGCTTCTCTCGCAGCGCCGAAGGGAGACTGGTCACCCGCGCCAAGTCGAAATTCCGCTCGGCATACAACGCGTGATAAATCTGCGAGCCGCGATAAGCCGGCTCCCCAAGCGTCTCGCAATAGGCGCGAAGCTCCTCCCTAGTTTTCCCGAGCAGTTCCACGGCCTTGACCTTCCGAGGGCTATTCTCTCATCTTCCGGGCCCGTTAGGCCGAGCCGGCCGGGTCCGGCGGGTGCGCGACCCGCCTTCTTCTATCCGTAAGTAAATACGCACTTTATGGTGCCCTCGGGCGATTGCTACTCCGCTCTCGCCTCGTTTCTCGCCCTGTGCCACAATAGCTTATGGTCTCCAACGTCCGCGACATTCACCGGCATGCCCTACCGAATGGCCTCGTCGTCATTACTGAGACTATGCAGCATGTCCGCTCGGTTTCCGTCGGCATCTGGGTGCGCAGCGGCTCTCGCCGCGAAGTCCTCAGCGAAAACGGGCTGGCGCACTTTATGGAGCACATGGTGTTCAAAGGCACGGAACGCCGGTCGGCCGAGGACATCGCCCGCGAGATGGATTCGGTCGGCGGAATGCTCGATGCCTTCACTTCGAAGGAGCAAATCTGCTTCAACGCCAAGGTCCTCGACGAACAACTCCCCATCGCCTTTGATGTGATTGCCGACCTCGTGCTGCGACCCAAGTTTGATTCCGACGATGTCCGGAAAGAGCGCCAGGTGGTTCTCGAAGAGATCAAGATGGACCTGGATAACCCTGAATACCTGCTTCACGACATTTTTACGCGAGGGTTCTGGCCCGGTCACTCCTTGGGGCGACCCATTCTCGGCACCCCGGAGACCGTGCGCAAGTTTGACCAGGAAGCTTTGCGTAATCGTTTTCAGAACTGGTTCGCGCCCGACCATATTCTGGTTACCGCAGCAGGGAACATCACCCACAACCAGGTTCTCGAGTTGGTCGAAAAGGAATTTGGTCACCTGAGGCCGGTTGGAGGCCGCGAGGAAGATCCGGCTCCCTCGACGGCCGCGCCCATTAATCTCGAAACCAAGCGCGACCTCGAGCAGGTTCACATCTGTGTTGGTGTGCCCTCGCTGCCCCTGGCCCACCAACGGCGCTTCGGCGTCGCCGTGCTCAACAATCTCTTGGGTGGCGGCATGTCTTCCCGCCTCTTTCAGAACATCCGTGAGAAGCAGGGGCTGGCCTACGCCGTCTTCAGCGAGCTAACTCCTTATTCGGACGCCGGTATGCTCAGTGTCTACGCTGGAACCGGGAAGGAAACCATCGGCAGAGTCCTGGACCTCACCGTCGCGGAATTTCGCGCCATGAAAGAGTCGCCGGTTTCCGAAGAAGAGTTGCTGCGCGCAAAGAATCACCTCAAGGGCTCGCTGATGCTTTCGCTTGAATCCACGAGCTCCCGGATGTCCAATCTGGCTCGCCAGGAACTCTACTTTCACCGCTTCTCGTCGCTCGACGAAATTCTCGCGTCGATTGAGGCTGTCACACGCGAGGAAGTGCAAACCCTGGCTCAGGAATTCTTCAAGCCGGAGCAGATCGCCGCCACCGTCCTCGGTCCGATCAACGGCTTCACCCTGACCCGCGATCGCCTCGCCGGCTGAACGGTTTTTCAACAAACATGTTTGTTGCTCATTGACGCTGTCGGCGCGCTCTGCCATGATTTTTGAAGTTCTGGTCCTGCAGCCGAGAGCGGTGCTCCGACGCGGCGGCTCGATCGAGGGGGGCAATTCCCATCGGTTTGCGCGTTTCGATTCTTGCGTCCGGCAGCGCGGGCAATCTCACGTTGCTCGAAACCGAACGCACCCGCATCCTCGTTGATGCCGGGCTCGGAAAACGCGAAACCCTCGCGCGGCTCGCCGCGGTTGGAACCGAGATCGGCGACCTCGACGCCGTCTTGATCACCCACGAACACGCCGACCATTGCAACGGCCTGCCCCAGGTTCTCGGTATCTGGAAAGCACCCTTGTATGTGACCGAGCCCACAATGGCCCAGCTTCAGCGCATCCTGCCCGAAACCTTCCGCAAGCGCCTGCGCGGCGTTGAATCCATTCAAGCTGGCCAGCGTTTTGCCATCGGTGACATCGATGTTCATGCCTTCGCGATTCCGCACGATGCGGCCGACCCCATCGGATTCACTTTTCGCACCAACGGCACGAAGGTCGCGATCTGCACCGACCTCGGCTACATGCCTGAACTTGTGAAGGTCCACTTGCGCGCCACCGATTGCCTGATTCTGGAATCGAACCACGACCTCGATATGCTCAAGGTCGGGCCCTATCCCTGGGTTGTCAAACAGCGTGTACTTTCCCGCACCGGCCATCTTTCGAATCACGCCGTGAGCGAGTTTCTTGCCGATCCCGAAGGCTTCGACGGCCGGGCCCGCTACCTCGTTTTGGCACACATTTCGCAGGAAAATAATAATCCCGACCTCGCGCTCCTTTGCGCCGAGGAAGCGCTCGGCCGGCGTCCTCGGGAGTTCGCGTTTACCGGCGAACTTCTGGTTGCCTCGCAAGATGTTCCGTTGAAGCCGCTCGAACTCTAGGTTCGATACACAAGCCCCGACCGGTCATTCTCGAGAATCTGCTTGCTCGAATTCCGCTATGAGGCGCATTCCCAAACTCTTTGATTGACACTTCCGCCCTCGCCCCTTACCCTTAGAAATTGCTTGGTAGAGGTGCGGCGGCCATTAGTAGCCGGGCGGGCAATCCCGAATCAGCGTCGGGCAGCCCGGTCAAAGGGGCCCATTGTTCTTGCCGCCGAAATTCCTGCGGTAACTGAGCCGCGGCGATTGGGGTGCAGGTCTAAGGCCTGCTCACTGTCATCCGTCGCAGACGGATGGAGCGCTATCGAGAGGCGGCGGCCCGAGCTATCCTCGCGGTTCCTTCCTTTCCTTCGCTCCATCGGAAAAGCTCCGGGAATGAATACGTTCGAACTGACGCGCGCTCTCGTCGATATCGAATCCACCACTCACCATGAGCAATCGGTGGTCGATTTCCTGTTGGCGCATTTGTCCGCGCTCGTCGCTCGGCATCCCGGCCACCTCGAGCGCATTGCCGCGGCACCCGATCGCTACAACATCTTCGCCTCCTGGGGCGAGCCTGTTGTCACGCTCTCCACCCACATGGATACCGTGCCGCCATTCTTTCCCTCTCGCGAGGATCCCGACTGTATCTGGGGCCGGGGGGCCTGCGACGCCAAGGGCATTCTGGCGGCCATGTTGGGGGCCGGGGAAAAACTGCTTGCTCGAGGCGTGCGCAACTTTGGCTTGCTGTTCGTGGTCGGCGAGGAACGAGACAGCATTGGAGCGCAGGCCGCGGCGCGTACTCCGCGCGGTTCCCGCTTTCTGATTAACGGCGAGCCTACGGAAAACCGCCTGGCGCTCGGCTCGAAGGGCGCCTTGCGCTACGAGCTCGTCGCTCACGGCAAGCTGGCGCATTCGGCATATCCCGAGCTAGGGCACTCGGCCGTTCACGCTCTGCTCGATGTCCTCGAGGAGATTCGCCGCTTGGCGCTTCCCGACGACTCCCGGCTCGGACCCACCACGTTGAACGTCGGTACCATTTCCGGCGGACGGGCTCCCAACGTTGTGGCCGACGAGGCTCGCGCCGAAATCATGTTTCGTGTTGTGGACGATCCGGCGGCGCTCCGCGCGGGGGTCGCTGCCGCGGCCGACGGCCGGATCGAGGCGCGCGAAGTGCTCTTCGCTCCCGCGCTGCGGCTGAATGAGCTTGATGGGCTTCCGACCACCGTCGTCGCATTCACAACGGACATCCCCTTCTTCGAAGGCGCTTGGGGAGAGCCGTTCTTGATTGGCCCCGGCAGCATTCACCTGGCCCACACCGGCGAAGAGCGCATTCCGAAAAGGGAATTGCTCGAAGCCGTGGATATCTACGCGCATATCGTGGGCCAACTGCTTCAGCAGGGGGTAACGGCCAGATGAGTTCCGGCCTCGCCGTCGTGGGCTACGGGAAAATGGGCCGGCTCGTCGAGCAGCTCGCGCCGGGCTTCGGCTTCGAAGTGTGTGCCCGCATCAACGGAGCCAGAAATCCGGCGGGCGCCCGGCTTTCCCGCGAATCGCTCGCGGGCGCGGACGTGGCGATCGATTTCTCGACTCCACAAGCGGCGCCGGAAAACATTCTTCGTCTTGCCTCGCTAGGCGTCAACGTCGTATGCGGCACCACTGGCTGGTACGAGGCCTTGCCGAGGGTAGGTGAATCGGTGCTCGCGGCCGGAACCGCGCTCGTTTGGGGCCCGAATTTTTCGATTGGCGTGAACATCTTCTTCGAAACCGTCGGCCACGCCGCCTCGCTTCTCTCGCGCTATCCGGACTACGAAGCCTGGGGCTGGGAAATCCATCACGCGGCCAAGAAGGATGCGCCTTCGGGAACACTGAAAAAACTCGCCGAAGTCGTCCGGGCAAGCGGCTACGAAAGCGAAGTCAACCTCGCTTCGAACCGCGCGGGAACGATTCCCGGCACGCACGAAATTGGATTCGATTCCGGTTCCGACACGATTACGCTGCGTCATACAGCCCGTAATCGCGACGGATTTGCCCGCGGGGCGCTACAGGCGGCGCGGTGGATTAGCGGGAAAAAGGGAGTCTACGAGTTTCGAAAGATTCTTGGCGAGCTAAGCTGAGAGCACGCGTTCGCGCTCTAGTTTCAGCTGGAAGCCAGTTTCGGAAGGAGCCAACAATGTTTATCGGATGCGGTACCGCCCTGGTCACCCCGTTTCAAATCGATGGATCGCTCGATGAGCCCGCGTTGCGCTGCCTCGTGAAGCGCCAGATCGAGGCCGGGATCGACTTCCTCGTTCCGTGCGGCACGACCGGCGAGAGCCCGACACTCACGCGCGAGGAGCACCTGCGCGTCGTCGAGATGGTGGTGGAATCTGCCAAAGGTAAGGTTCCAGTACTGGCGGGCGCGGGCGGTTACAATACCGCCGAGGTCATCGCGCTCGCCCGCGAGCTGGCTGCCATTGGCGTCAGCGGTATCCTTTCCGTCACGCCTTACTACAACAAGCCCACCCAGGACGGTCTGTGCCAGCATTTCAAGGCCATTGCCTCCGCGATCTCCCTGCCGATTGTTCTTTACAGCGTGCAGGGACGTACCGGCGTCAACATCGATCCCGCCACGGTCAAAAAACTCTCCACCATCGACAACATCGTTGGCATCAAGGAAGCGTCGGGAAACATTGGGCAGATCGCCACGATCCTCAATTGCGTGCGGGACGACTTTGTGGTGCTTTCCGGGGACGACGCCATCACCCTACCACTCGTCGCACTTGGTGGACGCGGTGTAATCTCCGTTGCCTCGAACGAGATCCCTGCGGCGATGACGCGCCTCACGCACTTGGCGCTGGGCGGCGATTTTGAAGGCGCCCGCCAGCTCCACCGCCGTTACCTGCCGTTGATGGAAATCAATTTCATTGAATCCAATCCCATTCCCGTCAAAACCGCGATGGCGGAAATGGGGCTGTTGAAGCCCATCTGGCGCTTGCCGCTGACTCCGGCGAAACCGGAAAACCAGGCCCGCATTCACTCGGTTCTCGAATCCCTGAGTCTCGTCGAGAAGGCGCATGCTGCGTTCCCAAATTGAGCGTTTGTTCGATGCCCTCGAGCCCCAATACACTGAAGCGGACGGCAAACTCTTCGAGGAGTTCAAGGATGGCTTGAATCGTGGCGAGATTCGCGCCGCAGAGCCCGATCCCGCGGCGAAGTCGGGTTGGCGCGCCAACGCCTGGGTTAAGAAAGGTATCCTGCTCGGCTTCCGCATGGGCCACGTCGTGGACTTTTCTTTGCACGATGAGACGAACCAGAGACAGCTTTTCTTTTTTGACAAATCTACTTATCCCGTGCGGCCAATGTCATCGGGGGACGGCGTGCGTCTTGTTCCCGGCGGCTCCAGCATTCGCGACGGCAGTTACATTGCGCGCGGCGTAGTGTGCATGCCCCCCATGTTCATCAATGTCGGCGCCTACGTTGGCGAGCAGACCATGATCGATTCTCACGCGCTCGTCGGTAGTTGTGCACAGATCGGTCGCAACTGCCACATCTCCGCAGGCGCACAGATTGGGGGCGTGCTCGAACCGGTTGGCGCGCTTCCCGTTGTCATCGAAGACGATGTTCTTGTTGGTGGTAACTCCGGCGTGTATGAAGGCACCGTACTGAAACGGCGCGCCATTCTCGGTACGGGAACAATCCTGAATCGGTCGACACCCGTCTACGACCTGGTCCGTGAAACGGTTTACACGGCGAGCGAATCCGATCCTTTGGTCATTCCCGAGGAAGCCGTTGTTGTCCCGGGCTCGCGCGCGGTTTCTCATCCTGCCGGGGCGAAGTGGGGCTTATCCCTTCAGTGCGCGGTCATCGTCAAGTATCGCGACCGCAAGACGGACTCGCGCATCCAGCTCGAAGATCTCCTGCGTTGAGGTTTAGTTGCCAAGCACATCGCCTCCCTATCGCTTCCAATACTGGGTATAAGCGATCATGCACTTCATTGTGCTAGCACTTTCTCGAAAAACGCGAGCGCCCGCGGGTCGTTTGACTGCCCAAGCCAGAACATCGCCTGCTTTCTGACTTCCGGATTGCGATTCGTCGTCGCCACTTCAATCAGCTTCGGCACTCCTTCGTCGTGCGGCATCTGACTGAGCGCGAATACGGCCTTCTTCTTCACCTCGGTATCCGGGTCGTTCTGAATGGCTCCGGTGATCGTACTTTCGGCTTTCTTTCCCGCCTTTTCGGCAAGCCAGAAGAGCGCCTGGCCGCGCACATGCCCGTCCGGGTCTTCCCGCGCCATGCGAATCATTTCGCTTAATGCCTCCGGTTCGGCGCTTACCGACAGCGCAAAAGCCACTTGGTCGCGCACGTGCGGGCTCGGGTCGTCTTTCGCCATTTTCTCAAGCGCTCGCAATCCCTCGGCTCCGCGCGCTTCGCCTAGCCAGAGTGCCGTCTCCCTGCGCAGCCATTCCGGCCGGTTCGACGAAACGAACGATTCCATTGCGCGGTCCGCCGACGGATCGTCGTCGAGCGCCAGCGCCGTCAATGCGCTTTTGCTAAGGGAGTCGTGGCCCTCGCCCGGCGCTCCATCACTGATTACGAACCTCTCGAGCACTTTCACGCTTTCGCTGGCTGCCACGCCTTCGAACCAGAGCACGCTCAGCCCTCCGGCATCTGCCGCGCACCCCAACGAGAAGATCCGAATCTTGCCGATTTTTCCGTTCTCCGCTCGATACATCACGGCCATCTCGGAGACGCTCTCGAGCCGCACTCTTCCCGTTCTTTCGTCGGAAGAATTGATGCTGACGGCCGAGCGACGGTCTTCCAAAGAGCATGCTGCGCAGCCTCCCTGCGAACCGTTGCCATAATCCGAGCAGCAGATCGAGCGCTGGCCCTTCACTGCACTTACGGCATAGCCGAGCCACTGCGCCTTCCGTGCGCTCGCAGCCCAGCGCTCGATTTCCTCGCCGAGTGACCCATGAATGGCCCGGGTTTCAAGCTTGACGTTTTGAAAGTTCGGCACATCGCTTGGGCTCGAATCTTGCGCCGGATCGACCCGCGTTGCCGCTAGTGCGCGGGAAATATCGCCGCCCGAGACCTGTCCGGAAATGCCCCAGGCTAGTCCGGCGCCAATCATCGCGGCGCCAAACGATTTCCGAGCCGCCCTCCAATTAAGCCTCATGTCTCGCCTCACTTCTGGAGGAGTTCCATCATGTAATCCGTCGCCGTCTTGTCTCCAATCAACGAAAGCTTCTCCACGGCCTTTTTCCGTAAGCCGGGATCTTTCTCGCTCCTCGCAATGGCCACCAACGCCGCGGAGTTGCTCTGGAGAAAATATGCGTTGAGCACTTCTTCTTTCAGGCTGCGGTCGGTTTCCTTCGCGTAGATCGACTGCAGCGCGGTTGCGGAATCCTTTCCGCCCACGAGGCCAAGGTTTTTGATTGCCGCGCGCCGCAGTTCCGGATCCTTCTCGCCTTCGGCTGCTTCGACCAGCCGCTTCGCGTCGCCCGCCAGGAAGAACGCTTGCAGAATTTCCCGTCGCACTTCCGTCGAACTCTCGGTTCGATAAAGTTGTTCCAGTTCGCTCTCGCCGCCTACCAGTCCCAGTTGTTTGATGGCTTCATGTTTCAGGCCGTCGTTCTTTTCATTTTTCGCAGCATTCAACAGGCTCTGCTTGTCCCCGGACATCATGTAGCTCTTCAACACGGCGCTTTTGATGCTTGCATCGTTCGTTCCCGTGTACACCTCGGCAAGGGTCTTCTTCGCACGATCGCCTCCGAACATGCCCAGGTACTGGACAGCCTTGCGTTGTAATTCGGGATTACTCTGCCCCAGCGCGATCTTGCCCAGGATGTCCATGGCTTCGGGCGAACCGCTCTGCGCCAGCACGAACAGGGCCTTCGATTTCACCGCGGGCGAAGAGGAACCAGCCAACACCTTTGCGACCAACGGCGTGGCCTTCTGCGGATCACTGTTCATCAATCCCTGCAATGCCAGAAGCTTTAGCTCTTCGTCGCCGACGGCTTCGGGGTTTGGTTTGGTGCCGGACGACTGCCGGATCTCA
>DATFTB010000087.1:0-4463 GCA_035262325.1 Candidatus Acidiferrum sp.
CACTTTCGCGAGATCGATCTCAATCCCGGTTCCGCCGCGCGAAGCCATCTCGCACGTCGAACAGGTGAGCCCCGCCGCACCCATGTCCTGTATGGCCACCACCGCGCCCGTCTTCATCGCTTCGAGGCAAGCTTCGAGCAGCAGTTTCTCCATGAACGGGTCGCCCACCTGGACGTTAGGCCTTTTTTGTTGCGATTCCTCTGTAAATTCCGCCGACGCCAGCAGAGAAGCGCCATGAATCCCGTCGCGGCCGGTCTTCGCTCCCACATAGATCACGGGATTGCCCGGACCTTTGGCCTTGGCAAAGAACAGGTCCTCCTTGCGCGCAATTCCGAGCGCCAGCGCGTTCACGAGCGGGTTCTGTGAATAGCAGGGTTCAAACGCGACTTCGCCGCCGACCGTTGGCACGCCAAAACAATTCCCGTAGCTGCCGACTCCACGAACCACCCCGTCCAAAATCCGCCGGTTCCTCGCGGCTTCCTCTTCGCTTGTCGTGCTCGAAGCGTCGATCTCTCCAAAGCGCAGCGAATCGAGCACGGCGACGGGCCGCGCACCCATGGTGAAGATGTCGCGCAAAATCCCGCCGACTCCGGTGGTTGCCCCCTGAAATGGTTCCACGTAGCTCGGGTGATTGTGCGATTCGATCTTGAACGCCGCCACGAGCCCGTCGCCGATATCCACGACACCGGCGTTTTCCCCGGGGCCTTGCACCACGAGCTTGCCACGCGTCGGCAGCCTCTTCAGATGTACCTTGCTCGATTTGTAGGAGCAATGCTCGCTCCACATTACGCTGAAGATTCCGAGCTCGGTGATATTCGGATCGCGCCCCAGAATTTTCTGGATTCGCGCGTACTCTTCCGCGGTTACGCCGTGTTCCGCCGCAATCTGGGGCGTCACCCTAATTTCCGTCTGTACCGTCGCCATCGTCCTCCCTAATCGGCATAGGGGGAGTGGTCGCCCACTCTCCCCTGCCACACCACCGTACATGCGGGTCCGCATCCGGCGGTTCCGTAAGATTGAGCCCGTGAGGGCCGGAGGTTCGATTCGTCGTTCGCCACGAGGGCTTCGCCACTCTCCAGGTTGCCGTTTCGGCTTCACCGTCTTCTGAACCTGCAAAGCTCAGCCGAAGCTGATTGGCTGGCGCAGTGCCACCCGTGAGTCCAACGTTCTACTGCTCACACTTACGGTTTGGGCCTTCCTCACTTGCGTGAGTAATACGCCCGCTGCTGACTTCTGCGGCAGGATCAGAGTGAATTACTTCACCCTCAGTCGTGAATCCGCGACATGCCGCAGATCTCCCGCGATAAGTTCGGCTGCTTTCGATGCGCGACCGCCGGATTTACCACCAACGTCCTTGATGGATACGGACTTCGTTGTCAGTTGCCAGCTCGTCCGACGTCGTAAGCCTCTGATCCGGTTCTTGTGCATCGGCCCGCATCTTTGCTCTACGCTTCCTTCAGACCCCACCTCGCGGTGACGCCCTTGCGCTTCGCTATCCTTCACCTCCATCAGGTTGGAGCAGGACTTTCACCTGCGAGCTGCTGAACATGCACGGCGTACAACAGGTAGGGGCACGGCATGCCGTGCCCCTCGATCAGGAATCCTGCGGTGTTAAGCCGAGCGCCCGATTCTCGCCTTCCGTCCGCTGCCATCCTCACGCTGTTGCCTTTGCCGCGCCCACCAGCGCCTCGATCATGGACCGGAAAATCACCAGTCCGTCTTCGGAATCGAGCATCTGTTCGACCGCCCGTTCCGGATGCGGCATGAGCCCGGCCACATTCTTCGCTGCGTTGGCGATCCCGGCGATATTGGCCGTTGACCCGTTGGGATTCCCAGCAGCATCGTTTTTTCCGTCGCGCGTGGTGTACCGGAACAGGATCTGGTGGTTCGTCTCCAGTTCCGCGAGGGTCTTGTCGTCACACCGGTAATTTCCGTCACTGTGTGCAATCGGGATGCTCAGAATCTGACCCGGTTTCGCCGCGCAAGTGAATGCCGAATGCGTCTCTTCGACTCGAATGTGGACGTGCTTGCAGATGAACCGCAACCCGGAGTTCCGCACCATCGCTCCGGGCAGCAGGCCGGCTTCGAGCAGAATCTGGAAGCCGTTGCAGATGCCCAGCACCAGCCCGCCTTGCTTCGCGAATTTCTCCACCGCTTTCATCACCGGCGAAAACCGCGCAATCGCCCCCGTTCGCAGGTAGTCGCCATAGGAAAAACCGCCCGGAAGGATGATGGCGTCCGAGTGGTGCAAATCTTCGGATTGGTGCCAGATGAATTCCACCGGCTTTTGCAACACGTGACCGATGGCGTGAAACGCGTCGTGATCGCAATTGGACCCGGGGAAAACCACGACACCGAATTTCATGGGTGTACCCTCCCGGATTCCGTCGGTGTTTTCATTTTACCACAGCGCTGCTACGGCGCCTGTCCTATGCGCGCCTTTTCGAGACATGGATCAGGCTTTCACCGCGCACTGATGTATCTTTCCCCCTGCTCACCGAGCATCTCGAGTGGCAGCACGCCGTCGCGCAGAACCACGTCGTGGAACTCGTGAACATCGAATTTCGCTCCCAGTCTCTTTTCCGCTTCCGTTCGCAACTCGAGAATCTTCAGCTGCCCCATCTTGTACGACAGTGCCTGGCCCGGCCACGAAATATAACGGTCCACTTCCGCGACCGATTGCTCCGGCGCGTGGGCTTTGAAATATTCGAGCGCCTGCTCCCGGGTCCATCCCAGCTCATGAATCCCGGTGTCCACAACCAGCCGCACCGCTCGAAAACGCTCGGAGGCCAACCGGCCGTAGCGGCTATACGCGTCTTTGTAGACCCCCAGCTGCCCGCCGAGCGATTCGACATACAGCGCCCATCCTTCGACATACGCGCTGTTCCCGTAAAAGCGCCGGAATTCCGGCAGGCCCTGCTGCGCGCGCGCCAGCGAGATCTGGAAGATGTGCCCGGGCACGGCCTCGTGCAGCACCAGCGCCTCCTTGTCGTAGCGGACCTGCTTCTCGGGCTGATAGGTGTTGAGGTTGAACCAGCCCGGCACGCTTCCGTCGGGCGCGGGCGCTTGGGCGTTGGACGCGGAGGCCTGCTCGCGGTCCGGCGGAATGGCCCGGACGCCGTACAGCAACAGCGGAATATGCCGAAACTGGTTCGGCAGCTCCGGCTCAATGATCTTTGCCGCATTGCGGCAGTAAATCAGCATTTCCTCCTTGGAATGAAAATGCTGCTCCGGCGTGCCAGCGAGCTTTTTCTGAAACTCCTCGAGCGCTCCGGTGAATCCGGTTTCGCTTGCCGCTCGGAGCATCTCCGCTTCAAGCCTCGAGACCTCTCGTTCGCCTGTCTTGTGAATCTCTTCTGGCGACTCGTTTGTCGTCGTCAGCCTGCGCACAAGAATGGCGTAGTACTCCTTGCCGCCTTTCAGGCTGCCCAACCCAATCGCCGGCCGGGCTTTTGGCGCATAGGTGGTCTTCATGTACTCCAGCAGTTTTTGCCAGGCGGGCAGAAATTCGTGCTCGTAGGAAGCGACCGCTTCGTCACGCAATTTTTTCTGCTGATCCTCGGGAAAACCGGCCGGAAACCTCCGGAATGCCTCGAGCAGCGGTGTCGTGGCCTGAGGCTGTGCCGCCTGGGCCTCGATCTGCTTGATCACGAGGTCAACGACAACCTCGGGCTGCACCATCCCGCGGTCGATCGCCTCATTCATGATGCCGATGTTCTGTTCCACATACAGCGGCACGCCATGCAGCCGCCCCAGAATGTTTTGGTAATCCCTGAGACTCCGCGCGGGCATGCGGTCTATCGTCAGGTAAACCCGGTTGTGCGCTCCGTTGAGCTGCCCCACGCGCAGGAGATAGGTCTCGAGGTCATTCGATTCGAGATTGGCCCGGAGTTCATAGCGGAGCAGACGCGCGCTCAGTTGGTCTTCTTCCGGAAGCGCGGTGAGTGAAAACTTGTCGAGCTCGCCGAGCGTATCTTCCGCGCTCACGCGCCGCCGGTCGCGCCCGGCCTTCGACCAATCGTTCCACTTGTCGGCGTTTTCAAAGTGACCGGTGTTGGTCGCAAATTCGGGCTCTTCGTTCAGTTTGGCTTCGAAGTAATCCTTGAAGAATTTTTGAATCGCGTCGTGCGGACTCTGCGCGTCGAGGCGCGCGCCAAGGAGCGTGACCGCCAGCACAGGGAGGGCCAGGATCCCTTTGAGGTGCCTTTTCACCGGGCCTCTCCTCCTATTTGGGCGGCCCATTGTACTGCGCTCTAGCGGCGAATCGGCTTTTTCTTTTTGGGAGCCCGTTGCCGGGCGGCTAATTCCCGCCGCTTCTTGCTCGCCCAACCTGGCTTATTCACCTGGCGCCCGCGCGCGATACCCAGGGCATCCTCCGGGACGTTGTCCGTAATGGTCGACCCGGCCGCCACGTAAGCGCCATCGCCAATCCTCACCGGCGCCACCAGCGCCGCATCGCTGCC
>DATFTB010000088.1:0-5408 GCA_035262325.1 Candidatus Acidiferrum sp.
ACGATTCCCACCGGACCACGCAATCACCAACGGGCAAGTGCCTGGAATCGACCTCCAAGGCGCGGGGCAACCTGAATTCTCGGCTTCCCCCCGGGCTGTCTGCGGGATAACCGTAGACCGAGAGTCTCATCGCTACAAGCACTCACACTCCCTGCTCGCTCGAGGAGTCAGCGATTTAGCTTCCGGATAGCAAAGATTGTCGATTCTGGCGGGTTTCGTTCGACATATGGGTAGAGCGACGAAAGAGCGCCTCAGGAGGCGAACATGATAGGGGGACAAGCAACCTCTCAAAGCTTGAAAGTCATTGCAGGGGCGGCATTGACTGTGCTCTTGCTCGTCTCCCTGATCGGGAATCTGGATGGACAGGCGGCCTTGTGGAGCAACCTCTTCGGCAAACCGCTGTGGCGAGCGCTCGGGATAGTGTTCTCAGTTGCTCCCGCGGCCGTCGAGGCGCTCCAGGCTTATGCGTTCAGATACCAGCAGATTGCTCCGTGCCCGCTCGAGATGTTGGTATGCTTCTGGCCGCTGTTTCACGCCGTGGCCGAGGTGGCTTAGTCCTTCGGATGTGCAAGAAGTCTGGGAGATGCAGTGCTTCCCCAAAATAGTTCAAAAAAGTCTGTCGCACTGTCGATTCTGTTGCAGCTCGTTCGAATGGAGAAAGCAGGAAGTGAGGAGATAAGGCTCATGAGGATGTTGCCCGCTCCTGCCGCTCGATCCAAGCTCCAAGGGCGGGCGCATCCAGGTGTCAGGCTTCGGGATCATCCAAGCGGGCGCAGGCTATCGATTGGGCCGAGAAGTACCCGCTGCCTGAATGCGGTCCGATTGAGACTGCTCCAGTCTTTTGAGAATTGTGATTTCCCCGGAACTGCAGGGGAAAGAGGCGGCTGAGGGTGTAGGCTCAGCTCTTGATGTTGTGCGAAAAGTTGAATCCGCAAGCCGGGGCAGAAAGCGAGATTGAGCGGGGATGTCAGCCCGCTAGTATCACGAGGAGAGAAGAACATGAAATTCCTGAGCATTTTCAAGACAGTCGAACAGCACGTCTCGCAGGAGGAGATGGCGAAAATGGGCAAACTGGTCGAGGAAGGCTTAAAAGCGGGGTACCTGTTGGGGACCGAGGGTTGTTTGCCGAGTGCGCTGGGGGCGCGCGTTCGGCGGACCGGGGAAAAAGTGGTCGTAACGGACGGGCCGTTCATCGAGTCGAAGGAAGTTGTCGGCGGCTTCGCTTTGCTGCAGGCGAATTCCAAAGCGGAGGCCATCGAACTCACGAAGCAATTTCTTGCAGTGGCCGGCGATGGTGAGTGCGAACTGCGGCAACTCTACGAGGCGGGTACGGGCGCGGAGCATGCGGCAAAGGCATAACCGCGACGAGCGCAGGGCACCGCAAGGGGATCTCCGAGAGGCGCCGCCGCGTCGAGTTCGAGCCGGTGCGTCCGGCGGCTACAGGGACTTCAGGAATTCGACGATGGCGTTCTGATCCGCGCGGGACAACTTTCGGAAGCGTTCGGTGACGTCGCTAGCTTCGCCGCGGTGTCGGAAGATGGCGTCGGCGAAGGTCAAGGACGCCCCATCATGCATTAGCATGGGTTGAAAACGCACACCCCACAAGGGAGCGGTGCGTATACGGTTGGCGGTCGAACGATAGGTTTCCGGGGAAAAGTTCTTCCACTGAATTTGGTACATCCCTTTGCCGTAGTGCTCTTCCATGGCTATGACAATGCCGTCGCCAGTGCCGACGTCATGTAAGAGGAAGTCGCTATACGCATGAAAGGTTTTGTTCCCGAGCGCGCTCGGAATGGTGAACTTCCCGCCGTTGATTACGGTACCCGGTGCGGCGGTGGTCAGGGCGGGGACATGGCAGCGGTCACAGCCAATCTTGGCGAAGAGTGCTTCGCCTCGCTTGGCCTCGGCTGTCGCCGCTTGCTGAGCGTCGCGCGCCGGAGCCTTGGTGGCGCGCAAAAAACGCGCAAAGTGATCAATGTCGGCGAGTCCATCCGCTCCAGGTTTGTCGTTGGGTTCGGCGACGGTATTGCATAGGTTCGTTACTTCGTCGGGAAAAAGCGAGTTCGTGATGCCCATTTCATTCAGGTAGGCATCGCCCGAAAAAGACAGCAGACTGGCCTGCTGATCTTTCCAGCCGAACCGGCCGACGCGGGTCTGGCCGGGAGCCTCTACGATCGGCACATACAGGACCAGGCCGCAAATCTTTCCCCGGTCCTCTTTGCACTGCTTACTGGAAATGTCGGTCAGGGTCGCGTCGTCTACCGCTTCGACGAAACCGTCTCCGAGAAGGTTCAGCGAAGTGCGAAAGGTGCGGATGGTCTCGGATGGCGGTACCCGCTGCTGAATTTCGGTGGTGGGAAAGCTGGCATTGGGACAGATCGCGCGGAGGTTGACCAACGATCTTCCTTTGATGACTTCACTTCCGTGATTAATGGGAATCTCCGGATTTTCAAATTTTCCGTCCGGCCCGCGGTGGCCGACGCGCAGCTCCAACACCTGAGTGGCACCGCCGCTCACGGGGTTCTGGTGGCACTCCCGACACGATTGCGCGTTAAACAGCGGGCCGAGGCCGTCGGAGATCGCTTCGGTCTCCTCAAATTTCGCTTGATCGGTCTGGTGCGTGGGATCATCTACGACCCCGTTGCTTTTGTTGTCGAAGCCAGTCGGTGCGTCAGGAGGTTCTGGCGCAAAAGGGTAAAAGGCAAGGGTGAACACGGCAACGCGAAGCAAGATTCTCATCATGTCCTTCCGGGCTGGCTGCTCGCGAATGTATTCCGCTTCGGCGCGAATGCCAAATGAAATCCGCGTGCTTCTCACCGTTTCCGCTTCGGAAGGAAAGACCGATTGCAAGTGTCTAGAAATTCCTGTTGATTTCAGGCGTCGGTCGGTCTTCTCTGTGTGCGTTCGAAACAGCGCCCGCGCGTGATTGCGGGCGCAGTGCGATTGTGGAGGTGGCGGCTTTCATCTTTTCGTGGACACGCCCACGCGAATGAGTTATCTTCGCAGTTCCAGTGAGTTTCTCGCCGCGCGCGCACTGACTTCTCGCCCTCCGAAAAGGGCGCGCCGAAAGCAGGGCCTATGAGCCGAGCTTCCATTGTCGCGGCGGCTATCGTCGTGGCGCTCATCGCCTTTCCCGCCTGCCGCGCGCAATCCCCTGCCGAACAGGACCTCTACGCCAGGGACGTACCCCGGCCGTTTCCTCTGCCGTGCTCCAAAGCGGCGACGGGCGACCCGTTCCGCTCGCCTTGTCCGATATCCTCGCTGCTCGCTCAGTCCAACGTTCTCGAAATATCGAGCGATTCCTCGGAACCGCTCGTGCGCATTCCTCTGGCGCTCTCCGAGGGAACGGCGCTGCGCGTCTTGATCGATCAGCGCACGCGCCTCTCGCGCGTCGGCGAGCCCGTCGAGGGGCACATCGTTGAAACCGTCTATGCCTTTGATGAGCCGGTCATTCCCGCCGGCAGCGTTGTGAGCGGTCGCGTGAGCCGAATCGAGCGCGTGTCGCTTGCGCGCCGAATCTCGTCTTACGCAAACGGGAACTTCTCTCCCTTCCGACGCTATACCGTGACCTTTGATCGCGTGACCCTTCCCGACGGCCGCGAATTGGCCATCCACACGACCGTCGCGCCCGGCAGCGCCGAAGTGGTCCATCTTGTGAGCAAAACGAAAGACGCCAAGGAAGGCGAGCACAAGAGTCTTGCCGGGCGCGCGGCGGACTCGGCCAAGCATGAAGTGAAGGACCGCTTACACGAGGCGAACAGCGCAGCCCATCAGGCGGCCGACGAGATTCGTACCCCTGGGAGAATGGAGCGGCTCAAGCAGTTTCTTGCGGGGCAAGTGCCCTACCGCCGCCAATTCGTGACCGTCGGGACGCGCTTTTCGGCATCGCTCGACCAACCGCTTTATTTCGGGGCTGCTTTGCGCACCCAACAACAGATGGCGGCAATTGGCAGCAGGCCACCTGCGGATGTTCTGCTGCACGCGCGCTTGATGCTGGAGGTGAGTTCGGCCACGGCCACGCGCGGAAACCCGGTGATTGCGGAACTGACGGAACCAATTTATTCGGACGACCACCGGCTGGTACTGCCGGCGCAAAGCCGCCTGATCGGACAAGTCGTCGAAGCAAAGCACGCTCGGCATCTGCACCGCAATGGCGAACTGCGCGTTATCTTTGAGCACCTCGAAGTTCCGGGCGGAGATCTGCAGCGCGTGCAAGGGAGCCTCGAAGGTATTGAGGTCGACCGCTCCGCGCACCTCAAGCTTGACGAAGAAGGCGGCGCGCACGCTACCGACAGCAAGATGCGCTACTTGTCTACCGGTGTGGCGTTGCTGATGGCCGCGGTTGCGGCGCATCCGGATGCCGAGCGGGGCACCGCGGATCAGGCCGGCGATCCGGCGGTGCGTGCCGGCGCCGGGGCTTCCGGGTTTGGACTCGCAGGCACCTTGATTGGACTGGCTTCCAAATCGAATGCTGTTTCGATCATTTTTTCGGCTTACGGCGCCAGCGCTTCGATCTATTCAAATTTCCTTTCGCGCGGGCGCGATGTGGTTCTTCCGAAGAATGTGCCTATGGAAATCGGGCTCGGCGCGCCGCACGCAGGCCCGAAACAGCGCCAGCGATAGAGTCGCGAATTAGCGCGAACGAGCCCTCCTCCGGAGGATGCATTGGCTGGCCAAAGGTATTAAACTTGTAGGGTGTCTATCCGCGCGATCCTCGCAGCCGCGAACTTCGAGGCTGCCAGGAGGGTAGCAATATGGCGCGATTTCTCCTTCGTGGATTGATTCGAAGCAACATCTTGATTGTCGTTGGCTGCGTGCTGGCTGCGGCTTGCCTCGAGGCTCCCGTGGCGTCGGCGCAACACGGGGGCGGCCACGTTGGCATGGGAGCGGCACATGGACTGGCGCGGCCAAGTTCCCCTGCGCCGATTTCGCGGCCCAGGTTTGCGCCAGGCCCGCGGCCCCCGGGATTCGGCTCCGGCGCTTTGCGCTTTCATCCGCACCCGATCTACCCATGGCGCCCGGTCTACCCATGGCGCCCGATTTATCCCTGGCGTCCGATTTTCCCCGTCTACGGCTACCCTTTTTATTTTGCTGGACCCTATTTCTCCGGGTGCGGAGCGGGCTGGGGATTCAATCCCTACTGGTGGCCGACCTGTAATGTGTTCTGGAGCTGGGGGCTCGCATACAGCCCGGTGCCCTTTTATGCGTATAGCAGTGGTCCCGGATACTACGTTCCACCGCAGAGCGAGTCTGGTCTGTACTGGTATAGCGACGGGAGGCGCGACCTCCCCGAACTCTATCTGAAAGACGGCACCGTGCTGACGGTGACCGATTACTGGGTGGTGGGCGGCGAACTGCACTACAAGACGCTCGACGAGGGCGCCACGAAAGCAGTCGAGCGCGAAATT
>DATFTB010000089.1:0-29627 GCA_035262325.1 Candidatus Acidiferrum sp.
CACAAAGGTTGCGTGACGGATCGGCCGACCACCTAGCCCGCTCGGTCTACGCTTATCTATCGGTCGCGCTCTTTCTTTGCGGAGCGGCGATTTATCTCTGGTGCGCCTGGGATTTTGCCGCCATGGGACTCGGAACCCCCGCGCCAATCGATGCGCCGCGCGTTCTGGTCGTTAAGGGGCTGTATCGGTTTACGCGCAATCCGATGTATGTCGGTGTCGCGGCAATGATCGCAGCCCAGGCGGGCTACTACCGCTCGGGTTCCCTTGCCATCTACCTGCTCGTTGTCTGGCTCGCATTTCACACCTTCGTGAGGCTTTACGAAGAGCCGACGCTTCATCGCTTGTTTGGTGAAGCTTACGAGATTTATTGCCGAACCGTTCCGCGCTGGCTCGTGCGCCTGCGGCAGGAATGACAGCGCGCCCTGCCGTTCATTACACTCGAAGTTGTGCGATTTGACCTCATCAGCATTTTCCCGGAATTTTTCGCCGGACCGCTGGACCACGGCATAGTGCGCCGCGCGCAACAAGCAGGCATCGCCGAGATTCACGTGCAGGACTTGCGCGAATTCACGAAAGACAGGCACCGCACCGTGGATGACCGGCCGTTCGGAGGAGGCGAAGGCATGATACTGAAGCCCGAACCGCTGTTCGAGGCGGTCGAATCGATTCTCGGTCACACGATCGGCGATTCGGAGAACGTCGTCGCGCCGGAAGACGGGACGGCGATCCTGCTGATGTCTGCGGCCGGGCGGTTGTTCACACAGGACACCGCCGAGCGCTACGCCGCGCTCGAACGCCTGATCGTGATCTGTGGCCGATATGAAGGCGTGGATGAACGCGTGGCCGAGCATTTGGCCACCCAAGAGGTTTCGGTGGGCGACTACGTATTGAGCGGCGGCGAATTGCCGGCCGCGATTGTGGTAGACGCCGTAGCGCGTCTGTTGCCAGGGGCGGTGGGCAATGAGGCGTCCACGCAGAATGAGTCTTTCCGGCACTACGAACATAGCGTCAGAAAAATAGGGGAGGGCCCTGGGGCGCTGTTGGATTTTCCGCACTACACGCGGCCGGCGGAGTTTCGGGGTTGGAAAGTGCCCGAGGTGTTGATTGGTGGAAACCACGCCGAGGTTGCCAAATGGCGCCGCCAAAAGGCCATCGAAAAGACCCGGCGCAACCGGCCCGATCTCATGCCGAAACCAGAGGAACCGCCTCCCATCGGGTGAGCGTTCCCGCTCGCCGTCACCGCCAGAGGGAATTGCGGCCCCAAGAAGGTGTTGAAGCCGGGCCTTGTCCCATCCTCTTCGCGTGCTATAATTTGAAGTCTGTCCCCACGGGGATTTACCTCCCGGGGGATGCGCTGTTAACGCGGGGTGCGACCCGGTCTCCGGGTGCCTTTTTTTTTAGGGGGATTTATCGCAGATCGGAATTTCCGGCAAGCCGACCGTATCCGCATCAACGAACGGATCCGGGCTCGGGAGGTCCGGGTGATCGACGAGGATGGCGGACAGTTGGGTGTCATGCAGCCTTTTGAAGCTCTTCGCATGGCACGCGAACGGGGATTGGACTTGGTGGAGATTTCGCCGACCGCGGACCCGCCAGTCTGCAAAATCACCGACTACGGCAAATACCAGTATCAGCTGAACAAGAAGGCCCACGAGCAGCGCAAGAGCAGCCGTGGTTCGCAGCTTAAGGAAGTAAAGTTTCGCCCCGCAACGGCGGAGCATGATTTTCAGGTTCGCAAGAACCAGATCATCCGCTTCCTGGGCGACGGGCACAAGGTCCGCGCGATGATTTTTCATCGCGGCCGCGAAATGGCTCACCAGGAAGTAGGACGTGCCAAGATGACCCGGTTGCTGAGCGAAGTAGGCGATCACGGCCAGATCGAAACGCCGCCTCGCATGGAAGGCAATGTTCTGGTCGCGCTTTTGGCCCCCAAGAAGGGCGCGGGCGCGGCGGTTCGCAGCAGTGCTTCGCCGGCGCAGCAAAATGCTTAATTCCTTCGGGGATTTCCTGAGGACCGCATCACCGGCCTCGACGGAGAGGGTTCAAACGAAATGCCACGTAATTCACTGAAGCCAAAGAAGAAGCTGAAGACACACCGCGGCGCAAAGAAGCGTTTCAAGATCACCGCCAACGGCAAGATCCTGCGGATGCATTCCGGCAAGCGTCACCTGCTTGGCAACAAGGCTCCCGGGCGCATGCGCAAGCTTAAGAAGCTGACGAAGGTTGCTCCACAGGACGTGGCTGCCGTTCAGCAGATGCTCCCTTACGGGGCCTAGCTTTTTCGGGGCGCCTAACCACGCCCCCCTCGGCAGGAATGAGGACTCTGCCGAGCCACCGAATTTTGCACGACGCCATTCGGCTCGCGCAAAAACCGCGGAAGCTTCTTCCGCAGCAACGTGTCAGGCAGCGCTTCACGGGTGCCTGCCGGCCGTTCGCTCGCTTGCGGGGATGTCGGCTCCGGCCGGCTTCGCCGCAAGCCGCTAAGTCACACCGGAAACAAACCCGTTCGGAGAAGCGCTGTTTCCTGCTTCTGCCGCTAGCGGTCTTGTTTCCGAAAAAATCTGTAGCTCGGGCCTTCTGGCCTGAGGATTCGCGCGACAGCGGGAATCCTCCCCTCGACGGCCCTCGCTCCAGTAGCAAAAAGGAGAAAAAAAACCCATGGCACGCGTAAAACGCGGCACAAAGCGCCGGGCTCGGCGCAAGAAGTATCTCAAAAGGACCAAAGGCTTCTTCCTCACAAAGAGCAAGCTTTACCAATCCGCCCAGGAAGCGGCTAATCGCGCGGAGCGTTATGCCAAGCGCGACCGCCGTGTCCGGAAGCGGGAGTACCGCCGTTTGTGGATTCAGCGCGTCGGTGCCGCTGCCCGTCTGAACGGCATCACCTACGGCCAGCTCATCCACGGCCTGAAGGCGGCCGGAATCTCGATCGACCGCAAGGTTTTGGCGGACATGGCCGTGCGCGACGCCGCCGGTTTTGCGCAGCTCGTCGAGAGGGCCAAGGCCTTCGCGCCGAGGCCGGCCAAAAAACCGTAGCGGAGCGCTCGTAGGGGGCGTAGCTCGGGACGCGGAGCGGCTTCCGGCCTGAGCCATTCCCTGCGCTCGACGGGCACGCTTGCTGGAGGTTTCTCGGGTCTAATGTATTCTTCACCTATGCCATCTTCTGACGGTCTCGACAAAACGCTGGCCGCTCTTGGCGTCACGGAAGCCAGCCAGGTTGCCGCGCGCTTCGCTGGGCTGCGCGCCCAGTTCGATGGGCAGTTTGCAGCCGTTCAGGATGAAAGCGAATGGAAGCAATTCCGCGACGAGTGGCTCGGTCGCAAATCCGGTGTGCTCAGTTTGATTACCGACAATTGGCTGAAGCCGGCGACGCCCGAACTCAAACGCGCCGTGGGCACTGCCCTGAACGAACTGCGCGCTCATGTCGATACGCAAATCGAAGCGCGCCGCCGAGCCATCGAATCCGGAGCCGAAGCAGAGGCGAGCGTGAAAGACCGCGTTGACCTCTCGCTTCCCGGCGTCACGCGCCCTATCGGTTCTCATCACCTCATTCGCCAAGTCTTTCAGGAAATCGAAGACATTTTCTTCTCGATTGGCTTCTCTGTCGTCGAAGGCCCGGAAATCGAAACGCCGTACTATAATTTCGAAGCGCTCAACATTCCCGAGCACCATCCCGTCCGCGACGACATGGACACCTTCTATCTCGATTTGCCACGGGGCGCTCCTGGCCCGCTGCTACTCCGCACCCACACGTCGCCCGTGCAGATTCGCACCATGGAGAAGCGCCAGCCGCCCGTGCGCGTCATCGTCCCAGGCAAGGTTTATCGGCGCGATAATCCCGACGCCACGCACTCCTTCATGTTCCATCAGATCGAAGGCCTCGCCGTCGACCAAGACATCACTTTTTGCGATTTCACCGGAACGATTGACTACTTCGTCAGACAATTCTTCGGCGAAAACGTGAAAACGCGTTTCCGTCCAAGCTATTTTCCGTTCACGGAGCCTTCGGTCGAATTCGACGCTTCTTGCATCTTTTGCGGCGGCACCGGCGACGCCAAGACCGGCGGCATGTGCGGCAAGTGCAAGGGCGCGGGATGGATCGAGCTCTTTGGCGCGGGCATGGTCGACCCGGCGGTCTACGGCTTCGTCAACTACGACCCGAAAAAGGTCAGCGGCTTTGCCTTCGGCTTCGGCATCGACCGCCTCGCCATGCTGAAATACGGCATCGACGATATTCAGGTCTTTTTTCAAAGCGACGTGCGCTTCCTCCGCCAATTTCCGTGAGGATCGAGGACCTCGGCCGTGCGCTTTGCTTGACTTACGGATAACGGAAGACTGATTAACTTTCCATGACTTTTGCCGACGCCAAACAGCGCTTCTCGAATCGCGTGACCGACTACGTCCGCTATCGCCCCAGCTACCCGTCCGCTTTGCTGGATCTCTTGCGCGCCGAATGCGACCTGCGCCCCGACCGCACCATCGCCGATATCGGCTCCGGCACGGGCCTGCTCACCAAGCTCTTCCTCGACAATGGAAATCGCGTCTTTGGCGTCGAGCCCAACGAGGAGATGCGCGCCGCGAGCGAGCACTTCCTCGAGGGCTACCGGGATTTCTCGAGCATCAACGGTTCCGCCGAAGCCACCGCCCTCCCGCCGCAATCGGTTGATTTCATCACCGCGGGCCAAGCCTTCCACTGGTTCAACGTCGAACTTGCCGGCCGGGAATTCCGCCGCATTCTCAAGCCTGCGGGCTGGGTTGTGGTCGTCTGGCAGGACCGCCGCATGGAAGATACCCCGTTCGCCAAAGCCTACGAGGAGCTGCTCGAACGCTTCGGTGTGGACTACAAACGCGTCAAAGACGCCTACCCGGAGAAGGAAAAGATTCGCACTTTTTTTGATTCCCACAGCTTCCGTACCCGCGACCTGCCGAATCACCAGGTTTTCGATTGGGAGGGACTCTGCGGGCGCTTGCGCAGCAGCTCGTTCGCCCCCACCGAAAACCATGCCAACTATGCGCCGATGATGGTTCATCTCCGCAAAATCTTTGAGCAGCATCACGAAAGCGGCTCGGTGCGCATGGACTACTTTGCGCGCGTCTACTTTGGCAATCTCCCTGTGAACACGCCATGAAGATTTCCTACAACTGGCTGAAGGAATTTGTCGACGCCCCGGCTTCGCCCGAAGAAGTCGCCTCTCGGCTCGCGCTTTCCGGCACCAATATTGCCGGCGTCGAGCATGGGCCGCAAGGAGCGGTCATCGACGCCGAGGTCAGTTCCAACCGCCCTGACTGTCTCGGCATGCTGGGTATCGCCCGCGAGCTTAGCGCTGTCTGTCGCGTACCGCTGAAGACGATCTCCCCGAAGCCTAAGGAAAGCACTTCCGCCAAAGCGAGTGACGCTGTGCGTGTGAAAATTGACGCCCCGGAGCTCTGCGGCCGTTTCACCGCTCGCGTCATTCGTGGCGTGAAGATCGAAGCTTCGCCCGGGTGGCTCAAAGAGCGTCTTGAAGCCACTGGCACCCCGAGCATCAGCAACGTTGTCGACATCACGAATTACGTGATGCTCGAGCTTGGCCACGCGCTCCACGCCTTCGATTACGACCTGGTTTGCGATCACAGCATCGTCGTCCGCCGTGCCAAGCCGAGTGAAAAACTCCGAACCCTCGACGGCGTCGAGCGCGTCTTTGACCCGAGCATATGCATGATCGCGGACGGCGATGGCTCGCGCCCTGTCGGCGTCGGCGGCATCATGGGTGGCGCCGAAACGGAAATTTCCTTTTCGACCAAGAACGTTTTGATCGAATGCGCCTGGTTCGATCCCGTAGCCGTGCGCCGCGCCGCGCGTTCTCTCAAGCTCCATACCGAAGCCAGCACTCGCTTTGGCCGCGGCGCCGATCCGGAAATGGCCGAGGTTGCTTCGCGTCGAGCCGCCGAGCTGATTCTAGAGCTTGCCGGCGGTGAGCTTCTTGCCGGGGTGGTTGATAGCTATCCCGGGAAGCGCGCGCCGAAGAAAATCACCGTCACGCGTGCGGGACTTCTCCGCACCATGGGCGCCGACGTTCCGGACAAAGACATCGAGGCCATTCTCAGCGCCCTTGGCTTTGCGCCGGTCCGCACCGATCAGAACCGCGGTTCTGCAAATTCGCTTCTCGCCCAGTGGGAATCGACACAACCTTCTTGGCGCGCTGACGTGGAACGCGAAATCGATCTCATCGAAGAAGTCGCTCGTGTCTATGGCCTGGACAAGTTCCCTGCTCGGCTTCCCGCTGCTCGCGCGGGCGCCGGGCGCCTGCCGCATCACGAAGCGGAAACCCGTTTGCGGGAGCGCCTCATCGGCCTCGGCTATCACGAGATCCTCACCATTCCGCACGTCTCCGAGGAGCGTAACGAACTGTTCCGGCCTCCTGACGCTCACCCCGCGAAGCTCGGCAACCCTCTTAGTGAAGAGGCCAACGTCTTGAAGTCCACCGGGGCCGTCACGACCGCAGCGGCCATCGAGTGGAACCTGAACCACGGCCAGCGCAACGTCCGGGTTTTCGAGATCGCGCAGCAGTATCGCTTCGCTAATAACAAACCGCTGGAAACACGGGTCCTTACGGTCGGTGCTACGGGCGCCGCGCGCCAGCAAGGCCTCTACGATTCAGCCCGTGAGTACACTTTCGGCGATCTGAAAGGCGACCTCGACGCCATCGGCGCGCTTAGCGGCGGCTTCCGCTGGGCGTATGACGGTCCCGATTGGCTCAACCCGGCGAAACGCGGCACCGTTTTTCTGGGTAAGGAAGGAACCCAGCCGCTCGGCGTCGCCGGACAGCTCACGAAGCGCGTGGCCGACAAGCTCAAATTCCGACAGGATGTTTTCCTCGCGGAAATTGCGCTTGGCCCTCTTTACTGCATGTATTACGGCGTAAAGAACAACCGCCGCTATGAGCCGCTGCCGCGTTTCCCCTCTGTCGAGCGCGATTTTTCTCTCTTTCTGGGCGCCGACGTCACCTTCGTTCAAGTCCAGCAGGCCATGCAATCGCTGGCCATCCCGGAGATCGCTCGGATCGAGGCCGTCGACCTTTTCCGAGGCAAGAACGTGCCTGCGGGAAGATACTCTTTGCTGGTTCGCGTCACGTTCGAGAGCAGGGAATCCACGTTCACCGAAGCCCAGATCAACGATTTCTCCGCTCGTATCGTCACCGCGCTTCAGAAGAACCTCGGCGCGTCCCTCCGCTCGAGCTAGGTTTCTAGCTCGTCACCTAACTGGACGCTAGCTCACCCTTTCCGGGGAGGCCCTCCGTGGGCATCTTGCCGAAGAATGCGAAAGCCTCGGTGAAGCCTTGAAGCAGTGGCTTATTCGGTCTGCCTCAGCGCGCGTTCCACCAGCGTGAGGCAGCGTTCGGCTTGTTCCTTTAGAAACTCCTCGCGTTCGCCGCGTTCTTTTCTCAGGCTGTGCAGTTCGTCGGCGATGGCCAGCGCCGCCAGGATGGCCACCTTTTGCGTGTCCACCGTCGGCGTGAGGTCCGAGACCGTGCGCATTTTCGCGTCCACATAAGCCGCCAGCGTCCGCACGTAGGCTTCGTCGAGTTCGCCCTGAAGCGAAAAGGTCTGCCCATAGATGTGTACCTTGGCGGTTTGTGTCATAGAAGACTCTCTTACTGCGACCACGACGTTGGATTGCGGTCCCAGCGATGTGCTTGCAACTCCCTTTGCAAGTCCAGCGGTAGCGTTCCCGCCGCGCTGGCCTGGCAGTTCGCTTCGACGTTTCTAAGTTTACGCATGCCCGGAATCGTTGTGCTCACGACCGAGTTCGCGAGGATAAACCGCAATGCCATTTCGGACATTGTGCTGCCCGCCGGAACCAGCGGACGAAGCACCTCGGCGCGCTCGACGCTGGCTTCGAGATTTTCCGGTACAAAGTAGCTATTCCGCCAATCGCCCGCAGGCCACTGGCTCGCGAGCGTCAAGGTTCCCGTCAGGGTGCCTTCGTCGAACGGTACGCGCGCAATCACGGCCGCGTCTCTCATCCGGCAAATTGGAAACAGCGCATCTTCCGGGTTCTGATCGAAGATGTTGTAGATCACCTGCACCGCTTCCGCATGGCCCTCGAGCACCGCTCGAATCCCGTTCCAGGGCTCCCAACGGTTGATGCTCGGCCCGAATGCGCGGACCTTCCCGCTTTTCTTCATCTTCTCGATCGACCGCGGCAGCCGCTCGTCATTCAGCCAGCGGTCTTCCCAGGTATGAAACTGCATCACATCGATTGTCTCGACCCCGAGATTCTCGAGGCTCTTTTCAATGTAATCCTCGACGTAAGCCGGCGGAAAGCAATCCTCGAGCGTGAATTCGCGACGGCTCGGCCAGCGCCGGTTCTTCGGCGGAATTTTCGTGGCCACATAGAGATGCTTGTCGGGCCCGCCGACGCCGGGCCTGTTCTTGTTCTCGCGCAGGATCTTGGCAAGAATCTGCTCGCTGTGTCCGTCGCCATAGGCCCAGGCGGTATCAAAGAAATTGCAGCCGAGCTCCACGGCGCGAGCGAGCGAAGCGAGCGTTTCCGCGTCATGCGATCCGGTCCAGCCCGCTAATCCCCACATGCCGTAGCCAATTTCGCTGACGTTCCATCCCGTGCGTCCGAAGCGGCGATAGTTCATCAAGTTCTCCCGAGGATGACGAGCCATTGTAGCGGATGTGCGCGGCTCCTGCGGCAATGGAGAGGGGTAGGTTGTACCAGCGCCGCCAGGACTGCGAGCGGGGGGCCAAATTGCGCGAAAAACAACGCTAGCGCAGCGAGAATCGTTTCGCAGGGTGCGTTTTACACCTGCAGGACGTCTCCTTCGCGGGCCACGAGTTGATACAGCACCGGGCTGATAATCCGCCCAAGGAACAGGCGCGAGACCAGCCCCGCGACGATCACGATTGCAAACGGTTTCTGCGAGTCTGACCCTACTCCCGTGGACATCGCAGCCGGCAGCAGGCCGAGGCAGGCCACCAGCGCCGTCATCATAATGGGGCGCAGCCGCACGAGCGATCCTTCGAATGTGGCGGGAAGGATGTCTTCGCCCTCGAGCCGCAGCTTGTTGATGTAGGAGACATCGATGACCGCCGTTTCTACCGCCACGCCCATAAGTACGAGCAGTCCCAGAATCGACGACGCACTGAAGGGTGTTTTCGTGAGCTTGAGCGCAACCAGCGCTCCGACCGGCTCCGTCATGATGACGCTCAACACCACCGCTATCGGGAACTTGAAGTTGCCATACAGCGCAAACAAAATCAGGAAAATCAGGAAGACCGCGAGCGGGCCAATAATCATAAGCTGCGCTTTCGCCTGGAGCAGTAAGCTATATTCGCCTCCCCAGTCGAGCCTGTACCCTTCAGGCAGCTCGACACGCTTCGCGACAGCGGCCTGGCCGGTTTTGACAATGCCTTCGAGGTTGCGGCCATCGATCGAAAACTGGATGCCAATGTACCGCGAGTTGTTTTCCCGGTAGATAAAGGCGGCCCCGGTATCCTCGCGAATGGAGGCTAGTTGCGAGAGAGGGATTTGCTGGCCCGAGGGTGTCGGCACGAGCAGGTTGCCGATTTCGCGGGCGTTCGAACGAAACTGCGGTTCCATGCGCACGACGAGATCGAACAGCTTTTCGCCCTGGATGACTTGCGTCGCCGCTTGGCCCCCGATGCCTGCCTGCACGACGGCCTCGACATCGGCGACGTTGATACCGTAACGCGCAATCTTCTCGCGGTTGGCGTCGACCAGCAGGCTCGGCTGGCCAAGTTCGCGCACGACCGTGAGTTCGGTGAATCCCTTGGTGCTGCCGAGGACGCGTTTGATCTCAAGCGCTTTCCTCTCGAGGGTGTTGAGGTCCGGTCCAAACACCTTTACGGCGAGGGCGCTTTTCAGTCCCGTGAGCGCTTCGTCCACGGCGTCCTCCGCCGGTTGCGTGTAGTTGAAAATTACGCCGGGATAGGTCTGCAGTTGCTTTTCGATCGCTTCGGTGAGTTGGGCCTTGGTGTGGATCGAACCTTCTTTCCAGGACTTGTCAGTGTATGGCCGCAAGCCAACATAGAACTCGCAGTTGAAGAAGCCCGTGGGGTCGGTGCCGTCGTCGGGGCGCCCGAGTTCGGAGCCCACCACGGTTACCTGCGGATAGGCCAAGAGCAGGTGGCGGATTTGCGGCGCAAACTGGCTGGCTTTTTCGAAGGAAATCGTGTAAGGCATTGTGGCGCGCACCCAGATGGCTCCTTCGTCGAGGTGCGGCATGAACTCGCCGCCGATCGACGGGACCAGCAAAAGAGCGCCGCCGAGAATCAGCGTTGCGAGCAACATCGAGAGCTTCGGCCGGGCCATGCACCACCTCAGCTCACGGCCGTATTCTTCCCGGATCCACTCGTAGGCGCGATTGCGTCTCTCTGCCACCCCGGCCTTGAACCAATACGAGACCAGCACCGGCACCAAGGTCAACGTAAACAACAAGGCGCCGAGCAGCGCGAACGCCATGGTGTTCGCCATCGGTCGGAAAAGGAGTCCAGCGGGCCCGCGCAGGGCGTAGATGGGGATGTAGCCGGCAATGATGATCGCCACCGAATAGAAAATGGGTCGATCCACGTCGCGGGCCGCTGTCAGAATCACATCCTGGAGGCGGTAGCTTGTTCCTTTGCGCAGGGCGAGTTCGCGATAGATGTTTTCGACCATCACGATCGTGCCGTCAATGATAATGCCGAAGTCGATGGCCCCAATCGAAAGCAGGTTGGCGGATTGCCCGCTGGCGTTCAGAAAGATGAAGGCAAACAGCAGCGCGAGTGGAATCGTGAGCGCGGTGATCAACGCGGCGCGAAAGCTCACCAGGAAGAAAACCAGAACCACCAGAACCAAAGCCATGCCGCGCAGCAGGTTCCGCTCGACGGTATCGGTCGTGACGCGCACAAGGTCACTGCGGTCATAGAAAGGTCGCACTTTCACGTCGGGTGGCAGGATGTTCTTGTTCAACTCCGCGGTCTTCCTTTGAACGCCCCTCAGCACATTCTGGGTCTGCTCGCCACGCCGCATCAGGATCACGCCTTCAATGGCATCGTCGTTTTTCTGAAATCCGAACATGCCGAGGCGCGGCGCGTGACCGATTACCACTTGTCCGATATCCTTCACGCGGATGGGCACGCCGCTGGCGCTCCCGACGACCGTCTCTCCGATGTCCTCGGTGGTTTTGACGAGGCCCAGTCCGCGCACGTAGTAGAACTGTCCGCCCTGCGAATAAAAGCCCCCGCCGGCGTTCGCATTGTTGGCCGTCAGCGCGTTCAGCACCTGTACTACCGGCAGGTGATAGTTGAAGAGCCGCGCCGGATCGAGCAGTACCTGATACTGCATCACCGTTCCGCCGAACCCGGAATCATCCGCGACCCCGGGCACGCTGCGGAACTCGCGCGCGATGATCCAGTCTTGCATCGTTTTCAATTCCTGTGGCGTGCGGTCCGGGCTTTCGAGCACGTAGCGGTAGACGAGTCCGCTCGGGCTGAACAGCGGCGCCATCGAAGGCATAACACCGGCGGGAAGGACAGCGTCACTCAAGCGCTCGAAAACGACTTGGCGCGCGAAGTAGGGATCGACGCTCTCCTCAAAGGTCAGGCGCACGTCGGACAGGCCATACAGCGAAATCGAGCGCATCACTTCGAGGTGCGGCGTGCCGTTCATTGCCAGTTCGAGCGGCAGCGTTGTTAGGCGTTCCACCTCCTCGGCGGCGTGGCCGGGCCACTGCGTGATCAACTCGACCATTGGTGGAGAAAGATCGGGGTAGGCGTCTACGGGCATGCGTTGAAAAGAGACGGCGCCGGCGACGGCAATGAGCACGGTCACCATCAGCACCAGGAACCTCTGCTGCAACGCGAATTGGACGATGCGGTGTATCACGGGTGGCTCGGTGTGTCTCCCCCTCAGTGCTGCAACGAATTTTTGAATTGCAGGAAGAGCGCGCCTTCTCCGACCACACGCTCGCCTTCCTTCAAGCCGGACGTAATCTCGGTGCGGCCCGCTTTGCTGCCGGCGAACTTCACAAGACGCCGCGCGAAACGGTTTGTGTCTGTCTGCACGTAAACGTAGGGCTGATTTTCGCTGTCGCGCAGCAGCGCCGAATCGGGGATCGTAAGGGCATCGGGATTCACGCCGGCTTGCACCGCGGCGATGACGTACATGTCCTTTTTCAGTTTTTTGCCGGGATTGTCGGTTACGATGCGGGCTTGCACCGTGCGGGTGTTGGGATCGAGAGCGGGCGCAATGTAGGAAATCTCTCCGTGGAACGTCTCGGGATAAGACTCCGTGTTGATCTCCACCTTCTGGCCCACGCGCACGAAGGGCAGGTCGCTCTGATAGGCATTGACCAGCACCCAAACCTGGCTCATGTCCGAAATCGTGAAGCATTGCGTGACGCCGTTCTGCAGCAGTTGCCCCGGCCCGACCAGACGCTCCACCACTTCGCCACTCACTGGCGCGAGCAACGGAATTTCGAGCGTGGTCCTGCCGGTGTTTTTCACGATCGTATCGGGGTCCTTGATTCCGAGGGCCCGAAGCGCGTCCTGACTCGAAACCATGTCCGCCTCGGCTTGCGTGCGCGCGGACTCGGCTTGCTGCCGGTCGGCGTCGGAAATGGCTCCGTGCGCGTACAGGTCTTGCGCGCGGTGAAGAATTTTGTCGGCCAGCTGCAATGCGTCTTTTGCCTTGATGTAGGCGGCTCTCGCCAGGGCGTAGTCGGGGCTATTGACGGTGAGTAACGGCGCGCCGGCCCGGACGGTTTCTCCGGGCGCCACCAGGATTTCGTGTACCGGGCCGCCGATGGCCGGAAACACCGGAGTGGTCTTGAACTGGTTGTAGGCGACCGAACCGGTGAGCCGGAGCACCCGCTGAAGTTTTGTCCTTTCGACACTGGCAATCTCAATGTGAGCCATCTGCTCGTTCGGAACGGTAAAGAGTTCGGCGGTCTCCGACTCGCTCGAGGTGTAAGACGTCATCTTCGATTCGGGCTCGCCGGGACCGGAACTGCATCCGGCGCAGCCGAGACCGATCGGCAAAGCCAGAAACGCCGTGGCCCATGCCATTCCTTTCCTCATATCGATACTCCTCGGGATTCCCTGCGAAATGCGGGAATCGTTCGAACCAGGGTCCTTCCGACGGGATTGCGGGTGCTTGGGGGTCTAGATGGCAGGAGGCGCGCGCGGAGAGGTACTCGGAGCGACTTCTGAGGAGACCGCGGTTTCGGCGAGCCTCACTTCAAGGCGCACGGTCGCGGGTGCCGACCCGAGGAGGGGGACGTGCGTGGCCACGGCAGCTCCCGCCGTGGAACAAAAGGGGCAGAAGTGCCCGCTGCTGTTCAGGGCGCTGAGGTCCGCGCAAAAGTGGAACTGAGCCGCAAGAAAGATCAACCCTAACAAAAGGGCGAAAAACTTAACCTTGTTGCTGACGCTGAACATGCCTATGACTATAGTAGGCCGAAAATCGCACTCCATGTCCATCGGCAAATGACACTGTGCCGCGCCTGAACCCCGCTTCCGACAAGGCCTAGCGGACTCCGACGGCTGGCCCCGACGGCTCACGAGAGCCTGCCTACTTTTTTGCCACAAAGGTTTTAGCCTCGGCCAGCTCCGGGCGGTCGGCACCGGAGGGGCACATTTCCGTAAGCTTCGCATAGAACGACTGCGCGCCGGTCGTGTCGCCCGTCGCCTGTGCCGCCCGCGCTGCGCCGAGCAGGCCATCGAACCGATTCGGCGCGTTCTTCAACACCATACGGTATTCGGTCAACGCATCCGAGGGGCGCTTCAACTCCATCAACATGTCCGCGAGCATCTCCCGTGCCGGCACCACGGTCGATTCGCCGCCATTCCTTTCCTGGCGCTCTGCGGCAGCCCGTAATTCCTTGAGCGCCTCTTCGGACTTTCCGTTCGCGAACGCGAGCCAGGCTTCGGCTTCCCGCAGGTCCGTCGCCTTTTCGTTTGCAGGGGGATAGCCCTGTTTCCGCGCGCGATTCTCGCGTTCGGCCACGCTCTCGGCGAGCTGCTTTACCGCCAGCGCTGCTCCGGCCAAGTCGCCGCTGCGGGCTCGGCCGATCGCCCGCGCCCAGCGAGTGGTGTCCTGCTGGTCTTTCGGAACAGCGGGATCCTCGAGCGCCGCCGCTTCCGCCCAGCGGTGCAGTTCCACCGCCGTGCGAGCCTCGAGATAGACCCGGTGATCGGTCTTGTCTTTTTCGCTCGCTCCCACCACGTGATCCACGTGGGCAATCACCTCGCGCGCCTTGGCCTCCTGCCCGCTCTGCAGATACGAGTAGCTCAGGAAGTCCAGCGCATGCGTCTGGTAATGCGATTCCGCTTTATGCATTTCCGCCAGGCGGGCTCCGGACGCGTTGGCAGCGATATTCGATGCGATCGAGTCCTGCCACAATCCCAGGCGCACAAAAATATGCGAGGGCATGTGCAGCGCGTGCGGAGAGTCCGGCGCGATCGCCGCGTACCGCCGAGCCGCCTCGAGGCCCTCGGGCGCAAGCTCCGGACGGTCCGCGGCGTGAATCAGGTAGTGCGCCACGCCGGGATGGTCCGGGTACGGTTCTAAGAGCGGTTCGAGAATCGCGATGGCCCTTTCCCGGTTCGCCAGAGAGTCGACGTCCGCTTCTGCCAATGCTACCAGCGACAGGGCGTAGAACGAGCTGACCTCCACGTCGTCAGGGAATTGCGAGTGCAGCTTCCGAAGCGCGGACGAATACGCCTCGATGTGCCCCGTATGGGTCGTCTTCGATTTCCTCTGGTAGAAGGCCGCGGCGGCCGCTTCGAATCCTTGCTCTTTCGGGTTTGTGGGATCGAGCTTTTGGGCCTGCGCGATTTCCTTGTGGCCCTCCTTCATCTTTTTCTCGTCCGGAAACTCCCAGAGTTGATAGTCGAGCGCCATCGCCTTGCCCCAGTGGGCCGTCGCGCAGTTCGCGTCCTTCTTCTCCAGTTCCTCGAAGGTCTGCTGGGCCTCCTGGTATTGAAAGGAGTGCAGCAGCGCGACTCCCTTCTCGATGAGCGGTTGCGCCTCAGGCGAGCAGCTATTGGGAAAGTTCACTTTTCCCAGGCGAGCCTCGTCGGCGCCGGTGGCCGCGGGGACGGCCCGAGAGGCTGGCAAGCACCGAGAAGAAAGGCCCAGCACGGCCAGGCCGAGTAGTGCGGCGAATGACTGCCTCTTTGCCATCGGTTCACCTCTAGGGTCGCCTGCGATTCTAACCTGGCGGAGGCGCCGAACTGAAATTTTCGATTACCCACGGGACAACGCGCTTGGACGGCGGGGCAGAGTGGGAGGATAATAGTCGCTGGAGCGGTACTTCGAAGCAGGTGAGGACGCGAAAGCCGTTTGAACCGTAACGAATCTCTGGGGTGCTGCGGATAGTCAGCTTGTGTGCACGGCCTGTCCCGTCGGCTGGTTCCCGCATAGGAACTTGCGGGCGGGGCAGGAAAGCCTAATGGCTGGCTCGTGGCGCCCACCTATTTCAGAGGTTCACGGCCTAGCATCCCACGGCCGAGCAGTCTGCTCCGTTTTGCTTTCAGCAATCCGTTCTAAGTTCTAGCAAAGAAACCTGGGGGCCCTCAGGACGGAGGGGTGTCAAATCCCGCTCTTCGACGAAAGCGTGGAAAGGGAGATTCATCGCGCAAAACGCGCGCGATGGGGCGGCGGTTAACTTACTTCATGCGAATTCTGTTCATTGGTGACATCGTTGGCTCGCCCGGCCGGCGCATCGTGCATGACCGCCTTGCGGATCTCGTCGAGCACCACCACATCGACCTCGTCATCGCCAACGGCGAAAACTCTGCTTCCGGCTTCGGCATTACGCCGCGCATCGCGGAAGACTTGCTCGGCAACGGCATTGAGGTCCTGACCGGGGGCAACCACAGTTGGGATCGCAAGGAAATCCTTGACTACCTGCCACACCAGCCACGCCTGCTTCGTCCCGCGAATTTTCCGGAAGGCAATCCGGGCAGCGGCCTCTATGCGGGAGTCGCCAAGAATGGATCGAAATTCGCCGTGCTCAATCTGCAAGGCCGCGTGTTCCTTCCCGCGATCGACGATCCGTTCAAGAAAGCGGATGCGGAGCTCGCCAAGCTGCCTCCTGACGTGGCTTTCGTTTTGGTCGATATGCACGCGGAAACGACGAGCGAGAAAATCGCCATGGGCTGGTATCTCGATGGACGCGTTACCGCCGTCGTCGGCACACACACGCACGTCGCCACCGCCGACGAACGCGTGCTTTCCGGTGGCACCGCTTATATCACCGATGTCGGCATGACCGGGCCGCACGACGGCGTGATCGGCATGGACCGGCCGGGCATCATCAAGAAGTTCCTCGATGGCCTACCAGCGCGCTTTGAGGTCGCTACCGGCGATGTCCAAATGAACGCCGTGGTCATCGAGACCGACGATTCTGGCCCGCCGAACGGCGCCGGGCACTTCCGCGCCAAATCCATCGCCCGCCTGCGCCTCCGCGCGGACTAGCCTCTTGTAGAGCCAAACGAGTGACCTCAGCGGCCGAAGCCCGTTCGGTCGCCAAGCGCTTGGCGTTCGCACCCCACTCCCCGAAGGGCGCAGGCGGTGGGGCAACCGCCCGCGCGTTGCTGCAATCTGAATGACCATGCTTCGGGCAATAGGGAGACTTTCCGCCGCCATTCTGTTGTTGTGCCTGGCTTCCGTCCTCGTCGCCGGGCCATCCTCGGAGGTTGATGAACAGTTACTTGCCAAAGGCCGCGTTTTTCCAAACATCGGGCCGGGCCTGCGCGCCATCCGGCATGGGGCCGACGGCAAATATTATGTCCTGGCTTCGCCCACGGTGGGCGTCGCGGTCTTCGATTCCACGGGCAAGCCGCTTGCTGTGATCGGCGCTCCTATGGCCGAACCGGTCGCGAACAAAGGCGGCCAGGCGGCCATCGGTTTTGGCGAGGATTGCGACGTCGATCGAAACGGCGATGTGTATATCGCCTACCGCGACAGCAACCTGATCGACAAGTTCTCGCCTGACGGCAAGACGGTGCGTTCGATACCGGTCAGCGCTCCGACCTCGCTCGTGGCTCTGCCCGAAGGCGAAGTTGCCGTCACTTCCGCCACGCAAACCCATCTCGTGACCGTTTACGGCCCGAACGGCACGGTGGTCCGGGAATTCGGCAGCCCGGAGTCGCTATCCGAGCGGGAAGACGTCAATCGCTATCTGAGCGTTGGCCGCCTAGCCTCAGACGCGCAGGGCCGCGTCTATTACGGCTATACCTACATGCCTGAGCCCCTGGTCCGCCAGTACGATCGCTTCGGTTATGCCGGACTCGATTTTGAGTTCACGGGCCTCGATGCCTACCCCGAAGCGCAGGTGACGCGTAAAGCCATCGTGGAAATGGAGAAAGAGGAGAAGCGCAAGGGCGCGATTTCACTGCGCCAGATCCTGACGGCGTTCGGGGTTGATCCGGTGAATGGTGACGTTTGGATGGCTCTGCACAACACCCTGATCCATTTCGACAAAGAGGCCAACCGCCGCTCCGAGTATCAGATTTACACGCCGAAGGGCTCCCGGCTCGAAGCCAACACGATTCTGGTCGAAGAAGAGCGTCTTTTGATCGGAGCCGACCCGCTCGGCGTCTACGAATTCCCGCGGCCGGACCGAAAACACTGAAAATTTCCCGAGTTTTTCCCAAGTTTTCCTCAGGCTTGTCTGCACCATTTCGGGGCACTTGCGCATCCATAGTTTCTCAGAAGCTCGATTTTTCTAAGGATTTTACAAATTTCTTTCCTCTTGCGCCGTTTTCGTGCTTGTGGAAAAGTTGTGAATGCGATGTGAACGTCGCTGTTGGACTTCGTACACTTTTCGCTTGCCCCGCTGCGGTCAGTAAGGGAAAATCCCAACAGTTCGGTGCGCGATACGTGGTCCAACTAGTCTTACAGGGGCCGCCTGGAACCACGAAGTATTTAGACATCCGTTCTGGCGCGGGCAAGAACTCCAAAGCGTGAGGCTTTAGAGCAAATTCGCTTTCCACAGTTTTTTCACACCTGTGGAAATAATCTGGTCGTTGGTTATTGGCTTTTTCCGGCCTTTTACAGGCCTTTTTCCATTATGATGACAACTACTGCTACACAACTTGGCCGAGAACCTGAAGTTGCAAATGTCTGGGATAAGTTCCTGGACCTCATCAAATCCCGGGTCAGCATTAACACCTTCTCTACCTGGTTTCAGCCCACCCGCCTCAACCGGCATGAGGGCGATACGTTGTTCGTGCAGATTCCTAGTACTGTGTTCCGCCAGGTCCTGACCCGCACCTATGGCGAGATCATCAAGGCGGTGTTCTACCAGATGGGCACGCCGAACACCAAGGTCCAGTACGTCTGCACCGAGGAAGAGCCCATCCAGTCGGCGCCAGCGGCCAGTGGTTTGAAGCAATCGAGGCTGGATTTTGAGAGCAGCGATCACCAGCTCAATACCCGGTACACCTTTGATAGCTTTGTCGTCGGCAAGTCGAACGAGTTCGCTCACGCTGCGTCCCGGGCCGTCGCCGAGCAGCCCTCCAAGGCCTACAACCCGCTTTTCCTGTATGGCGGCGTGGGCATGGGCAAGACCCATCTGATGCACGCGATCGGGCACCTGATCAAGAAGCGCAATCCGGCCATGCGGCTGAGCTACGTCAGCGCGGAGAAATTCACGATCGAAGTCATCAACTCGCTGCGCTTCGACCGCATGATCAGCTTCCGCGACCGCTTCCACACCGTCGACGTGCTGTTGGTAGATGACATCCAGTTCATTGCCGGCAAGGAACGTACTCAGGAAGAGTTCTTCCACACCTTCAACGCCCTCTACGAGCAGCAGAAACAGATCGTCATCTCCTCGGACTGCCTTCCGAAGGACATCAATTCGATCGAAGAGCGCTTGCGCTCGCGTTTTGAATGGGGCCTGATCGCCGACATTCAGCCACCCGATCTTGAGACCAAGATCGCGATCCTTCAGAAAAAGGCGGAGAACGACCACTTCCATCTGCCCGACGAAGTCGCCGAGTATATCGCCCGGGCCATCAAGTCGAACGTCCGCGAACTCGAGGGAGCGCTCACCCGCCTGATGGCCTACGCTTCCCTGACCGGTACGACGATTTCTCTCGCCACCGCGCAACAAGTGTTGCGCAACATCATCGCTTCGCAGGAGAAGCGCGTGACGATCGACCTGATCCAGAAACGTGTGAGCGAGCACTTTAACCTGCGCGAACAGGATCTCAAGATCCGGAGCAATACCCGCGCCATCGCTTTTCCGCGCCAGGTGGCGATGTATATCGTCAAGCAGCTCACCACGGCGTCCCTTCCGGAGATCGGGCGCCAGTTCGGCGGCAAGCATCACACCACCGTACTGCACTCGATCAACAAGATTGAGGAACTACGCCGCTCCGACAAGGAACTGAACCGCACCATCACGCGTCTGATGGACGCTCTACAATAGATTTTTTCCCTCACAATTCCTGGTTTGACAAGCCGGCATCGGATTTTCGTCCGTTGCCGTAACGACCCTCGCTCGCTCTTTGAGTATTTCCCTCTGGGAAGTGAGAATACGAAAAACCGTCCGGCTCCTTGTGTGGAGAATGTGTGAGGAAGACGTGGGAAAGGCGCGGACGCTTTGTGGAGGAGTTTGGCCGAACGACGCCGCACGGCAAAACTCGCTGGCTTTTCCGAACCCGCGCAAGAAATTCCACTGGACACCATCGCCGGAAAAACACAACAGGCCTTCGGTTTCGGAACTTTTCCACCAATTCACAGCACTCGTCACAACAACAAGACGCCAATTTTTAGAAACGAACTTTGCGGACAGTGAGAGTTGTGAAAGTTTGTGTCCTGTGAATTGCGGTCGTTCCGTATTTTATAAATTCCGCGGGGGGCCCTAAAATTCCTCTGCACCCGCTATTTTCCACAGTGTTTTCGCCGCCGCTGCCCTTTATACTTTGCTAAAAAACGAGTACAGTACGCTAGCGGGTGAAGTGGACGGAGAAACCATGACCGCAATTGCGGGTACCGTACGCGAGGAAAGTCAAGCAATGGAATTCAGCGTAAACAAGTCGGCGCTGCTCAATGAACTCAGCACCACGCAGGGGGTGGTCGAGCGCAAGACCACCATTCCGATTCTGTCGAATCTGCTTGTGGAAGCGAAAGGCGACCGCTTGACCATCACTGCGACTGACCTCGAACTGAGCATCCGCACCTCTTGCGAAGCCAAGGTCAAGAAAGACGGCGCCGGCACCATCCCCGCGAAGAAACTGCTTGAGCTTGTGCGCTTGCTCCCGGAAGGCGAGATCAAGTTCAAACTTCTTGAAAATCACTGGGTCGAGATCGTTAGCGACAAAAAGAAGTACAAAATGGTCGGAATGGCAAAGGAAAATTTTCCGGCCCTGCCGGCGATGCCTCACACGCTGGTGAAAATCCCGGCGGCGGTGCTCGAGAGTCTTATCGCCAAGACGAAATTTGCCATTTCCATGGAAGAATCGCGTTACACGCTGAACGGCGGGCTGCTGATCATCAAGCCCGATACCCTGGCGATGGTCGCGACCGACGGGCATCGCCTTGCGCTTGCCGAGACGGACCAGAAACTGGCGGGTCTCAACGGCGAAGTTCGGGTCCTCATTCCCAAGAAAGCGATGGACGAGGTGGAGAAGCTGTCCGCCGCCGCGGGCTCCGGCGCCCACGTGGAGTTTGCCAAGGACGAGAGCCATCTCTTCTTCCAGGTCGATCATCGCCTTTTGATTTCACGCATCCTTACGGGCCAGTTCCCGAATTACGAAGCGGTTCTGCCTCGCGACAATTCCAAAACCGTTGCTCTCGGACGCGCCGAGCTGAGCGACGCCGTGCGCCGCGTTTCTCAGCTCGCCGACCAGCGTTCCCACGCCGTCAAGCTTTCTATCTCGAAGGAAGGCGTTGAAATATCCGCTTCGAGCCCGGAGTATGGCGAAGCCAAAGAAACCATCGAGAAGGATTACAACGGCGAGCCCATCGCGATCGGCTTCAACTCGGGCTACATGCTTGATTTTCTGGGCGCGGCCGCCGACGGGCCGATCAGCATCGAGCTAAAAGACGAGCAATCGGCCGGCCAGATGCGGCCGCTCGCCGACGAAAGCTACCGCTACCGCTACGTCATCATGCCCATGCGCATCTGAGGGAACATCCGTTCCCTAGGGGACTGTAAATATCTGAAACAGAAACTTTTATTTATCCACAAGCACCCTGTGCCGGCTTGTGAAAAAGTCCCGTTTCCGGTAAAATTGAGGCGTTGTCGATTCGCCGTTTCCTCCAAATCGACACGTCCGCCAGGAGCGCTTTGGCCGAAAAAAGCCCTGCGCCAGGGGCTGGTCAAACTTCCTGGAGAACATAAGTCTTCGCCGCGTCCCGGGTCGCGGGATGGGATGAAGCAGGAACTCCTACGAGCCTCGATCCTGCCCAGCAGGTTCGCTGGCCAAAGGGTGAGGGCGACGCATGGGGAACTCAAACATCACGCCTTTCCTGGCTTCACAAAACTGAGTTGAACCATCGCTGCGGCAGGCCCGCTCCTGCGTCGGGTCCGCTCCACTGGCCGGAGTTTACATGCGATGGATTGCCGTAGGCATGCACGCTGGGCCCGCCATGGCGGGTGCGGTTGAAGGGAGACGACATGGGCGACAAAGAAACCGTGACGGGAAAAGTCGGTCACCAGTACGACGCCAAATCCATTAAGGTGCTCGGCGGCCTCGAAGCCGTCCGACTGCGTCCCGCCATGTACATCGGCTCGACCGGCGAAATGGGCTTGCACCACCTGGTCTGGGAAGTTGTCGACAATTCCGTCGACGAAGCCATGGCCGGATTTGCCGACGAGGTCAACGTCACCGTTCATGCCGACAACTCCGTTACCGTCGTGGACAACGGCCGGGGCATTCCCGTCGACATGCACGCGACGGAAAAGCGGCCGGCGGCGGAAGTGGTCATGACGGTTCTCCACGCCGGAGGTAAGTTCGACAGCGAAACCTACAAGGTTTCGGGCGGCCTGCACGGCGTCGGCGTTTCCGTCGTCAACGCGCTTTCGGACTGGCTCGAGCTCGAAATTCAGCGCGACGGCGCGGTGTGGGAACAGAGCTACGAAAGAGGCAAGCCCACCTCCAAGCTGAGCCAGACCGGGAAAACGCGCAAGACGGGTACTCGAGTCACCTTTCACCCCGATGCCACGATCTTCGAAAAAATCAACTTCAGCTATGACATCCTGGCTACGCGCCTCCGCGAATACGCGTTTCTCAACAAGGGCCTAAAAATCACTCTTACCGACGAGCGCACGGAAAAGACCGCGGAGTTCCGCTTCACCGGCGGCATTGCGGAATTCGTCAAGCACCTCAATCGCGGCAAGTCCACGCTGCACGACTCGCCGATCTACATGGAAGGCAAGAAGGGCAGCGTCGAAATCGAGATCGCTCTTCAGTACAACGACACCTACGGGGAAAACGTCTTCTCCTTCGCGAACACCATCAACACGGTCGATGGCGGCACGCACCTGTCCGGTTTCCGCTCCGCCCTTACGCGCAGCATCAACAACTTCGCTTCGGCCAACGGCATGTTGAAAGAGCAGAAGGATGAAGTCAGCATTACGGGCGACGACGTTCGTGAAGGTCTGGTCGCGGTCGTGAGCGTGCGCCTGCCGCAGCCTCAGTTCGAGGGTCAGACCAAAGGCAAGCTCAACAGCGATATCAAGGGCGACGTCGAGCAACTGGTCAACGAAAAGCTCGGCGAATGGTTCGACAAGCACTCGACCGTGGCCCGTCGCATTATCGGTAAGTGCATCGATGCCGCCCGCGCCCGTGAGGCTGCGCGCAAGGCTCGCGAGCTCACCCGCCGCAAGTCCGCCATGGATTCGAGCGGCTTGCCTGGCAAGCTCGCCGATTGCCAGGAGCGCGACCCGGCGCATTGCGAACTGTTCATCGTCGAGGGCGAATCGGCCGGCGGATCCGCGAAGCAGGGCCGCGACCGCAAGTATCAGGCCATCCTTCCCCTCAAGGGCAAGATTCTCAACGTCGAGAAAGCCCGCTACGACAAGATGCTAGGCCACGAAGAAATCCGCGCGATCATCACCGCCCTGGGCACCGGCATCGGCAAGGACGACTTCGACGCCGGCAAGCTTCGCTATCACAAGGTCATTCTGATGACCGATGCGGACGTTGACGGTTCGCACATCCGCACGCTTTTGCTTACCTTCTTCTTCCGCCACATGAAGGAGCTGATCGAGCGCGATCACGTGTATATCGCGCAGCCGCCTCTTTACCGCGTGAAGCGCGGCAAGAGCGAGCGCTACATCCGCGACGAGCGCGACTTTGCCCGTGAACTGATGAAGCGCGCCACCGAAGACCACGTTGTAAAGGCCAAAGAAGGCGTCACCCTCCAGGGTGCCGGTCTCACTTCGTTCCTGCTCAACATTCAGGAATACGATGCCCTGGCAGCAAAGCTCGCCCGCCGCCTAAAGGACGCCGGGCTCGTCGAGGTTCTCGCCGAGAGCGGCCTCGACAAGAAAGCCGATTTCGAAGAAAAGAAATCCTTGGAAAAGCTTCTCAAGGAGGTCGAGAAGGCCAAGCTCAAGCTCGACGGCAAGGTTACCTTCGACGAGGAGCACAGTCTCTACGAGATCCAGTTCGCCGCGCCGCACAATCAGAAAGTCAACTGGGCGCTCGCTTCGACGGCCGAATACAAGCGCCTTCGCGCACTTGCGAAGCAGGTCGAAGAGTTCAACAAGCCGCCCTTCGTCATTGCCCGGAATGGCGACAAGGCGACGAAGGAAAGGGCCACCGAGGTGCTCGCCTACGTGATGGAAGACGCCAAGAAGGACTTTACGATCACGCGATTCAAGGGCCTTGGGGAAATGAATCCGGCCCAGCTGTGGGAAACCACGATGAACGCCGAGTCCCGCACGCTCTTGAAGGTGAAACTAGAGGACGTCGTCGAAGCCGAAAAAATCTTTACCACGTTGATGGGCGAAAACGTCGAGGACCGCCGCAAGTTCATCGAGGAAAACGCCCTCGAGGTTGTGAACCTGGACATTTAGCCCCGCGAGCGAGCTCGGATGATCTATCAGTTGGGCTGGACGACGCTGCCGGGGCTCAGGGGCTTGAGCGTGAGTGAGTTTCGCGCCGCGCCAACGACGGCGCCCGACAACGAAAAGGGAATCGCCATCGCCTTGACGAGCGACGCCGAGCGCGATGCCTTGCTCGAGCGGCTCGAACAGGACTTCGCGGCGCGCCGCTTCAGCAACGCGGCCGACGCCTTCGACTCGGTGAAGGCTTATGTGCTCGAGCGCGTCGGCAAAGGGAACTGAGTCTTGCGCCTTGTGATCCCGAGCGAAACGAAGGATCCGAAGCGCGTTCGAGGAATGGAAGAAAGAGAGCAGCTTCTTCAGGGGGCTCGAGCTTTCTAGCGCTGCTTCAGGCCGGAGCGCAAGCTCCCACCCCTGAGTTCAATTGCGAGAGGAAATAATGGCTGACGAACAGAACCAATCGATTCTTCTCCCGGTAGACATCGAAGCCGAAATGCGCAAGTCCTACCTTGATTACGCCATGAGCGTAATCATCGGGCGCGCGCTGCCGGAAGTCCGCGACGGCTTGAAGCCCGTGCATCGCCGCATTCTTTTTGGCATGTACGAACTCGGTCTGACCTCGAGCAAGCCCTACCGCAAATGCGCCAAGATCGTCGGCGAAGTCCTCGGCAAGTATCACCCGCACGGCGACGCGCCGGTTTACGACGCGCTGGTGCGCATGGCGCAGGACTTCAACATGCGTTATCCCCTGGTGGACGGCCAGGGCAACTTCGGGTCCGTCGACGGCGATATGCCCGCAGCGATGCGGTACACGGAAGCGCGTCTCGCCAAGATCGCCGAGGAACTGCTCGCCGACATCGAGAAGGAAACCGTCGACTTCGTTCCCAACTTCGACGAGACCGAAAAAGAGCCTGTGGTCCTGCCCACGCGGGTTCCGAATCTTCTGGTTAACGGCGCCAGCGGTATTGCGGTCGGCATGGCCACCAACATCCCGCCCCACAACCTGCGCGAAGTGATTGACGCCACGATCGCGATGATCGAAAAGCCGGAACTCACACTGAAGGAAGCGATGAAGTTTGTTCCCGGCCCGGACTTTCCGACCGGCGGCTACATCGCCGGCCGCGAAGGCATCGAGCAGGCCTACAAGACCGGCCGCGGCAGCTTCACCATGCGCGCCAAGGCGGCAATCGAAGAAGCCGGCAAGGATCGCGAAAACATTGTCATCACCGAAATTCCGTACCAGGTTAACAAAGCCAAGCTCATCGAGCGCGTCGCGGAACTCGTCGCCAACAAAAAGATCGAAGGCATTGCTGACGTCCGCGACGAGAGCGACCGCGATGGCATGCGCATTGTCATCGAGCTGAAGCGCGGCGAAGAATCGCAACTCATCCTGAACAATCTCTTCAAGCACACCCAGATGCAGGAGTCGTTCGGCATGATCCTGTTGGCGATCGTGGGCGGCCAGCCCCGCGAGATGGGCCTGCTTGAATTCATGCGGCTTTTTATCGAGCACCGCCGCGACGTCGTCACGCGCCGTTCGCGCTATGAGCTGCGCAAGGCCCGCGAGCGCGAACACGTCCTGCTCGGCTACCAGATCGCCCTCGACCACCTCGACATGACGATTCGCATCATCCGCGGCAGCGCCAGCCGCGCCGACGCGAGGGAAAACCTGTTCAAGTATTTCAGCGAGCAGGACCTCACCATCACCGAGGACGGCAAGTCGCGTAAGATTGCGGGCATCAAGCTCGACGGTCGCAAGTACCGCCTGCAGGGCGCGCCGGAAATCGAAGGTGCGAGCCGCGCGGGCGGCCTGACCCTGTCTTACATCCAGATCGACGCTATCCTCGAACTCCAGCTGCACCGCCTGACCCAGCTTTCGATCGATGAAATTCTGAAGGAGCTGAAATCGATCCGCGACAAGATCGCCGAACTCGAGGAAATCCTTTCGAGCGAGCGGAAACTGAAGAGCGTCATCACCGGCGAGCTGCGGGAAATTCACAAGACCTATGGAGATGACCGGCGCACTCAGATCGTCGACAAGGTCGACGAGATCAAGCTCGAAGACCTGATCGCCGATACCGACATGCTCATTACCGTGAGCCACGCTGGCTACATCAAGCGCACGCCGGTCGAGGTCTACCGCCACCAGTCCCGCGGGGGCAAAGGGCGCATCGGCGCGAAGACCCGCGAAGAGGACTTTGTCGAGCACCTCTTCATTGCCTCGGCGCACAGCTACATTCTCTTGTTTACTTCGAAGGGCCGCGTTTACTGGCTGAAGGTTTACGAGCTTCCGGAAGCCGCGGCGGCCACGCGCGGCAAAGCCATCTCCAACCTCGTGAAGTTCCAGGAAGACGAAAAGCTGACCGCGCTCGTCTCCGCCAAGAAGCTCGAGGAAGAAGGGCGCTACGTCTTCATGGCCACGAAGTTCGGCACGGTGAAAAAATCCGCGCTCACCGAATTTTCCAACCCGCGTTCGACGGGCATTATCGCGGTCAACCTCGAGGCCAAGGACGAACTCATCGGCGCCAAGCTCACCGACGGCAAGCAGATGATCTTCCTCGCGAGCCATGACGGCCAGGCCATCCTCTTCCGCGAAACCGAAGTGCGCCCCATGGGACGCAACGCCGGCGGTGTGAACGGTATGGATTTAGCGACGGACGACTACGTCGTCAGCATGGACGCGGTCCAACCGGACTTCGAAATCATCGCCAAGGAACACCAGGAGACCACCCAGAACCTCGAAGAACTCGACAACGAGCACATCAAGGATTCGCTGACCACGCTTATGCTCACGGTGGCCGAGAAGGGCTACGGCAAGCGCACGGCCCTCGCCGAATACCGCATTACGTCGCGAGGCGGCAAAGGCGTCGTCAACATGAAGACCACCGACCGCAATGGCTCCGTCGTTGCGACGCTGCAGGTCACCGAAGAATCCGACGTCATGATCATTACACAGCACGGCAAGGTGATCCGGGTCCACGCCAGTGAAATTCGCGAGGCCGGCCGCTCGACCCAGGGCGTGCGCCTGCTGCGGCTCGAGGACGACGATTCCGTCGCCGCCGCGGCTGTCCTCCAGGAAGAAGACGAGGAACAGAAGAAGTAGCCGGACGGCCCTTCTAGGCGTCGCCCTTTCTTCCGCGACAAAAGGGAAATGCGCATGGCTTGATTCGCGTGCCGTTTTTTTCTGCTTGCGCTAAACTGATTTGCCATGAAAATTTCACCTCGACTGTTCCCGCTCGGAGTTCTGGGTGCGTCTATGGCGCTCTTCACTCTCGCCACTTTCGCGCGAAAATCCTCGTCGAGCGCTCGCTTTCTCGCCTTCGTTGGCACCTACACCAGCAAAACAGAAAGCAAAGGCATCTACGCCTTTGGATTCGACGCCCGGTCCGGGAAACTGACACCGAAAGGTATCGCCGCCGAAACGCCCGATCCCTCCTGGATCGTCATTCACCCCAGCGGAAAGTTTGCCTACGCCGCCAACGAAGCCGGCAAGCAAAGCTCGATCACGGCATTCGCGATCGACCCGCAATCGGCCAAGCTTACAGAACTCAATCAACTTCCGGCTCTCGGCGAAGACCCCTGCCATCTCTCGATCGACAAAACAGGCAAGTTCCTTTTCGTGGCCAACTATTCTTCCGGTACCGTCGCGGTCTTCCCGATCCTTGCTGACGGAAGGCTTGGGGAGCATACCTCGGTGCTCAAAGATGCCGGCACTCCCGGACCGAACAAAGGCCGCCAGGAAGCTCCCCACGCACACTGGATTGCCGTTTCTCCCGACAATCGCTTCGTCCTGGTCTCCGATCTGGGTCTCGATGACATATTGATTTTCCGCTTCGATTCGGCCAAAGGCACGCTGGTTCCGAACGCCCCGCCCTCCGCGAAGCTTGCCGCCGGCGCCGGCCCGCGCCATGCCGCCTTTTCCTCCGACGGCCGATTTGTCTACGTCGTGAGCGAGCTCAACTCTACGGTGACGGTGTTTAACTTCGAGACGTCAAAGGGTGTACTCTACGACCCCCAGGTCGTCCGGACGCTGCCGAAAGACTTCGAGGGGCGCAACGACACCGCCGAAGTTGTTCTTCACCCGGACGGCAAGTGGCTCTTCGCCTCGAACCGCGGCCACGACACAATCGCGGTCTTCTCGGTTGACCCCGTCGAAGGCAAGCTTCAGCCGGCCGGCGAATTCCCGACCGGCGGCAAAGAGCCCCGGCACTTCGCCATCGACCCGACCGGGCAGTTTCTGCTGGCCGAAAACCAAAATTCCAACACCATCGTCGTGTTCCGGATCGATCGAGATAAAGGAACCCTAACGCAAGTCTCCAAGGTCGACGGCATCCCCTCCCCTGTCTCCCTCGCCTTCGTGCCAATGTCCTAGCGGGTGTTCGCTTGAATCAGTCTCCGTGTAAGGTCGGGTTCTGAAGTGCGCCGCGGGCGCAATCGAGTGGCGCGCCACGCAATTCCCGGTTGCTCTTCCAGCCAGTTGGAGTACAATCCCCGCCGTCATGTCCAAACGAAAAGCAAAGAAAACCGCAAAACGGCGGGCTCGCGTTCCGAAAGGGCACGGCCCAACCGTCACCAAATTGCCCAAAGGCGCCGTGACGCTCATCGTTCTGTTTCGAGCCCGGGATGGCCAGGAATCGCTGCTCGAAGCCGAACTCCGCGCCCTGGTTGGCCCCACGCGCAAAGAGGAAGGCTGCCTGCAGTATGATCTGCACCGCGGCGCAGACCAGCACGGCACTTTTCTCTTCCACGAAGTCTGGGCCAGCCGCGAACACCACGCCGCGCACACCCGCACCCCGCATTTTCTTCGCTGGAACGCCCGCAAAGACGCGCTGCTGGCTTCGCGCGACTCGGCCTTCTGGCAGCAGATCGTGTAGCCTTCGACCGACGGTATCGTTTTGCCGAGCTTCACCACGGGGAAGGAAACCCCGTTGGGCAACGGAACGAGAGTCCGCTCTACCTCGGCGCATCCTCGCGCCAGGGACATGCGCAAGCCCGTGAGCGTCGCGGTCATTTCGAAACGGCGAAACCCGGCGGCGAATCCTGCCTGCTCGCACGCTTCGAGGATTGCGGTCGCGATTCCACGTCGTCCATTGCGGGTGCACAAAAAAAGCGCGAATCTTCCGAGCGTCCACGGCCGGATCGAGCAGCTCATCCTGGCGGTCGGCCCGGCTGTCGCTGCCGTAGAGTGTTTTCCGCTGGCTCCATCCGCCGCCGCCGCCGAGCAGCGGTTCCCCGGAGCCCTCCATCGCCTCTCGGACGTAATAGGTTCCGTCGGCAATCAAGCGCCTGTCGACGCCTTGCGTTCCCTCGAGCGATCCTTCGATTTTGGTCACGGGAATAGGTGATTCGAGCACGCGCACGGAATGCGCAATCAGCTCGCGAAGCGACGCGGCGTCTTCCATACGGGCAAGTCTCACAGTGAATGGTGGTTTGGCGCCCGCCATGCTCTACAGACTAGCATCGCGGCAACCAGGGGGAACGAACTCGCGCTCAGGTATCCGCTCGGGGCGCGCCCTAGCTTTCCGGCGGCGCCACGTAGTACCCCGGCCTGGCGCGCACGGTCAGATCCTTGCGGTCCACAACCACGCGGATCTCATGATAGCCGTC
>DATFTB010000090.1:0-4521 GCA_035262325.1 Candidatus Acidiferrum sp.
CGGCGAAACGTTCGGGTTTTCGCGGGGCCAGCACGAGCAAGGCCTTCGGGAAATCACCCTGCACCACACCAAAGGCAATCAGCGCCAGCGGTTCCTCAGTCGCTACCACGCTTCCCGCGACGACTACCGGCCAGCGGCGTCGTTGCTCGCATTCCCTTTTCAACCACTCGGAAAAAGGAGTGGGCGCCGGCAGCTCCATGTCGTATTTCAGATTTCCGCTGGTTTTGACACGTTCTTCAGGCGCTCCGAGCGCGCGGATCCTGGCGGCATCGGCCTCGGTTTGCATTAGGAAGGCCGTAGCGTTTTTCAGTACGGAGACCAGGAATGGACGAAGGAAAAATCCAAACATCCTGAGGTATTTTTGATAACGCGCGAACGACCGATCCGAGATGCGTCCGCTCACGAACACGACTGGCACGTTTCCGCGCCGCGCCTCGCGCAGGAAATTCGGCCAGATCTCTGTTTCGAGCACGATTACGATTGCCGGCTTCACCGCAGCCAGCACTCGGCGGACACTGAACGCCCAGTCAAACGGGAAGAAGATGACGGTGTCAGCAAAAGGCATTCGTTCCTTCGCCAGCTGCTGTCCCGTCTCGGTCGTCGTCGAAATGACCAGGGGCCTTTGCGGGTAGGTTTCTTTCAGTCGCTTGGCCAGTGCTACTCCCGAAAGGGCCTCGCCCACCGAGACCGCGTGAATCCAGATGGCCCCTGGCCGCTCTACCGGGGGCGTCGCCACCGTGGGAAGCGCCAATCCGAGACGCTCCCTAAGATTTGAAAGGTATTTGCGGTAACGCAGCCCTTGGATCAGCCAGTATGGCCCTGTTACGATGACGGCAAGGGCCATCAATGCGCTGTAAATGAAGTACACTCAGTCATGACTCCGGTCTGATTCCGCACGGGTCTCGCGGACATGCCCTGCAGGGCAACCCTAGTTCTTACCCAGGAATCGAAGGCCTCAGGATGCAAACAGTCTATTATAGCTTCGTGCCAATGCTCCTTGCCTCCCTCCTTTCCATTCAGCTCGTGCTTTCAGGCGCCGCCGAGACTTCTCGGCAGGGCACGGCAACGCGGGCGGGAATGACGGACGCTCATGAAGGGATGACCATCGGGGTCGATCCCTGGACGCAGCCAAGCCAGTACAAAGAGAAATTTCCCAAGAAGTCTCCTCTGTCGGGCGGCGTGGTGGCCTTGCACGTCAGTTTTCGCAATACCTCGGACCAGGGCATCAAGGTTGACCTCCAGCGGATTCGGCTGCTTCTTGTGCTTGACGAAGAAAACCGCCAGGAACTCGCGCCCCTAACGGCGGAAGACGTCGCCGATACCGTACTTCTCAGCAAAGAAAACGGCAAAGATCCGACCACCAGGCGCAATCCCCTGCCTATTCCGGTAGGCAAGCCCCGGCCCTCGCGCGATGCGAACTGGACGAACTTGAAGGAAGCTTGCCAGAACGCCGGGGTTCCTTCGAGCGTAGTCGCCGCACGAGGGTCGGTCGAAGGCCTGATCTACTTTGATCTGCGGGGCGAAGTCCAACTATTGAAAAACGCGCATCTCTACATTCCCAACCTTGTCACGATGAACGACAACCACCCACTGCTCTATTTCGACATCGATCTCGGACATTCGTCGTCCGACTAGCGTTGCCACGCTGGTGTTTGGGAAATCCACAATTTCTTCCTTCTTTAATTTGCCGCCGGCGTCGCCGTCCGTTACCATGGGAAGGTCGAACAAATTTTTGTTTCCTCGAACGTATGCAAAATCTCCTAGCGCAGCTCAATCCGGAACAGCGTCTCGCCGCCGAAACAACCGAAGGACCTCTGCTGATTCTTGCCGGCGCAGGGACGGGCAAGACGCGAGCAATCACGTTTCGCATGGCGAATCTGATCTCCAAGGGCACGCCCGCCGAATCGATTCTGGCCGTGACTTTCACGAATAAGGCGGCAGAAGAGATGCAGAATCGCGTGAGGGACCTGCTGCTGCACGCCGGCGTTCCTCCCGCACGACCGTGGATTTCGACGTTTCACTCACTTTGCGCGCGCCTCCTCCGGCGTGAGGCGGCTCACGCCGCCCTCGCGAAGGATTTCGCAATCTACGACGATGACGATCAACTGTCGGCGGTAAAGCTCGCGATGAGCAAGCTGGGCATCGATGAGGAGGCGCTGACTGCGCGCAACGTGCTCAGCCGCATCAGCTATGCCAAGAATCACGGGCAATCTCCCGAGCAAATGCGCGCCGAGGCGTTTGGACCGGACACCCGGAAGGTCGCCGATGTTTTCGAGGCCTATGAAGCGTTGTTGAAGCAAAGCAACGCGGTTGATTTCGACGACCTTCTGCTGCGATCCACGCGCTTGTTGCGCGATTCCACCGCCATCCGCGAGAAGTGGCGGGCGCGCTTCGCCTATATCCACGTGGATGAATACCAGGACACCAACCGTGTGCAGTACGACCTGCTGCGGCTACTGACCAGCGAGCGCGAGAATTTGTGCGTCGTTGGCGACGAGGACCAGTCGATTTACCGCTGGCGGGGAGCGGACGTTTCGATTCTTCTCCGTTTTTCGCAGGATTATCCGGCTGCCAAGGTCATCCGTCTCGAGTCCAATTATCGCTCGACGCAGAACATTCTGGATGCCGCGGGCGCGGTCGTGGCCAAGAACTCCGGCCGGCTGGGAAAGACGCTTCGCGCTGTCAAAGAGCGCGGCAACAACCTGCGTTATTTCGAAGCGCGGGACGCGCAGGCGGAAGCCGAATTTGTGGCCGGCGAACTTGTGCGCATCCTGAGCGACGACCCCGACCAGACTTGCGCCGTCGAATACCGCACCAACTTTCAATCCCGGTCGTTCGAAGAAGCGTTACGCCGCCGCGGACTCCGCTACAAGCTCGTCGGGGGATTCAGTTTCTACAATCGCGCAGAGGTAAAGGACGCGCTTGCCTACGTGCGACTGGCACTGCTTCCGGAGGACGACATTGCGCTGCTCCGCGTGTTGAATGTGCCGGCGCGCGGGATTGGCAAGACCACCGTCGAAACGCTGCGCGACATCGCCCAGCGGGAGTCTCTTTCGTTTTGGGAGGCGATGGAATCGCTAATGACCAGCCCGGGTTCCAACCGGGCGGTCGCGCCATTGCGGGCGTTTCGGGAACTCGTGCTGTGCCTCGGTGAGGCGTATCGAACGAAAGAACCCGCCGATTTCCTGCGCTTCGTGCTTGAGGAATCCGGCTACATGACCATGCTGAAAGACCGCAACACCCCGGATGATGTCGCGCGCATTGAAAACCTGGAAGAACTGGTGCGGGCGGTTGCGGAGAGTCTGGAGGCCGGGCACTCGTTCAGCGATTTTCTTGATGCGGCGGCGCTCGTGAGCGACGCCGACTCCTTCGAAGAAAAGCCCGGCGTCACGCTGATCACGTTGCACAGTACCAAGGGCCTGGAGTTTGACTGCGTCTTCTTGACCGGGCTCGAAGACGGCATCTGTCCGCATAGCCGTTCGATCGGCGAGGAGAAAGGAATCGAGGAAGAACGCCGCCTGCTTTATGTGGGCATGACTCGCGCGCGCAGATCGTTGACGCTGACCCGCGCCGTTTATCGCCGCGTTTTCGGCAACGAGCAGCAGATGCGGGCGTCGCTGCCTTCGCGCTTTCTGGGCGAAATTCCGAGCGAGCTGGTCACTACGGTTCCTGGCTCCATGGCCGAAATCGGCGAATCGCGGCGTTACGAACCTGACCCCGAATATTCCTATTCCGCCGAGGACTTTTTGCGACGGGCCCGCGGCGCGCCTCCGCCAGCCACACCCACGCCCCGGCGGCGCGTTACTTCGCCAAGCCTATCGTTTGGGCGCGCTCCTGTGAGGCGCGGCGCCAATGCGGACCCGCTGCTCGGGCAAAAAGTGCGGCATCCGGAGTATGGAGTCGGGACGGTAGTAGGGGTCGAGGGTGAAGACAATGATCGGCGGCTCTCCGTAAGCTTTCCGGGACGCGGCACAAAGAAGTTCATCGAGCGCTATGCGCAGTTACAGCAACTCTAGGGCTCTCGCCCAAGGTGACGGTGTGGACCGTTTCGTGCGTCGAGGTCCTCCGAGCCACAAGAATCGACGGTCCTCAGGATGGCAACGCGCTGACGGTCCGCGGGAGCACGCGGTTGCGCCCCGGTGCAAGTCGCGATAGAGTGATTCGCTATCAGTCCCACACTGCGTGTCCAGCCCACAACCGCGATCGACACGTGCCAGGACACGATCGGAGAGCATGGGTGGATCCACAACTCTTTCGGTGCAAGAACATCGATCAGCTCATCTCAGACTCAGAAGATCCTGAAAAACGGTTAAAAAAGACATTGGGCTGGATCAGTCTGACCGCGCTTGGCATCGGGGCCATCATCGGCACGGGCATCTTCGTTCTGACGGGCACGGCCGCTGCTGGCGAGGAAGTTCTGGTTCCTTCCCTGCTGAAAGCGCCGGTGCTTGACGTAATTCTGCATGGGACGCACGCGTTGGGCGCCGCGGGACGACCGGGAGCCGGCCCGGCGATTGCCGT
>DATFTB010000091.1:0-7738 GCA_035262325.1 Candidatus Acidiferrum sp.
TGCTGCATCAGGAGAATATTTTTCTCTTGCGGCGTCCTGTACCAGAAGTCAATGGCATCCAGATTGGAGGCAAACTCACGAACCTCTTCCGCGGAATACTCGGCGCCGGCCTGTTGCGAATACATCTCCGCGATTTCTTCATAAGAACGCGAACCATCGAAAAGCTGCGCGAGTCTCCAGTTCGAGGGAGGGAACGTAAACATGCTTTGCGCGCAGGGAACATAGGTTCGGACAACCGGCTTGCCGTCGTCAATATCTTCGCGAGCGACGACGCCAGGATCGAGGCGCGGCGGGCGCTCGGAAAGCACCCGCGCTGGCATATCCGGGAGAGCGACGTTGAGGACGCGGGTCAGATTCATCGCGGACTCAGTGAGGATTCTCGACGCGAACGTTCGCCGTCATGCCCGGACGCAAGCCGCCGCGATCGCCGAGCAGTTCGACGAGAACCTCAAAAGTGCCGCTCGAAGGATCGACCACAGGGCTGACTTCTTTGACGCGGGCCAAGTGTTTCTCGTTGGGGGTATCGGCGGAAGTTATTTCGAATTGCTGGCCATGGTGGATCCGGCCAAAGAACTTCTCCGCGAGAGTAAAACGCATTTCGAGCGGCGCCTCGGCGGTGACCCAGAAAAGCCGTTCGCCTTTAGTCACGCTTTGCCCCTCGCGCACGTAGCGACGGGCAATCAGGCCGGCAAAGGGAGCGGTGATTTTGGTTTTTTCCACCTCGAGTTCGAGCGAACGCTCCTCTTCACGCGAGGTGTTTAAGGTTTCCTTAACGCGCTGGATGTCCCACTGATCGGATTCGGCCTTGTACTTGGCGTGTTGCAGCTGTTCCTCGGAGGTGAGGCCGAGATCCCACAAATGCTGCTGCCGCACATAGTCGGCCTTGAGGACCTCCGCCTCGGCTTGCCAGTTCTTCAGGTCGGCTTCAATGCCGCGGGATTTCGCGCGTGCCGCCTCAAGACTGGCGTTGAGTTGCCGGTCGTCCATGTGCGCAAGAATGGCGCCCGCTTTCACCCGGGCCGGTGCATCAAGAAAAATCTTGTCGATCAACCCTTCGCGCTGCGCGGTAATCTCAACCTGATGCTCAACAATGATGGGCCCGGAAACGACAACGGAGGTGTCCGTGGCTTCCGGTGGCGGCGGCGTAGCGGGGGCTGGGGCGGCAGGCGCCGCAGGAACAGGTTTCGCATTGGTCGCAGCCGACGTCTCGCTACTCGAATCGCCACAACCGACGACGAGCAAAACAGCCCCGATCGCGAGTAATTCCATCCAACTTCTCATGCTGCTCCTCCGCTCTATTTCTACCAGCCCACCCAGCTCCAGATCTTTGCGTAGAGCCAAAGGACTGGCCGCCGGAAGAAAACATAGGCCGAGGGATACCAGCCAATTCGCACTTTTCCGCGGCCTTCCATGCCGGCACGAATCGCGCCATCGGGATTGGAGACGCCAACACGCGCGAAAAAGACAGGCGTCTCGTGCAGAAGTTCCGCCTTGGGACTGACCACCGTGACATCGCCGTGAAAGACGCGGGTTGGGTAGCTGTTCAGCTTCACGGAAGCTCGCTGGCCAGTTTTGAGAAGGCCGGCATCAACATCGTCGATGGCCACGTCGACGGTCGCCCGGGAAGTATCGACCACTTCGGCAAAGGTATCGCCGCGGGTGAGTTTGCGTCCGGCAAAATCTTCGACATGCGGGGTGGCAACGGTTCCGGAAATCGGGGAGCGCAGTTGGGCCTTGTCGAGGAGTTCGCGGTCGCGGCCGACTTCCGCCTTCCAATAATCGGCCTGGACGCGATGCACGCCGGCCTCGGTGCCATCATTGGCGGCAAGAGCACGGTTCATCTCGAGCAGAGCGATCTCGAGCTTGGACTCCGCTTCCGCCAATGCCGAACGAAGATTCCAGGCTTCCATTTCCGCGAGTACTTGTCCTTTTTCGACGGACTGCCCCTCGCGGACAAAGACCTTGGCAATGACGCCCTCGACCTCGGGCTGGACGAGAGCGCGCTGGCCCGGCGCAACGACAGCGTCGCCATCGACCCGGAGCGGCAGAGGGCAAGCCACGAGGAAAAACAGGGCCGCTGCCCCCAGGGCCATGAACAGAGTGCGGCGGCGCTTCTCCATGGCCATGAACCTGCGCTTGCGCACCAGGACCGGTTCGAGCACGGAGATGAACGGAACCTCCTTGTACATTTGCGCGTTGCGCAGGGCGACGGTGGCCTGGCCGGCCAGAACCTCGACAATCTCGATGTGTGCTGGACCGAGAAAATCGGGATCGGCGCTCTCCATCGAAAGCATCCCGACACGGCCGGTGTCGTCGTTCAGCGGACGAACATAAAAGCCGCGCATGCCCGATTCAGAAAAATATTTGCGGAACTTGGCGCGCGTTTCCTCTCGGTCGCTGTCAATTTCATCGCCGTGCTGGCGGACGTGGACGACCTCTTCCGACAGTGCGGCCCACTCGAGGACTTCATTGAGCGGGCCGATTTCGGGCGAGTCGGCGTTGACCTCCGTGAGTCCGGTCACAGCGCTCAACTTGAAGCGGCCGTTTTGTTCGAGAACAATCGCGGCGCGCTGGTAAGGAATAATCGCCTGAGGGGCGTTGACGATGGTCTGCAGCATGCGCTCCAAATTCAGGGTTGAGGTGATCTCGTGGCTGACGGTGTTGAGCGTTTCGAGGACTTCGACCTTGCGTTCGGCAAGCAACAGGCTGGCATTGTGCAGAGCCGTTGAGGCGGTGTCTGTAAGGCTGTTAATGGTGAACAGATCGTCTTCATCGAACGGCCTACCATCGAGCTTGTTAACCGCTTCGACGACGCCTACGAGGGCGCCTTGATCCATGATGGAAGCGGCTATGAGCGAAATGACCGGAAAGTCGGGCGCGGTTTGGTTGCGCTCAACCAGACGCGAGTCGTTCGCATCGGAGATACAGAGCGGTTCGCCGCTGTCGGAAATTGCTCCGGCAATGCCTTCATTGGCTTTCAGGATCTGGCCCTTGAACGATGTTGGGTCTTCGCCCGCCTGGTGCATCAGTTCGACGGACTCATCCGGCTGCAGAAGCCAGATGTTGACCGCCTGGCACCCAAGGATTTCAGAGAATTTTGAGCCAATGAGAGGCAGCAATTCGTCCATTTCGAGAGTAGAGGAGAAAACTTTTTCGAGGTCATAGAGTTGGGTCAGCCGGCTAATGGACGACAGTGTGCCGTTACGCTCTTGCTCGTATACTTGAGCCGAGGCTAGCGCCGAAGCAGCGACCCCAGCGGCAGGAAGCAGCGCCCGGACATCGGACTCGGAGTTGGGTTCTTCGAAAGCGAGAATTTCGAGTGCTCCGACAAGACTTTTCTTGTGAATCAGGGGAATGCACACGAGCGAAAGGAGCGAACGCCGCGTGTCGACATGGCCATAGTCTTCGCGTTTGAGTTGCGCTCCGGAGCGAAGAACTGGAAGGCCCGCGCTCTTGAGAGACCCAAGAATCCCCGAATCCGCGGAGATTGCCTGCTCATGAATGGCCGCGTCGCCCACGGTTGCGCGCGGCAGCCAAACGCCCGAATGTCCGTTTGAGGCCAGCGTATAGACATTAACCGCCGACTCGGAAAGCAGCCCTGCCACATATCTCGCAAAGACACGTGCCCGCGGAACGACCTCTTGCTCGGCGAGCAATTCCCTGGAGAGCGGCGAAAGATCTATGACGGAATCCTGTTCCTGGCTTGCCAAAGTCTGAGTCTTTACCTGGCTGACTGGTTGCGGAGTAGAACTTTCATCGGCCTTAGTTTCTTGCTTTTTGGGCTAAGATTAACTAACTTGTGCGCTCACTGTAGCAAAGGGCGGGGAGAGTGTCAACGAGGAGGCTCCGAGGACGCGGGGTAAGCCTCCGGGAGTAACAAGTTTGGAGATTGAAACGAAGACGCATGACGAAATCAAAGTGGTAAAGCTGAAGGGCCGCCTGGCGATGGGCCCGCCTTTGGACCACTTCAACGCCACAATGACCGAATTGCTCGGCCAGGGCCACAATCGAATCGTCCTGGATCTCGAAGAGGTTCCCACGATTGATTCGAGCGGCATCGGCACGCTGGTGCGGCACCTGACCGCCGCAAAACAGGCTGGCGGCGCAATCCGCTTGCTGAAGCCCTCGAAATTCACGATGCAAACGCTGAAAATGGTGGGCTTGCTGAACTTGTTTTCGACTTTTGAAGAATTGCCGCAAGCGGTCGCATCGTTCCAATAGCAGCGCCAAGCAAGGCTGACTCAGGAGGGATTGAAGTTCTGAGCCGCCAGATCGGCGCTTGGGAAAAAGGGCACGAGCCTATCGACGTGGGTCAGCATCAGGGTTTGCTCGACGATTCCCTGTGGGCCAGCGATGCGGAGCATGCCTCCGGCCCTTTGCATTTTGGCCTGGCACATCACCAGGATGCCGACGCCGGTGCTGTCGATTGCGTCGAGATTGCTTAAATCAAAGATGATTTTCTTGACTCCGGCGATAAGCAATTCCGAGATATTCCATTCGACCTGACGGCTGTCATTCCCCATCATCAATTTGCCGGTGAACGCAATCAGGCAGATGTCCGGGGTCGGCTGTGTCTTGTGCAATTGGAGAATCATGGGCAAACCCCCGCGTTCTATTGAGTGTCGATCGGAAAGAAAAGCAACGGAAGTGCGTGGCGCTGGGCACGCCCGACCCGGTTAGACACCTCGACTTCCGTCAGCGGCATGATAGTAGGACTGCCGGGGACCGGAGTCAACGAGAAAGGCGAGCGCACGAGGATGTCCGTGTCAGGCGCGTCACATACATCCCTCACCAAACTCGCGGGAATCAACTCGACTGATACGCTAGTGGAGTGCGCCTGCTCGAGCGAGAAGGCTGCGCGTAGCGGTCAGAAACCGCGGGGCTGGGGGAATCTTGAGACGTTGGCGTGTTTTCTGGACGGTAGTCGTTCTTGTTGGTGGCATATCTGGCAGCGCGGCAGGAGCACAGCAGCCGGGCAGGCCCGGCCCGAGTCTGATAGACCAGCCATCTTCCGCAGCTTCGCATCCGCTCCCGCTACAGGATCAGCCAACGCCAAAGACACCGGCCTACGAAAAACCTGACAACAATGGCAGGCCTTCCGGCGGTTCCGCGATCGATTCGCCTCAGCCCGAGGTTGACGCGCAGGATCAAACTCCTCAGCAAACCAGGCGCATTTTGTGGGTCATACCTAATTACCGAGCGGTAAGCACCAGCGCGCACCTGCCCCCGCTAGGCGCCAAGGGGAAGTTCTGGCTGGCGACCCAGGACAGTTTCGACTATTCGAGTTTTCTCTTTGCAAGCATGCTCGCCGGAATCTCCATGGCGAACGCTTCGGAGCCCTCGTTCGGGCAGGGTGCGGCTGGTTACGGTCGGTATTACGCGCACACATTTGCGGACGGCACCATCGAAAACTACATGACCGAAGCGATCCTACCGACGTTGACAAAACAGGATCCGCGTTACTACACGCTGGGCCAGGGCGGTTTCTTCAAACGCACCGGTTACGCGGTGAGCAGGTTATTCATCACCCGGACAGACAGCGGGCGAAACACGTTCAATGTTTCGGAAATCGGCGGGGCGGGCGCGGCGGCCGGCATTGGCAACGCCTACTACCCAGCTCGCTCGAGTACGTGGGTCAAAACGTATCAGCGCTGGGGTACGCAGCTTGCCCTCGACGCCACCGGGGACGTCCTGAAGGAGTTTTGGCCAGAGATCAACCGGGCGATTTTTCACAACAAATACTGATACCGGTTCCCGCGGGAATTCCTCTGAAGGGCAATTTACCAACCCGCGAAAAAGTGGGAGCATAGTCGAGCTTCCTCGGACTATTTCTGTACGGCGAGAAGACGCTCGGGCGGATTGGGCATTGGTGGGCGGGTTTCCTGGTATTTTGGGGCGAGGTCGGCACGGAGACGGACGGCCACGGCCACGCCGACTAGGAGAGACCCCGAATGTGCAGGCGCGCGACAACTCGGGAACCCGACCCGAGGCAAGGCAATTTTTCAGCCGATCTGGCCACGCGCGCCCTTTGACGCTGCAATGGAAACCGCGTAGCGTAGGGGTAGTGAGCGAAGAACCTATGGCTACCCGCAAAGTCATGCCCGCTCTGAAGCTCTGCGCCACCCTTTTGGCCATTTCGATGGCTACCATACCGGTTTGTTCAGCACGATGCGCGGCGCAGGCCTGTGCCGTTCTCCTACCGAACGATGAGGCGGGCGGCTGCCATCACTCTTCGAGCGATAGCGACTCCAGGGGCATGAAGAGCAAGACAATGAATCTTTCGTGCTCTGCGGGCGAGGCCGTGTTCACGCTACTCCGCGCCGAGCGGGACTCGCCGGCGAAAAAGTCCTCGATTCGACCAGGCGTGTTCCCGGCTCCAGCTGCGCCTTCTTTCGACGTCGAGGACAGCGTTACGCCTGCCCCCTCGGGTGGAATCGCGCCGCCGCAACAAATCTCGTCCGTTTCCGTCTCGCAAGCCCCGCTTCGTCTCTGAGTCTCTCCCAAGCCTTGGCAGACCCCTGACGCGCTGCCAAAAACCGCCGAGGATCGTCCCGAGCGGCACGACTTTCCGCGACTTTTTGGCGGCTCCGCACGACGGCATTTGTCAGCTGACTTTCATGGTTGGGAATGGAGGAAGTATGGGAAGTTCCAGAAGAACATTTTTTCAAGATGCTTTGCTCTTTGGCGCCGGTCTGCTCGGGCTAAACGCGCGTTCTGCCGCCAGGGAAGCGTGGGGCGAGGAAAAAAAGCCGGATCGTCGGGGAAGCAGCCCAAAACCGGCGGCGAAGGAACCCGTCCCCATGGTCACGCCGGACGTTCCGGCTCTGTCGTTCGAAATTGACCACGGGGTGAAGGTGTTCCGCCTGAAAGCGGAGCCGTTGAAGCGAAAAATCGCGCCGTTCAAGACCATCGATGTCTGGGGCTATAACGGCAGTTGCCCCGGGCCGACCATTCAGGTCACGCAGGGCGATCGCGTACGGATCATTTTCGATAACGCGCTTCCCGAGAGCACTTCTCTGCACTGGCATGGTTTGGAGGTTCCCATCGAACAGGATGGTGTGCCGTGGATCAGCCAAAAACCGGTGGCGCCGGGTGCAACTTATACCTACGAGTTCACCGTGCATCAGGAAGGGACGTTTTTCTATCATGCGCACAGCGCCATGCAGGAAATGATCGGGCTGATCGGGATGTTTGTTGCGCATCCGGAAAAGCCGTACGCGCCGCGGGTCGACCACGATTTTGGCATCGTGTTGCAGGAGTGGGCGGTGTTGCCGAGCAACTCCGTGCCAAACACAGCTTCGATGGAGTTCAACTGGCTTACGTTTAACGGGCTCTCAGCGCCTGCCGCCACGCCGTTGATCGTTCGCCTTGGCAACCGCGTGCGGTTGCGTTTTGTCAATCTCGGCATGGACCATCATCCGATTCATTTGCACGGACATCAGTTCGTGATCACCGGTACAGAAGGAGGCCGCACACCGGAATCGACCTGGTACCGGACGAACACGGTGCTGGTCGGCGTGGCGCAGGCGAAGGTGGTTGAGTTCGAGGCGAAGTATCCCGGCGCGTGGATGATCCACTGCCATTTGCCGCACCATATGATGAACAGCATGACGGACTTGCTGCGTGACCGGCAAATTCAAACGGCCGATACCACCGATACGAGAGCGCTCAGCCAGATGGAGACGCTCGCGCGTGCGATCGGCGTCGAGCACGTTCACCACTCGCCGATAGCGGAAAA
>DATFTB010000092.1:0-7275 GCA_035262325.1 Candidatus Acidiferrum sp.
CGGCGGGAGTGCAAGGCTGCGCACCGCCCAAGCTGGCGAGCGCCGTAAAGCCGACGCCCGGATACGTGGTCGCGTAGCTCACTTCCGCGGTGTTGATCGTGCGCAGCGAACCAGCAGCCGAAGACTCGTTGGCCGACATCCTGGCGCGCATCAAATTCGGAATTGCGATGGCCGCGATGATCAGAATGATCGCCACGACGATCAGCAACTCAATAAGAGAAAAACCCTTCTGCTTCTTCATGAGATCTCCTTGACGGTTCTTTAACGCAATTTTTTAGTGCCGAGACCCTGAGTGTTTTGCTTCGATCTTTGCCAAGGTCCGAGTAACTATGGTGGATCTGTTACTCACTACTGCAATCGTGATGCCACTCCTCGGAGGCCACGGAATGGCGACCGCTCAAAAAAAGAGGGCGGGTCACTTCAACCCGCCCTACTTTGTCAATCACAGAGTTTAAAACTAGGTCTTACTGCAACGGAGAGTTTGCGTTCGTGCAGGTCGCCGCGCCGGCGTTGTAGTAAATCACGCCCGTCTGGTCGCTGCAGAAGGCGCGCGTACCGGTTTGGTTGAGCGTGAGAGGAGCTGCCAGCGTGCCGTAGCCCGTCAGCGAAGCCGCGGTCTGCAGGGTGAAGGCGTAGCCGTCCTTACCGGCGCCGGCGCCGTTGGTGGCCAGGAAGTTGTCAATGAAGCAACCGGTGCCCACGGCGGGAGTGCAAGGCTGCGCACCGCCCAAGCTAGCGAGCGCTGTAAAGCCGACGCTCGGATACGTGGTCGCGTAGCTCACTTCCGCGGTGTTGATCGTGCGCAGCGAACCAGCAGCCGAAGACTCGTTGGCCGACATCCTGGCGCGCATCAAGTTCGGAATTGCGATAGCCGCGATGATCAGAATGATCGCCACGACGATCAGCAACTCGATAAGAGAGAAACCCTTCTGCTTCTTCATGAAATCTCCTTGAGAGAGTTAGGTAAGTGCCAGAGCACGTGCCTAACGATGAGCAAGGCAGGGGCCAACCCGCAGAGCGTGAGCCGTTTGCACTCAAAATCACCCATCCCACAGATACAAAAGCAGTTAAGTCACCCGGGAAGGGCTCAAGCGGACTGCAGCCCGTCTTTGTCCGTCCGCAACCCGCCCGGACTGACAATTAATGTCACCCAAAAAACGCCGCAAAGTGTCACCGCTCAACGATCTAGCGGGGAGTCCCGCTCGCCCGCGTCTTCATGGCCTCAAGCAGGCTTTGCGCTTGCGGATTCCGAGGATCCGCGCGCAAAGCTGTCTCGGCGTCGCTGCGCGCGGCGTCCTCGTCTCCTCGCCAGTAATGGATCACCGCGCGATTCGCCCAAGCCCGTGCGTTGCCGGGCGACACCTCAATCGCTTGGTTCAACAGGTTCATGGCTTTCTCGCTCTGTCCGACCTTCATCAACATCGCCGCAAGGTTGACGGCCCGCTCGCCATAACGGGTGCTCTCCTTTCTGGTGAAGAAGAAGGCACGCTCGAGAAGCTCGAGAGCCTTCTGGTCTTGGCCGCGGCGGGATTCGATCAATCCGGAATACTCGAGTGCGTCGGGATAATCGGGGTAGATCTCGAGCGCCGTTTGGAACTCTACCAGGGCCGCGTCCAGCTGCCCAGAATCCATGTACTGGCCGCCGATATTGCAGTGCGCCCGCGAACTCCCCGGCACAGCTTCGACGCCGGCCGAAAAAAGCGCGAAGTTGGTCTGCCAATCTCGGTTGCGGACCACCGTGCGCGCGCCGAGCGCCGCTAGCAGAATAACCAGGGCCGCCCAGGCCCAGGCGGGCTTGAACCGCTCAAGCCGCACCCAGATGAGCGCCAGAAGCAAGCAAAAGCCGGCGGACGGGAGATACGCCAACCGCTCGCCCATAATGGTTCCCGTCGGGATAAGGACATTTGCTGTGACCGCAAATCCGGCAAAGTAAATCGCTCCGGCCAGCATCCAACCTGTTCGACGTGACCATACAGCCCAGATCCAGAGAGCCACGACGGCTATCGAGGCCGCCGCTGCGGGAAAGATGTGCCGCCAATCCTGAAACAAGCGAATGGCCCTGTAGGAATAGTCATAGGAAAGCGTTGCCGGGAAAAGTTGCAGGCCGACATACTTCCAGGCCACGCGAAGCGCATTGAAAATCCGCCACGTGACCGGAAGGCTGGCCAAGGGATTGTCGAGAAAATTGACGCTGACCTCTCCGAAACGACCACCCTGAACCTTCCAAAGTACGCCGATATAGAGGAGGGAGACTGCGGCAATCCAGACATACCGCTGCCGTGGCTTGAGTTCTCCGCGGGCATAATCGCCGACGAGAGCAAGCGGCAAAAAGCCTACCGCCGATTCCTTTGAAAAAAGCGCGAGCACGAGGCAAACCAACTCGGGAATCGGTTGATCCCGCAGATGCAGGAGCCAGGCCGCCAGCAGAAACCCTGCGGCGAGTAATTCCGATCGCCCGACGATGGACGCAACAGCCTCGGTGTGAATAGGATGTACGGCGAAGAGCAACGCAGCCACGTAGGCAACCTTATCGCCTTCCGGCATCTGCTCGAGCACCTTGCGAAACACGAGGTAGAGCAGCAAGGTGACCGCCGCATGAAGCAGCAAATTTACAAGATGATAGCCGAACGGGTGTATGTAACCTGCGACCCAATTCAGGGTGAAGCTGACGAAAGTGACCGGCCGAAAGAGGTTGAAGGCCCTGGTCGGCTCGAGGAATCCCCTTACCGTAGGCGCGGTGACGGCAGGATTGTTGAGAACATACAGGAAATCATCGTAGGTGAAACTATTGAGCAGCGCGTTCGCATATACGAGGGCCGCCACGACCAACAACAGGACAACCCGCCATCGTTGGCTCTTTGCGAACAAAAACCCCCGGTCAATCCCCTGATCCATTGGAGTCCATCTCGGGTTTTGGAAGATTGTCGCCGCCGCCGATGTGGTTGGCCAACCTTCATCCAGGGGGCGTTGCCTAATCGTGCAAGGCGAGTTCGAACCGTGAGCCAACGGGTTATCGCCTCGGCTCGATTTCGGCGGGATGGCCGAGCGAGTTCAGCAGACTCTGGGCCTGCGTATTGGCAGGATCCAAACGCAGAGCCGCTTCAGCGTCGCTGCGGGCCCGCTCCACATCGCCTCGCTGGTAGTAGATCACCGCGCGGTTGGCCCATGCGCGGGCGTAACCGGAGGATTCACCGATCACCTGGTTCAGGAGGCTTAAAGACTCGTCCGTCCGGCCCATCTTCGACAGCTGCGCGGCCAGGCTTACGGCCCTGAAATCATAATCAACGCTTTCTTTCGGTGTCAACGAGAGTGCTTTCTCGAGTAACCGGAGCGCTTCCTCATCAGAACCCTTTTGTGACACAACAATCCCGTAAACCTCTAGAACCTCCGGGAAGTTCGGATAGATCCGCAGCGCCGCCTGGAACTCCCTGATCGCGGCGTCTAGTTGACCACGGTATTTGTACTCAACGCCAAGATTGCCATGAATCTTCGCGCTCCCGGGTACGGCCCGTACGTCGGTCGAGAAAAGCGAGAAGTCGTCGCGCCAGTCCCGGTTGCGGGCCACGGTCCGGGCGGCAAGGGCTACAGAGACAATCAGCAGCGCTGCCCAGGCCAGCTTACTTCGGTAATGCTCCAGCCGAGCCCAAAGCAAAGCAATCGCTAGACAAAAGCCCGCCGAAGGCAGGTAAGCGAGCCTCTCACCCATGATCGTTCCGCTGGGTATAAGCAGGTTCGAGGTCACGGCAAAGGCGCTAAAATAGATGGCCCCTGCTAGAAACCACTCGCGCCGCCCCGTCTTCGTCAGATAAATCCAGAAGCCAACGATCAGCAGTGCCCCGGCTAGAGCTGACGCGTTGCGTTGCCAATTTGCGTAAAGGAGAATGGCGTTGTAGGAATAGTCGCAAGACAAGGTAGCGGGATAGACGAGCAGGCCCGCATATTTCCACGCGATTCCTAGCGCGTTCAGAATCCTCCAAGTCGGCGGGAGACTTGCCAAGGGATTGTCTAGAAACACGATACTTACTTCTCCGAGCCTGCCTCCTTTTAGTTTCCAGAACACCGCCACATAGAGCAGTACAACCATAGCAATCCAGGCATAGCGCGACAGAGGCTTCAGTTTCCCCCGCGCATAATCCCCTGCCACGGCCAGGGGCAAAAAAACAACCGCTGATTCCTTCGACATCAGCGCCAACACCGCGCACCCGAGCGAGGGAATCAGCCGATCCTCCAGATGCAGCAGCCAAGCGGCCAGCAGGAAACCCGCTGCCAGCAACTCCGAGCGCCCAACGATAGAAGCCACGGCTTCCGTGTGAATCGGATGAACGACGAACAGCAACGCGGCCACCCACGCCACTGTCGTTCCATTGCGCACCGGTTCGAGCAGCTTTCCTAACACCAGGTACAGAAGAGATGCCACTGCCCCGTGCAACAGCACGTTGAGCAGGTGATAGCCGAATGGATGTTCATCCCCGGCCGCCCAGTTCAACGCCAGCGTCGCGAAGGTAACCGGGCGCAAAACATTGTTAGCCCTGTTCGGCTCAAACAAGCCTCGTAGGGAAAAATGGGTCACCGCGGGGTTGTGCAGGATATACCCGTGATCGTCTAACGTGAAGCCGTTCCACAGCGTGTTCCCGTAGACGAGTAGGGCCACGACCACAAGCAGCGCCATCTTCGATCGCTCGCCAATATTCTCGAAACCGCGGTCAGTCATAGCGATTGTGTCGTCTCCGCGATTCTCCGACCAGAGTTACGAAGTTTCTCCGGGACTCGCAGAGCGGCCGATTCGGCAGTTCACACAACGGCAGCCCCTGCCGAAGATGTCGGTCCCGGGGCCGCCACGACCGCTTTTGCTTGCCTGCGCAGGCTGCGTCGCGCCGGTTCTTCGAGGAAGAGGTAGACGAGAATGGATAAGCCGCAGGTGATTCCGAGGCACAGCAACACGCCCATCGTGCCCCATTGCCTGAATTCTGCTCCCAAGCCGAAGAAGCACACGCCGATCAGGAAAGAGTGCAGAAGATAAAAGGAATAGCTCGCGTCGCCCAGCAGGACCATGGGGCGAAGACGGAGAACCGTTAGCGAACGCGGTTGCGCCAGCCCATAGATTATGGCGGCAAATGCGGGTGCCAGCAGGCTGGTATGCAACATGGGATAGGGAATTCTGTCCGAAAAACCAATGACCGTTCCAAGCGCAAGCAGTCCACCACCTACCAGCGGGATCCCCAATTTAGAACTGGTGCGCGCTCGTAGAAAATAAAGCCCGCAGGCCATGCCAATCAGGAACTCGGGCAAACGCACCAGCGGATTAAACTTGACGACACTGAGCCAGAATGCGTCGTAAGTGTCCGAATCGACGAGGCGCAGTCCGTCCGGGTTCAACACATTGTAGATCGCGGTGATGCCAAGGCTGACAAACCACGACAAAACGCCCAGAACGATAAGCCAGACACCCGAGAAGCGCGCAAAACTCTTCAACAGGTACGGGAACAGGAAATAAAAGAAAGCCTCCACGGAAAGGCTCCACGACACTGTATTCCACATGAGCGCGGCCGGCGGAACCCAGGCGTGCAAAAGCGTGATTTGGAGAAACATTCCTAGTCTGAGGTGCTCCACCGGCCACGGAACGACCGTCCAGCGCGTATGCAACACCGCGTAGAGAAACCAGGGAAGAGTCACCAGCAGCGAAAACGCGTACGCGGGGTAAATGCGCGCAAATCGTGCGCGCCAGAATTCCCCCGGAGTGACTTCGCGTCCCGCGTAGGTGTAGACCAGGATGAACCCCGACAATACAAAAAACAGGCCCACGCCCACGTAGCCGATGGAAGCGACATCGTAGAACAGCGACTTCCCACGCACGATTCGGAATGCCGCCAAATGAAAGCAAAAAACGTGCAGCGCCGCGAAAAACCGCAGCGAGGTCAGCGCCGGCAAACGCGCGCGTGCCGCTTCCAAATCCATGAATCGATTTTACATTGTTCGAGAAAGTGAGGTTCCGGAGCTTGCCGAGCTGTTTCTTAAGGTTAAGCCCGTGCGCTTCGAGGACCCTCTCCGCGGCACCAGCTCAGAGACTATGTTTCTTTGCGAAATGTCGGAACGACCGGTAGCTGATCTTCAAAAGTTCCGCTGCCTGCGTTCGGACTCCGCCCGCCTTATCGAGCGCGGCTTGCAGATAACGCCGCTCGGTCTCCGCGATCACGCGCTCCAAATCAATTCCGCCATCGGGTATTTGGAAGTTTTCGGCGTGCCCGCTACCCGCGGCGACTGCTCCGGCCGTGCCGGCAACGCGATCGGGCAGGACGCCAACGGAAATTTCCGGCCCGCTCTCGAGAGCAACCGCGCGTTCAATCGTATTCTCGAGCTCACGCACATTGCCCGGCCAGTCGTAGGACTCCAGGCGGCGCATCGCCTGGGGCGAGATCGCCTCAATGTGCTTATTCATGGAATTCCGGAAACGGTCCAGAAAATGCCGCGCAAGAAGGGGAATGTCCTCGCGCCGGTCTCGCAGTGCGGGAACGTGAAGGGGGATCACGCTGAGCCGGTAGAAAAGATCTTCGCGAAACTCCCCATTGGCGATGGCCTTCTCGAGATCTTTGTTGGTAGCAGCAATTACCCGGACATCCACGTCCGTTTCTTCGTTACTGCCGAGAGGGCGGACCTTCCCTTCCTGCAGAACACGATAAAGCTTTACTTGCATGGCCAGGTTCATGTTGCCGATCTCGTCCATGAACAGCGTTCCGCCATCGGCCGCCTGGAACAGGCCCCGGCGATTCTCGTTGGCTCCCGTAAACGCGCCCTTCATGTAGCCAAACAGCTCCGATTCCAGCAGCGATTCGGGAAACGCACCGCAGTTAATGGTGATGAATGGGGCGCGGGATCGTGTGCTGTTTTCGTGTATGGCTCGCGCGACGAGTTCCTTACCCGTACCGCTTTCTCCGGTGATCAGCACGCGGCTGTTCTGCGGTGCCACGGTTTGAATCAAGTCGAAAATCGTCTTCATTTTCGGGCTTTGTCCGATGATGTTGTCCAGGCCCGTCAAACGGCGCAATTCCCGGCGCAGGTATCCCGCTTCTTTTCTCCATTTGAGGCTCTCGGACACTTCGCCTACCGCGCGGCGCAACTGGTCGACGTAATTATGGTCTTTGATCACGAAGCGGTCCGCCCCTGAGTTCAGAGCATCCACCGCGGTGTCCAAGTCCGGCAGCGCAGTCATCAGCAGGAAAAACGAATCCGGCGCAATCTCCTTCGCGAATCGCAACAGGTCCAGCCCGCTTCCGCCAG
>DATFTB010000093.1:0-4708 GCA_035262325.1 Candidatus Acidiferrum sp.
GTCCGCGTTGCTCTTGATTCTGCACTTGCTTCGATTGGAGATGAGGACAACATGCAGGTTGCCCTCGGCCCCGGCAGTAGCTGGCTCGGCGTTGGCGTCACCGAGGTAGATGCCGAAAAAGTCAAAGAACTCAAGCTTCCCGCCGAGCGAGGCGCCCTTCTGGGCAAGGTCGTTGCGGACAGCCCGGCCGCCAAGGCTGGACTCAAGGAAAATGATGTCGTAACCGAAATCAACGGTCAACGCGTAGAAGGCGCCGAGCAGTTTCGGCGCATGATTCGCGAAATTCCTGCTGGGCGTACGGCGCAGTTCACGATCTGGCGTGATGGCCATTCCGAGACCCTCAGCGTGACGCTTGGCAAGTCCGACGAGCATCAGTTCTCCTTCTCCGATGGCCCTGGCACTTTCGCTTTTCACATGCCCGAAGTGGCCCCCATGCCTTCCTTCTCCGGCCTTGGCGATTTTGCCTTTTCATTCCTCGGCCAGCCGCGGCTCGGCATTGACGCAGAGAATCTAGATGGCGAATTCGGTCACTTCTTTGGCGCACCAGAAGGGGAGGGCATTCTCGTCCGCGGCGTCTTCGAGGATTCGCCCGCGGCCAAAGCTGGTCTCAAGGTCGGCGACGTCATCACCAGCCTGAACGGCGAACGCATCCGGACGATCGGCGAGCTGCGCGAAAAGATGGCCGCCGTTAAGGACCAAAAAGCCGTAAAGCTCGGTGTCCTCCGCAACAAGAGCGCGCTTACTCTGACGATAGAGTTGCCGGCCCCTGCAAAGCATCAAGAGCACCACAGTTCCGTGCGCACCAATATCTAAGCCGATTGTTCTGGATCAGGAAGAATTTCAAAAAAAACCGTTCATATTTCCTCGCTGCCCTGTTCGACGAATTCGCTTTCGAACGCAGCGTAGTGCCGATGCATCTGTTCTGCCTGGTTGAGCGCCCTGCCGTCGTGTTCTACCCACGCATGGGCCTCAAATTTCTGCGCTCTCTTGCGAACCCCAATGCGCAATTTCGCCCCGTGCCCTTGCTTGCGGAGCAAATGCCATAAGGTCAGCGATTCTTCGAGGCAAGTCGCCCGAACAAATCCGTAACGCGCCGCCGCACGAACCATGCGACTCATCCCGAGCACAGCCTCCAAGCGGGCGCCCGTCTCTGAGGGCTCAGCCGAACCTCGCGACTGGCGTTTTTCGAGGGATTCCCTTGTTTTCTTGAAGCCTCGCAGGCGAAGCGACGCTTTCACCACCGGAAGCAACAACGCGGCGTGGTGAAATGTCTTTCGAGTTTCCGAGTCCAGCGCTCTATACCGCTGGAGTTGTTTCCACATCGGCGGGCAAGACGTTGAGCAGTCCGTTTTCTTTCAGCTCGCTCAACAAATCCGTCAAGTGACTCCGCAAGACCTCAGGTTCTACCTCAAACTCTTCCATCAATTTTTCGTACGCCACCTCGATTGTTGTCGAAGTGGTGACCAGCTCCCACATGCGCGTTGCCGTCGAGTCCAGTCCGAAATACCGCTCTGTCTCGAGGTTCAGGAGCACCGACTCTCCGTCCAAATGCCGCACCAGCACGTGCGATGGAACCACGGCTCGATTCTCAAACCGCACCATTCCCAGACTCCCGGCGGTTTCTCGAAGTTCTTGGCAAAACCGCTAGGCCACTATCTTACCGGGGAATTCCTTTCGCTGCCACGCTTCTGCTCCGCCCCCGGCGGCTCGCCAGATTGTTTTCTTCCTTTAGACACGTTATAAGTTTCGGAGTGCCCGCTTCCGCGATCAAGGTCGATTCACTTGCGAAATCGTTTCCACCGGTCTATGGCGGCTGGCGGGCTTTCCTTCAACCCTTCGCCGCATCGACTTGCCCGGCGCTCCGCGCGATCTCGTTCGAAGTTGGCGAGGGAGAGTCTGTGGCGCTCCTCGGAACGAACGGCGCCGGAAAGACGACGCTCCTCCGCATTCTGGCCACGCTCCTAATCCCCACGAGCGGCTCCGCCCTACTTGCCGGATGCGACCCGGTGCGCGACGCGGCCGCAGTCCGCCGCCACCTCGGTTACCACGCCGGAACCGACCTGGGGTTCTATGCGCGTCTTACCGGACGCGAGAATCTCCGCTTTTTTGGCCGCTTGAATTATCTCTCCGATTCCATTCTCGAAGCTCGCATCCCGGAACTTGCAGAACGCTTCGAACTCGGCGGCTTCCTTGATCGCCAGGTGCGCACTCTTTCCTCCGGCACCCTCCAGCGCCTCAGCCTTCTCCGCGCGCTGCTCCACCAGCCCAAGGTCCTGCTTCTCGACGAACCGACGCGAAGTCTCGACGCCATCGCCGCTTCCGAATTTCGCCGGTTTCTCAAAACAGAAGTCCATTTGCATCGCGGTACGTCGATTCTTTTTGCTTCCCACCTTCTTTCCGAGATTGAATTCCTCGCCGACCGCGTGGTTGTCCTGAAAGAGGGATCGCTCGTTGCTTTCGACACTCCCGCCGCGCTAAAACGCCGGACCGGATCGTCTTCTCTCGAAGAAGCCTTCGCTCGTCTAACCCGCCACGCCGTTCACTCCTCGGAGGAGCCGCGGCCGGTATGATCCAGGCGCTACGCGACCTGCTGCTCTTTTTCGAACGCGACCTCCGGATTGCGCGGACCTACCGTGGTCCTTTCGTCCTCGAACTGGTCGAAGCGCTCTTTGGCGCGGCATTGTTCTACTACACGGCTCGCTTTGTCGACTCGCCGGAATTGCGCCAGGCCTTGCCTTACGGTACTTCCTACTTTGCCTATTCGCTGGTCGGCTTCGTATTTTTCGATTATTTGAATGCTGCGCTCGATACTTTCGACCGCAGTATCATAGAAGCACGCGACGCCGGCACGCTCGAACCATTGCTTACAACCCAAGTCTCGCTGACCACCATTCTGATTGGTTCGGCGATCTATCCCTTCGTTGTCACCACGCTTCGCATTGCGGTCTATCTCGCCTGGGGTGCCTTCCTTTTCGGCTTTCCGCTGGGGGCTGCGAACTGGCCAACGGTTCTCGTCGTGCTTCTGGCCAGCCTTCTCGCTTTTTCGGGCTTGGGAATTCTTTCGTCTGCCTATCTGCTGCTTTTTAAGCGCGGCAATCCCGCGAAGTGGCTGATCCTGGGCGTCTCCAGCGTGGCCGGCGGCATGCTCTTTCCCGTGAGTATCCTTCCTGATTGGCTGCAGGTGATTGCTTACCTCAACCCCATTACCTACGCGCTCGATGCGATGCGTGCCGCGCTCCTGGACCACGCGGCGGTACCCTCGCTAGCCAGGCCGATTCTCATTCTGATGCTTTTTGCGGCGATCCTACTGCCTGTCTCCCTGCTGGCATTCAATTGGACGCTTCGCCGCACCAAGGTCACGGGAACTCTTACGCACCGCTGAGACTTCCCGTTCCCTGAACCACTCGACAGGACAAAACCGGCCCAGCTCAGAGCCGGCTCGATTCGTTAAGCTCCCCAAACCGTTTAGCCACACGAGTCCCTCTCGGCCTACGGCTTCTTCTTCTTTCCGCCGACTTTCGTGTCAATTCCACCGGTAAGCGTTTGCACACCTTCGAGTCCTTGTTTTGCCTGCGCGCCCCACGTACCGTTGGGATCGAGTTCGATAGCCTTTTGGTAGGCTTCCACCGTCCCCGGCTTAAGCGTCACTTCCATCTTGTCGCCCACTTGCTTGTAATCGGCGGATGCCACAAGGCAAGCGCCCAACAGATACCATGCCTGCGCGCTCTTCGGATCCAGTTGTGTCGCCTTTTGCAGCGGCTCGACCGCCTCTTGCATGCGCCCCGCCGTGTACAAGCTGATGCCGAAATTCCTCCAGGCCATCGCCGCGTTCGTGGGATCGAGCTCCGCGCTCTTGCCGTACGCCGCCTTTGCCTCGTCGATCTTCCCCCCGCGAGCCAGCGCGTTCCCCAGGTTGTTGTAGTAGCTGGCATTGTCCGGCTTTGCCGCGACCGCCTGCTGATAAGCGTTGATGGCCTCGTCGTTGCGGCCCGCCAGGTCGTAAGCTTCGCCCATTCGCGCCCAGAACAGGTGTAGGTTCGGATCCTTCTCCGGCGCTGCTTTCTGCGCCTCCTGGAACTCCGCCACCGCCTGGTTCGAGAGGTCGCTCACTTTTGCTTTGACCGCGTCCTTTTGATCGGCAGGAGCCTTTGCCAGTTCCGCCTTGGCAGCGCGTTCCTGATCGAGCAGCACCACGCCCTGGTCAAAGTGCTGCTTCATCGCCCCGTACTTTGACTTCTCTTCCTGCTGCTTCTTGATTTGCGCCGCGGCTTCCGGATTTTGCTTCTCCAAGATCTCCTTGAAGTTGAGGTTCACCGGCGGCGTTTCCGCTCCGCCGCGCACTTCGGTCGCTATATTAAAGGGGTCCTTGACCTGGGGAGGATGCACACTCACGGTGTATTTTCCAGACTTTAGGTTCACGAACTGGAACTTTCCGCTCGCATCGGTCTTGGTTTCCTGCGTCGCACCCTGGTCGCTCTTGATGTTGATTGGCAAACCCTCCCAAGGCTTCCCATCGAAATCGATGATCGATCCAGCAATCTTTCCGTCCTGTGCTGCCGCGCGCGGGGCGTACAAACTCGCGAGTCCAAGCAATAAAATCGCCGCGAGTGCGGACGCCTTCAAAGATTTCTCCATGCCCCATTCTCCTTTGTCCTGGAGGAGCCTGGCCCAGGTACTCCGGCCCGGCTTAGCCCATTATCTCTCATCT
>DATFTB010000094.1:0-7714 GCA_035262325.1 Candidatus Acidiferrum sp.
TTCTTCGGGATGTGGGTGTGTGCGGGGCGGAGCGAGCAAATTGAGAAGCCCGGAGACTACTTTGTGGCGGACGTGGCGGGTGAGAGTGTGATTGTGACCAGGGGCTGTGACGGGAGAGTGTGCGCGTTTTACAACGTTTGCAGGCATCGCGGAACGCAGATCTGCAAAGAGGGTGAGGGCAGATTCGCGGGGAGGATCCAGTGCCCGTATCATGCATGGACCTACGGGCTGGACGGGAGGCTGCTGGCAGCGCCGCACATGGAACAGACGGAATTCCGAAAGGAAGATTACCCGCTGCGCCGTGTGGCCGCCGAAGTGTGGGACGGGCACATCTTTTTGAATTTTGGGGTGGAAGTGCGGCCGCTCGCGGAGCAGTTAGCGGATCTGCCGAAGAAGTTCGCGGCCTGGGGCATGGAGGAACTGCGCGTATTCAAGAGAGAGAGATACGAGGTGAAGGCGAACTGGAAGTTGATTGTGCTCAATTACAACGAGTGTCTGCACTGTCCGACACTCCATCCAATGCTGAATCGTGTGACGGACTACATGAGCGGAGAGAACGACGAGCCACGGCCGACATACATCGGCGGAACGATGGGGTTCAAGGGCGCGGCCGAAACCATGAGCGCAGACGGGGTGAGAAGGAGAGATTTTCTGCCGGGGCTCAACACTGAGCAGTGCAAACGAGTATTGTATTACGCGATCTATCCGAACCTGTTTTTGAGTTTGCATCCGGATTATGTGATGGTGCATCGACTGTGGCCGAGGAGCGTGGACCGGACGGATGTGGTTACGGAATGGCTGTTTCATCCGCGGGAGATGGCGAAGAAGGATTTCTGCGGCGATGACGCGGTGGCCTTCTGGGACGCGACGAACAGAGAGGATTGGGGGATCACGGAGCAGTCGCAGAAGGGGATTGCTTCGCGAGGATATGTTCCGGGACCGTATTCGGCGAACGAAGGTCTGCCGGCGGCGTTTGATCGATTGATTGTGGCAAAGGAAAAGGACAAGAGCAGCTAGAGAAGGAGGCTGGCGTTTACGGGGCATTTGCCCGCGATCGGCGGCCAAAAGACCAACAGAGGTCGCCCGAGCGGCCGGGCCGATTCGGGCCGATTTTGCGAACCTTGACTTGCCATCGCCAGCGCCCTAGAATTTTTTCCTCAGACGTTCCTTCCTTAGGAATAGATCTGTGAAACACCGCAGGTACATTTTTCTAGCGCTGGCGCCCGCCGTGGTGCTTTTGCTGCCAGCCGCGTTGGCGCAAAAGCCTCCCGCTCCGACCCCTGCGCCACCCTCCCCAGCACCAAGCGCTCCTGCGAACCCCGCGCATACGACTCCGCAGCCGAGTCAACAGGATCAGGATCTTGTGATGTTTCTCCGAGGCCGCGTTCAAACCGGGGACAGCACACCAGTTCCGCATGATTCGCTGGTCGAGCGCGTTTGTAACGGCCGGGTGACTCAGCAGGTATACGCAAGCCCCCGGGGAGACTTCAGCATGCAGATGGGATCGATGACCGATTCTTTCCTAGACGCTACCGGCGACCGGACTTCGCTATCTCCCATGACCAGCAAGGCTTTGCTGGCGGGAATTCCACGGCGCGAGTTGACGAACTGTGAGCTGCGGGCCTCGGTTTCAGGTTTCCGCTCGAATACCGTCATGCTCGCTGGCCTTACGGCTGTCAGCGGGACGATTGACGTGGGCTCGATCGTGGTCCAGAGAACTACGAAGATAGAGGGCATGACGTTGAGCGCGACGCCCTACAAAGCGCCAAAAGATGCCCTAAAAGCCTATGAGAAGGGCCTCGCGGCCCAGAAGACCGGGAAACTTGACAATGCGCGGGAATATTTTGAAAAAGCCGTGCAGATCTACCCCAGCTACGCGCACGCCTGGTTTCAATTGGGCGCCGTTTTACAGGTGGAAGACCAGAAGGACGCGGCTCGTGCGGCGTATACCCGTGCTACGAATATCGACGGCAAGTATTTGCCGCCCTATCTGTCGCTCGCGGTGATGGAGTACGAGGCAGGAAATTGGACCGGGGTCGTCAACTTTACTGGGCACATCCTGGAGCTTGATCCGCTGAATCACGATAGCGTCACTGGCTACATCGTGGATTTCGATCCATTGAACTGCGCGGAGGCCTATTTCTACAACGCGCTGGCGAATTACCGGCTCAACAAGATCGAGGACGCTGAAAAGAGCGCGCGCAAGGCGGAGCAGCGAGCAGATTTGTCCCGATTTCCGCAACTGCATCTCTTACTGGCTGAGATTTACGCGCGGAAGAACAACTATGGCAACGCCATCACGGAGATACAAGCTTATCTGCAGTTGGTTCCGCAGGCGAAGAATGCGAGCCAGGTACGGGAGCGACTGGCGAAACTGGAAAAGCTGAACGGCTCGACCCCAACCAGCGAGAAACCTGATCAGAAATGATTCCTGCACCATGTCGAAAGCGGTGGCCCTCCCGGCACCGAAATGATCTCTTAAAGCGCCCCAAACCCGGGTAAGCCTTTCGAGAGCCTTCTCGCCTCAGATGGAGTTGTACCCATTCGCCGTTCCGGTGCCAACAAAAACACCAGCGAGTTTGAAGCGTCGATCGCGATGACATTGAGGAGGGGTTAGTGGGCGGCGGTGGCGGTTACGGAGACGCCCATGTCCTTGAGCTTGGCACGGGCGCGGCGCTCTTCTTCGGTGCCGGGATAACGCTTCACAACATCGCGGAGTTCCTTGATGCCGGGATTTTTCTGGCCGAGCTCGAGAAGAGCCATGCCCTTTTTGTAGCGTGCGGTGGCGAGTTTGAAGCTCCTGGGATAGTTGTTGAGGACCTTGTCGTACTCCTGAACGGCCTGTTCGTATTGATGCTGGGAGTAAGCGATTTCGCCGAGATAGAACTGCGCGTTTGAGGCCAGGTCGGTTTCGCCGTAGTAGCGGAGGTAATCCTGAAATTCGGAGCGGGCGAGCTCGTATTTGCCATTGGTGATGTCGCGGAGGCCGTTGGAGTAGAGCGTGTCGGCCGAGGCCGGGGGGCCCGGGGAACCCGACGGAGCGAGCGAGGATGCACCGGAGGGGGAGGGAGAGGGAGAGCCAGGGGCGTTGTTGCCGGGGGCCGTAACGGGAGCACCGCCGGAGAGGCGAGCATCGATACTCTGAACGGAGTTTTGGAGATCGACCAGCTGTTGATTGAGCTTGCCGAGCCGGGATTTGATTTCCTCGAGATTGTCAGAGAGGCCCTGGACCTGCGTGGACATGGTGTCGAGACGGGTGCCGGAGTTGGCTTGAACGTCCTGAACCGACTTTTGGAGGGAGTTCATCGTGGCGTTGAGCTTGTTGACGGAGTCGGAGGATTGCTCGATCAGGGTTTTCTGGACAGTGTGGTCCTGCGTCATTTGGGTCTGAAGATTGTTTTGCCCTGCGAGGAGAGCGGTGACGTCGCGCTGCAGCTCGATGATCTCGCGAGCGACGGCGAGGGCGGGTTTGGGGCCGATAAGGCTGCCGGCGAGTGCGCTGAGAAGCATGGCGCCAGAGAAGATGAGGATGTTGCGAGTACGCATGATGGTTCCTCCAAGCAATGAACGCAAACGACCGGGGTGGTGATTGACTCCCAATATTTTAATGTAGCGGGAGTGGGGGAATGGAGCAAGTGGTTGGACGAGATCGCGTGTTTTGGTCGAGGGTAGTGACCTGTCGCGAGGATCCCTGGGCTTCGTGGCTGACCGTCGCCCTGCACGAATGACCAAGACCGCAGGGCTCTCTGAGAAGCGGCTCGCCCTTTCGCTACCCGTGCTTGGTCGAGAAATCGGGCGGAAACAGGGCGCAGGCTGTGCCGCGCCCCCACGAAGACGTACTGGGATTACTTGTTGGGCACGAAGTGGCCGCGGCGGTTTTGCTGCCAGCAGGCTTCGGTGGACTCCATACAGAAGGGCTTTTCTTTGCCCCAACTGGTGGAGGTCAGGCGCTCGGCAGGAACGCCAAGGCTGACGAGGTATTGCTTGACGGCGTTGGCTCGGCGATCGCCAAGAGCGAGATTGTATTCGGTCGAACCGCGCTCGTCGCAGTGGCCTTCAATGGTGACGCGAGCCTGGGGATAATTCTTGAGGAAGTCGGCTGTCTTCTGCAGTGCCTGGCGCGCATCGGCCCGGATTTCGGCGGAGTCGTAGTCGAAATAAGCATCGCGGACCTCTTTGTTCCAGAGTTCATCAAAGCCGAGCTTGGGAGCTTCGGCGACAGGAGCGTTGACCGCGATGCGGACCGTCGCGTCGGTATTGCCGCCGGCGGAGCTGGCCGTGAGGGTATAGGTTGTGGAACTGCTGGGAGAGACCGTCGTGGAACCTTCCGGTGTAACGGCACCGACTTCCGGAGCGATGGAGACGTTCGCGGCGTCGGTGGTAGACCACGTGAGTTTCACGGACTCCCCCTTATTGATCGAAGTACGATCGGCACTGAGGGTGGCCGTAGGTTTTACTGCGGCGGGCGGAGGGGTGTAAGCGGGGGTTTTCGAGGCGACAGGCTTCTTTTTGCAACCGGCGACGAACAGAGCCAAGACGGAGATGGCAACAAGAAGCGAGCGGACGAACGGGCGGTATGGCTGAGTCATGCGTGTCCTCCTGAGACACTGTGATCTCCCGTGTTGGGCCGGCTGGATTGATAAATAGTAACACCAGAGGGCCGGGTTCGGGGAATAGGTCGTAATACGATATATTGTATGTCGAAAACGGCGGGAAATGACGGTGTGCCAAGAGAAACGATCCCTGAAGAATTGGGCGGGCACAGGGCGCGACTAAATCGAAGAGGGCGAGTCATCGGCGACCGTCAATGGGTGGACCAGTTGGGAGATTCGTTGTGGCCGGAGAGCGTGAGCTGGTGAGAAGCGGAGCCATCGGCGAGCATGGTCCAGATCTGGCGCGTGCCGGTGCGGGTGGATTCGAAAACGATGTGGCGGCCGTCGGGAGCCCAGGAGGGTCGCTCGTTGCGGCCAGCGTCGCGGGTGAGCTGGAGAGTGTGCCGCGATGAAGGATCCATGACGTAGATGTCGTAGTTGCCGTTCGGGCGGCGCCAGCTGAAGGCGAGAAGCTGTCCGTTGGGCGACCAGGCAGGATCGATGACATAGCCCATGTCAGGAAGATCGAGCTTTTGCGTGTTGGTGCCATCGGCGTTCATGAGATAGAGCTGGGGCGTCCCGCCGCGATCGCTGACGAACACAACAAGCTGAGCATTTTTGGGATTCCAGGCGGGGGAAGTGTCGGCGCCGTTCGACGCGAAGGTGATGCGCTTGGGGCGGCTGCCGTTCGAATCAGTCAGGTACAGGGCTGGATTGCCTTGCATGGAGGAGGAAAGCAGGACCTGAGACCCGTCGGGTGACCAGCTGGGAGAAGTGTTGGTGCCGCGGAAACGAGCGAATGTGACAAGCTTACCCGCGTCGAACGAATACATGCAGATTTGCGCGCTGACTACGCCGCTCACAGGAGCGAAGCAGGTGAAAGCGATGCGCGATGAATCCGGGGACCAGCGAGGGGTTAGAGCGACGGAATGAAGGGAAGTGAGTTCGTGCTGGTTGGCGCCGTCGTAATCCATGACCCAGAGTTCCTTGGAGCCGGTGTTGCCGTGAATGAAAGCGATCTGCGTGGCGGCGATGCCCGGAACACCGCCGGAGAGTTTGGAGATGATTTCGTCGGCGAACTGGTGAGCGAATTTGCGCACTTGTGCGTCGGTGGGATTACCGCGATAGACCTTGCCCACGATGGGTTCGGTGGAGGGACTGCGAACATCGAACATCCAAGCGAAGATGGCAACTTCGGCGGAAGTTTCGGAGAGATTCCCGAAGGCGAGGAAATTGGCGTTGACGGGATTCTGGGTCCAGTCGAGCATGCGGAGTTCCCCGGGTTGTGAAGGAGCGTTGGGAGGATAGAAGCTGGGACTGGCGAGGTCGACAATGCCGGAGAAGGCCAGGTCGTCGCGGACAACGTTGGTGAAAAGGCCGGCGTGGGATTTGGCGGAGTCGGGCCGAGAGGCGAAATCGGATACGGCGATGCGGGGCTTTTCAACTCCGAGACCGGTGCCGGTGCGAAACCAGTCTTGCGAGAAGGAGGGGGAGGCGAACGGGAGGAGGATGAGGAAGCCAAGGAGAAGCGGAGGGAAGAGTGTCGCGATCGGGAAGGAATGGCCGGCGCGGGGTTTAGGGGACAAGATTACCTCCTCGGTTCGAAAGGTTAGAGAAGAATTGTAGTGCAAAGAGCCCGTAACCGGTGACTCGTGACCTAGCTGCGCCGCCGAAGAGGGACTCCTTGCTCCGCAGACTCCCCCAGCCCGGCGCGGGCAGGTTAGGGAATGTTGCGACCAAAACGAGAAAAACAGGTCAAGAGAAGTCATCGGGTGAGAGAGAGGTCAAAGTCGAAGGTGACATCCACGTAGTTCCCGGAGTAGTCGGACGGGAGACGTGGGAAGTGATCGGCGCTGAGGAGGGCGCGCTGAGCGGAATCGTCCATGGAGCGATTGCCGCTCGACTCGGAAACGCGGATGTTCTTGATCGAGCCATCGCGACTGATGGTAAAGGTGATGGTGGTCTTGGCGCGGCGGGCGGCGCGAACGGCGGGGTCGATGGTGTTCTGCATCCAGTTCTGGTTGATGTTGCGGCGGACGGCTTCGACGTACCAGGCGTAGCGAGCGGCAAAATCGCCGCCGCCTTCGCCGCGGGTGGCTATACCGCCGCTGAGCGGCCCAGGAGTGTTCGAATAGCTGGAAGGAATGCTCGGCGAACCGCCCTTGCCGTAGTTGACCGCGTTGTCGGGTGGCGGAGTCTTGGGTTCAAAGACGCGAGATTTCTTGCTGGGGGGAAGAGGCTTCTCCTTTTCGAACTTGGGGATCTTTGTAGCGTCCGTCGGAGGCTCAGGGGGTTTGGGCTTCGGAAGTTCGACGTTGAGGCCCTTGGTGGGATCGAAGGCCTGGCTCTCGGTTGGGTTGATCGTTGGGGGCATGGGAAGTCCGGCGCTGGGCAGGACGAGATTAACCTTTACACCGGAATCGCCACCACCGACGCCGCCCCAGGCGTTGCCGGAACGCTCTACCCACATACCGACGAACATGAGGGCGCAGAGAGTGAGATGGAAAAACACGGAATAGTAGAAGAAGCGTTTGAAGGCGAGGTCGTCGTAGGTGTAGGTGGCGATCGTCATGGGTTGGGAGAGTTTCCTGTCAGTTCCCCTAACGGTTCAAGGATATCAGCAATCGGCGCAGGGAATGCACGTTTAGCGGCCGCAAGAGAGGAGAAGAGATCGCCTGCCGTTCCCCCCGAAGAGCCCACCCTTCCCGCAAACGCCGCGGAAAAGATGCGGCGCCCTCAGGACCCCGTGGGCTGTGGCGTTCGAACGAATGCAAGAGCGGCAGCTGGACTGGCGTACTCCAAAGACGAATCATTGTCGATTGCGGTCGGTAATGGGTTGGGTGACGATGCTGATGTTGGAAACGCCGGACTGGCGGAGTTCGTCGATGACCGCCGCGAAGGCACCGAAAGGAACGGTCTCGTCGGCGCGGAGGAAAATGGCGTCGCCGGGATGCTTGAGCTGCTTCTTGATTTTAGCGGGAAGGTCGCGGAGGTTGACGGGATCGTTGCCGAGGTAGATGAGCTGTTTCTTGTCGATGGTGACGACAAGACGCACCTCAGTGATTTCCTTGACGGTGTGTGTTTTGGGGACGTCGACTTCAATGCCAGACTGGAGAATAGGG
>DATFTB010000095.1:0-6322 GCA_035262325.1 Candidatus Acidiferrum sp.
ACGCGAGATGAGCGCGTTGGCAACGTCGGTAAAGGCGTTCAGCGCCGCTTGTTCATACTGAAATTTGGATTGTTCCCAGAACGCTACGGCCTGGCGTTTTTGCGCGCGAAGCAAACCGCCCTCATAGATTGGCCCGGTGAAATTGCCGGCGATGCTCCAGACATTCGCGCGGCCCGAAGTAATCTCGGAGAGCGGCGTACTTGCCTGACCGACCAGCGCGGTGAGGCCGAGTTGTGGAAAAAAGTTGGCCTTCGCCACGCCGATTTGAGCGTTCGCAGCCCGGACTTGCTCCTCAGCTGCAAGCACGTCGGGCCGACGCTCGAGTAGAGCCGAAGGCAAGCCCACGGGAATCTCGGGCGGCACCACTTCGTCGAGCAATTTGGCGGTGTGAATGACGGAGTCCGGATTACGGCCTAAAAGCACGCTGATCTGATCCTCTTTCAGTGCGATCTCGCGCTCGTACTCCGGGACCGTCGAAGCCGCCGCCGCCTGCGCGGCTTCGGCCCGAGAAGTCTGGAGCTTCGATGCCACACCACCCTCGTAGCGTTGGGTAAACAGCTTGAGGGTATCGGTGAACGAAGCGGTCGTGTCTTTAGCGATCTGAAGCTGCAGTTCGAGGCCGAGCAGTTCTAAGTAGGCTTGCGCGACGTCGCTCACCAGCGTGAGCATGACCCCTCGGCGAGCTTCCTCCGTCGACAGGTATTGCGCGCGAGCGGATTCATTGAGCCGCCGCAAGCGGCCCCAAATGTCCGGTTCCCAGGCCACACTGCCAGCAGCGATGAAAGTGCCTCTGGTCGATCCTCCTCCCGTTGGAGCAATCGTTCCCAAAAATTCGTTCTTCCCGTCGCTGGCGCCAACCGAATAGGTCACGAAGGGGAAATACTGAGAGCGCGCTTGAGCCGCAATCTGGCGTGATTGCTCCACCCGAGAAACCGCGATCGCCAGGTCGTAGTTGTTCGCGAGAGCGGTCTTTATCAGAATTCTTAATTGCTCATCTTTGAAGGCTTCCCACCAGGGCAGATCCGCGTAAGACTCCTGCTGCGTGGCGCCCTCCGCTCCTCGAAAAAAGGTGGGAGAGTTCACCTTCACGCGTTGATAGTTTGGTCCCACCGCGCAACCGGCGAGAATCAGCGCACAAGGGAGAACTGTTCGAGCGAACCAGTGGCCCGCCGCGCCGAACGGTCCATGATTTTCTGGCCCAGCGCTCGGCACCTCGCGGCGCACCACTCCGAACAATTGTGCAGTTAAATTGGAGTTTTTCATTTCGCCGTTCTCGCCCTTGAATCAGCTAGTCCGCATGCTCCGGGGCGCCTGGAGAGAGTCCCGAGGCGCCACCGACTTTGGCCTTCATGCCTTCCACGCTTGCACCGCCAAGACGTTCAACCCAGTAAAACAACGCCGGTATGATGAAGATGGCGATCGCACTGGCAGCCATCATGCCTCCGATCACGGCCGTTCCCATGACCTGGCGCGATATGGCGCCGGACCCGGAGGCACGCCAAAGAGGCACACAACCCAGAATGAAAGCGAAGGAAGTCATCAAGATGGGGCGCAGACGCAACCGGGCGCCTTCGAGCGCGGCTTCAGAAAGGGAGTCGCCTTTCTCGTAACCGGCCTTTGCAAACTCCACGATGAGGATGGCGTTCTTGGCCGCAAGTCCGATCAGCATGACCAACCCGATTTGGGCGTACACGTTGTTTTCAAGGCCAAGTCCGGAATAGTCCTTGAAGACAAGCAGGTCGATGATCCGCCGGACCAGTATCGTCGCGAAGGCGCCGAAGACCGCAATCGGCACACTCAGCAGTACGCTAAAGGGAAGCGTCCAACTTTCATAGAGCGCTGCGAGGATCAGGAAGGCAAAAAGGATCGAGAGGCCAAAAATAGCGAATGGCGAAACACCTTGCTGTGCAATTTGCTCCTGAAACGACATGCCCATGTAGTCAAAGCCCATCCCGGGGGGCATCGTCTGGGCATAAACCTCCTCCATGGCGTGCATGGCTTGCTCGTTGCTGAATCCTCGCGCCGCGGTGGCATTGATCTGCGTGGCGCGGTGGAGGTTATAGCGCATGGTGAATTCGGGTCCGTTGGCGGTCTGGATGGAGGTCACAGCGGACAGAGGTACCATGTCCCCCTTCATATTTCGAACATAAAATTGGCCCACATTTTGCGCCCGTGTCCGGTAGGCGCCTTCGGCTTGCGTATAGACCTGCCACTGGCGTCCGAAGCGGTTGAAGTAGTTGATAAACGCACCACCCATAAAGGTCTGCATGGTTGCGTAAACGTCCTTCAACTGCACACCCTGGGTTAGCACCTGGTCGCGGTTGACGCTTGCATATACCTGCGGCACCGACGGGAGGGCGGTGGTGAAAATGCGCGCTAATTCCGGTCGTTTCTTCGCCGCCTCCATAAAGGTCTTCGTCTGCGTCGCGAGGAATTCCACGTCGCGGCCGCCGCGGTCCTCGAGGATAAACGTTACTCCGCCCGATGCACCCACGCCTGGGATCGCGGGAGGTGGAAATGCGACGATAACGGCTTCGGGCTGCTTCGCGAGAACCTCATTCAAGTGAATGATCAAATCCATGTACTGCTCTTCCTTGGCTTTGCGCTCGTGCCAAGGCTTGAAAGTCACCCAAAAGAATGTGCTGTAGGTATTCTGAACGCCGCTCAGCAGGCTGTAGCCAACCACGGTAGTGACATGTGCGATGCCCGGTGTCTTCAGCAGTATTTCTTCTACTCTTTGTGCGGCCGCCTCAGATCGTTGCAGCGAGGCGGCGTCGGGCAGTTGCTGGTTGATGAAAACATAGCCTTGGTCTTCGTCGGGCAAAAACGCGACCGGTAATTTGCTGCCCGCAACGCCAGCCAAAACCGTGAAAGCTAACAGCAAGATCACGGTGAACGCGGCCTTGTGGATGAAAAAACGGCACCAATTTACGTAATGATTTGTGGCCGAAGTGAATACCCGGTTGAACCAGGCGAAGAATTTCCCGAGCAGGCCACGCGATTCTTTCTTGGGGCGCAGCAGCAGGGCAGAAAGCGCCGGGCTCAAGGTAAGCGCGTTGAAGGCAGAGAAGATAACCGAAACCGCGATGGTCACCGCAAATTGCTGGTACAGCCGCCCTGTGATTCCAGGAATAAACGCGGTCGGAATAAAAACGGCCGACAAAATCACGGCAATTCCAATGACCGGCGCGGATACCTCCTCCATGGCCTTGATGGAAGCTTCCTTTGGCGAGAGGCCATGCTCGATGTGGTGCTCAACCGCCTCCACAACGACGATGGCGTCGTCGACCACAAGGCCGATGGCCAGCACCAGCCCGAACAGCGATAGCGTGTTCACGGAAAAACCCAGGAGCGGAAAGATCATGAACGTACCAATCAGCGAAACCGGTACGGCTAGGAGGGGAATGAGCGTTGCGCGCCAGCCCTGAAGAAAGATATACACAACAAGAATAACCAGCACGAGGGCCTCAAGTAGCGTCTTCTCGATCTCCTTGATCCCTTCTGTCACGGGAAGCGTCGTATCGAGGGCCGTTACGAAATCGAGTCCCGGAGGAAATCTCTTCTTCTGTTCCTCCATATACGCAATGACGCCTCGGCCTGCCGCCACTGCGTTCGAACCCGGCAACTGATAGACGGCGATGACGGCGGACGGCTTTCCGTCGAGGCGGCCCAACATGTTGTAGACCTGAGCCCCCAGTTCAATTCTAGCCACGTCTTTCAACCGCACCACCGAACCATCAGGTTGAGCCCGCACCACGATTTCGCCGAACTCTTGTTCGGAGATCAATCGGCCCTGGGCACGCACCGCATAGGTAAATTCCTGGCCCTTCGGGACGGGCTCGCCGCCGATCTGTCCGGCAGGATTCACATTGTTCTGCACCTGAACGGCGTTGATAATGTCCGGCACCGTGATCTGGAGTTTCGCCAGTTGGTCCGGCTTCACCCAGATCCGCATGGCGTACTGCCCCGCGCCAAATACGGAGACGCTCGCGATCCCCGGCACCTGCGTCAATCCATCTTTCAAATTGATGTAGACGTAGTTGGCCAGGAACCGCGAGTCATAGCTCCCATTCGGGGAGTACAGGTCAAAAAGCATCATCGGTGTCTGGGTGGACTTTTGCACCGTAACGCCATAATTGTTGACCGCGGTTGGCAGCTGCGAGGCGGCCTGGCTCTGCCGCATCTGGGTAAGAATCTGATCGGTGCTCGCGTCGGTCGTGACGTTGAAATCCACTGTAAGCGTCGTCTGCCCGTTGTTGGCGTTGAGCGAATACATGTATTCCATGTTGTCCACTCCGCTCATTTGTTGCTCGATCGGAGTGGCGACAGCCTGCTCAACCGTCAGCGCATCAGCGCCTACGTAGGTAGCGAGAACCTGGATCTGTGGGTCAGCGATGTTGGGAAACTGCGCCGTCGGGAGTCCGAGCACGGCTACTGCTCCGACGATCACCATGATCGCCGCGATTACGATTGATACGATGGGACGTTCAATAAAGAATCTGTACATGGGTGTCGGGCTACTGTAGGCCGCCTTTCGTAGAGTTCGCTGCTGCCGGCTCTTGAAAAGGCTTGGGGTTCACGAGCAAACCCTCCTGCACTTTCTGGGTTCCTTCGGCCACGACCTGATCTCCCGGGTGCAAACCTCCCGTGATGACCCACATCGTGCCTACCTTCTCACCAACGTTCACTGGACGAATACTGACCTTGTTGTCCCCGCCAACAACGGCGATGAGGTATTTCCCTTGGATGTCAGTGACCGCTCTTTGCGGAACCAGCAGCGCGTTTTTCTCGAGGCGGGCGACCGTCCGAACATTGCCGAAACCGCCCGGGCGAAGCACCCTGCCCGGATTCGGAAACTTGATCTGCAGCAGGATGGTACCGGTTTGGATGTTCACCTGACGGTCCATGGCGTAAAAGCGGCCCTTCTCCCCGTAAATGGCACCGTTCGTCAATTCCAGTTCCCACACCAGTGGGCTTAGAATCTGTATATCCGTCAGACCCGACTTTTGCGCTGCTTTCATCGCGTTGAGATAATCTTCTTCGCTTGGCGTTATGTTGGCCAGAATGGGATCCACGGTTGAAACAGTTGTGAGCGCATTGGTACTTTGTGGGCCTACGAAATCGCCGACTTGTGCGTTTGAAATTCCGGCAACCCCGTCGATGGGCGCGACCACCGTTGCGAATCCCAGATTTAATTTGGCGCTTTCCAACGCAGCCGTCCCCGCATCAATCGAGGCTTTAGCCGCGGCCACTTGACCCTTCGCCGCAAGGTTCGCCTGCACGGCATCATCGAGCTCCTGTTGGCTGATCGCCCCCGTCTTGGCCAAGGGCGTATACCGATCGACATCCAGTTGCGTCTTCCCCAGTTGAGCTTGCGCTTTCTGCAGGTCCGCTTTCGCCTGCGCGAGATTGCCAGCCGCCTGGTCCACTGCAGCTATAAAGGTGCGGGGGTCTAACTGAAACAGGGACGAGCCCTTCTTCACGTATGCGCCGTTCAAATACAGTTGTTTCACAAGGTAACCCGACACTTGCGCGCGAATCTGCGCGTTCACGAGTCCGGTCAGAGTCGACACAAACTCCCGCACAATCGGCACGTCCTTTTGCACAACCGTGGCGATCTCCACATTGGGGGGACCAGCTGCGGCTTTTTGTTCGCCTCCGCAACCGCCCATAAAACAGGCGGCTGTTGCCAAGGCAACGATGGCAGCGGCCAAAAACACAATTCGCCGGTGTGTCATCGCTGCCCATGCGTCCATAACCGACTCGAAAAAACGCGAAGACTCAGGCATAGATCATCCCCGTCCGCTACTCTCGGTAGCACGAAGACCCGACACTAATTGTGTCGGGCGTGCTCCAGAAGCTAGCCAGTTAGAAATGCGACTTGCAGACCATGCATACATACACGCAAGCGGCACAAAGGTGGGCGGAATTCAAACCTCAATGCTGCGAAGGAGCCTCACTGCAGTCCTCTTCGACCCTTCCGGTTCCGGGTGTGACGAGCGCGAGCGTCCCCGTAAACTTCTGAGAAGCATACATCAAACATCCTAAGCAGAAAAGCTTAGAGTGACGGAGGGCGACGGCTTGCCGGAAGGACAGAAAAATAGCTTAACGAAGACGCTCGGATGGAGTATTGTGTCCCCCTGCCGCCCGCCATGGTTCGGGAACACCGAGCCAACCTTTGCGAATACCGAGGAGACCGAAGTGTCTCTCAGACCGCACCATTGCTTGCGCTCGCGGGCCGCGACCAACTGGCGACCCGGCTGGCTCCTCGTGCTCAGTCTTAGCTTGGCGAGTGCGGTTCGTGGCGACACGCCTCCCGCCC
>DATFTB010000096.1:0-3077 GCA_035262325.1 Candidatus Acidiferrum sp.
TCGATGAATTTGCGCCACCATTGGAACGCGTCTTCCAGGACTTCTGCGGCCGATGTTAGTGACCTCCCATCGGTAATCCATAGCTCGGAGGCTTGCGCCGTATAGCTAACGGTCTCGCCGGTTGGCGAGAATTGGTGCCGCGTAGCGCCGCCATCCTTGCCAATCGGGTCCGGATTTATCTTGAATCGCTCGGTCACTTTGGTGGAAAACACCGGCAGCTTCAAGAAGGTGAAATGTTTGGTGGAGATGGCAATGCCTTCGCAATAGGCCAACTCGGCGCAATCTCGTTTGACGAATTGTTGAAATTGCTTGAGTTCTCTGATCGACGTCCCGGCTTTCTCTGTGACACTACGGATCCGCGGAATCGAGCCTTGAATTTCCCTCCACGTCCACTCTGTCAGATGCCAGGCGGTCATTGCTGCGTTCAGTCCATGATCTACAATCTCTTGACGAATTATCGAACCTGCTAAGCGTTCAATCTCGCGCTTGAGCTTCTCAAGCATGTCACGACTTGAATTGATCGCAAGCGTCTTCAACGGTGTATGCTCTGGCTCCCGTGTCGACATAGGACTTGTCCCGTGGCCGTGATGTTGTGGGATCGGACTTCGTCGCCCTTATCGGCCCCAGCCTCTTCTGCTCCCCGCTTTACCGCCGCCGGCGTCCGATCCTAATAGCCGCTTGAAAGGGCGGTGGGTCTGACGAGAGGTCACAATGCCGATAGGTGCATTTGCATTTCGCAGAATTTTAAGGACCGACGTGCCCGTCCCGCCCATTCAGATTTGCCGTCCTTGGCTAGATAGCGCCGCCAGTACTCCGCCGCCTCCGCGTGCTTGTTGCCTCGCTGTAGCAACAGTGCAAGATTGAACATCGCGTCGGCATAGTCCGGCGCGGCTCGGAGCGCACTGCGCAGACAATCGATGGCCGCTTCTGACCGCCCCTGCTCATCGACTAGGTCGGAGAGGTTGTACCAAGCTTCCGCGAAAAACGGATCAGCGCGCGTCGCAACGCGGAACGCCGCTTCGGCTTCAACGTTCCGACCGTTAGCCCGGAGCATATTTCCGAGATTGAACGGTGGCGCCGCATCGGTGGGATCGCATTTCATCACGAGGCGGTAGAGGCGCTCGGCTTCGGTAACGTCTCCGGCCCCCTCTGCCGCCTGTGCTTGCTCAAATATTGCATCGGCATTCTGCTCAGGCGGGCTGACCGGCAGCACAAACTGGCCGCGCTTATCGGTTCGCCCCTCGGGCTGTTCGATTTCGATGGCGTGGTGACTGGCGGGTTGCAGCCGCAAATTGGACAGGTCAGCTTCCGGAAGCCATGCCCTGATCTCCTTCACGCTGCGAATGATCTCATCCAATCCAATCCCATTCGCAAACAGAGTTGATACCTGCCGAGCGCTTGCCAAATCGCGAAATCCAAACAGACCACCTCGGGGATTGAGCAACCCGAACCGCACAAGCTCATCGATGGTGTCGCTGGAAAGCTTGCTCAACGCAGCAATCTGGTCAGCCGAATAGGTCCTATGCCAGCTGTCGGGAACCGCTTTGCCGATCCACTCGAGAAAGCGCCGCTCGCTCACCACTGGAACCCCGTAGCTGCCGGCTCTGCTCAGCTTGTTGGACGGTCGTCCGCCATCCAATAGGGGCCACCCAAGTTCGCCAACAACGAGCACATTAGTTTGTCGCGTAACCGTTTGGCTGGGCGTTCCGCCATGCGAACGCACCACTTCGAACGCTTCCGCTCGTGTCATGCAGGCGAGACGGCCCGTAAAGGCAACTGTGCTTCTGAGCGCCGAACTGTCCAATTCAGTAACGGTCATCACGCCCATAGTCGCCAGAGCGACTCATTTATCGCGTTGCCTTCTTCTTAGCAGGCCGGCGCGCGCGTGTACTGGGTGCTGGAGCCTTCTTTTCCTCCGCATCGATACTGGCACGAAGAGCTTCCATTAGATTCACCACGCGCGGCGGAGGAGTTTCCCGAGCGGGTTCGATCTTTTCGCCAGCCTGTTTCTTCCTCAAGAGATCGATGAGGGCGTTTTCATAGCGATCTTCGAACTGGGAAGGATCGAAGTGACCAGATTTCGTCTGCACGATGTGGGCAGCCAAGTCGAGCATCTCCTTCGGGAGCTTTAGCTCAGGGATATCCCCAAAATATGGTTTCTCGTCGCGAACTTCATACGGGTAGCGGAGTGTCGTGCCTACGAGCCCGCGCCCCTTTGGTTCAAGGGCAATTACGTGCTCGCGACGCGTCAGCACGACCCGGCCGAGCGCAACCATGTTCAGCTTCGCAATCGTGTCGCGAATGACGGCAAAAGCCTCCTGACCAACCGCGCCATCAGGGGCAATGTAGTAGGGCGAGTCAATGTAACGCTCATCGATCTCATTTTTTGGAACGAATTGGTCAATATCGATGGTGCGCGTGCTTTCGATCTGGACGGCCTCTATTTCCCCATCCTCAACAATCATGTACTGGCCCTTTGCGACCTCATAGCCGCGCACCATGTCGTCCCGCGAGACGACCTCGCCGGTCTCCGAATCGACATTCTGCTGTTTTAATCGGTTGCCCGTTTTACGGTTGATCCGATTGAAACTCACTTTTTCGCTGAGCGAGGACGCCGGATAGAGCGCAATGGGGCAAGAGACCAGCGAAAGCCGAAGATAGCCCTTCCAATTCGCACGCGGTGCCATTGGATACTCCTGAACAGCATGGGACGGACCAAGTTATACCTTAAAATTTAGCAAATGCTTGAGGCGGAGGGTCATTACATCACAGCAACCGCTCGAGGTACGAATGAGCCGTCGCAAGCGCGGGATCACCGGCCTTATGAATGAACGGGACTTTCCGCATCTGGTCGAACTCGCACTTCCGCCAGGAGGCTTCCGCAGCGTTTTCCTAGAGTTTGACGCCTTCCACCGTCAACGGCGCATCCCAGTGCGACGTGGCCGGAGTCGGCACGAGGCAGAGCAATCCTATATTCGATTCTGCTTCCCCGACGCTGCCACCGCGGATGCATTCCGCGATCGCTTCGGTGGCGAGTGCTTGACCTACACAGCGGAGAAGCCCAAGCCCGCGGACGC
>DATFTB010000097.1:0-6761 GCA_035262325.1 Candidatus Acidiferrum sp.
ACGTGGCAAGGAATTTGGCGCCGTCACTGGCCGGCCGCGCCGTTGCGGTTGGCTGGACCTCGCCGAACTTCGTTACGCAAAGATGATCAACGGCATGGACTCCTTGGTTATCACCAAGCTCGATGTATTCGACACGCAGCGTGAAATCAAGGTCGGTGTCGGCTACACCTACAAGGGTTCCCCCATCCACGAAATGCCCGCCTCAGCCGAAGAATACGAGCGTGTCGTGCCGGTGTACAAAACCCTGCCTGGCTGGTGCGAAAGCACCTACGGCGTCCGCGAAGTCGCCAAGCTGCCCAAGGCCGCCATCGACTACATGCGGTTCGTCTCTGACTTCCTGCAGATTGAACTCGGCATGATATCCACCGGTCCGGAGCGCGACGCCACCATCATTCAGCCCGGCACCCTCCTTGCCGGCTGGCTCTAGTCTTTTTGCGGTGCGGCGCCTCGTTTACCCGGAGGCTCGAGGTGTCGCGGCTTTTGCTGTTTCTGCCTTGCCGACCGAAGAGCTGCATTGCGCCTGGCAACAGCGGGATCGCGGCACGGTGTAATCACCTTATTGACTCGACGAAAGCGCCTCGATTTCCGGAGTCGCAAACCCGCTACAATAGGACCGCTCTAAGAATCGAGGCCCATGTTGCTTTCCTTCGAAGAGGCTCGACAACTCGTCGTCCGCAAAATCGCCGACCGCCAGGGGCGGCCTTTTCCCACATTGTCTCTGCCACTCTCCGAAGCTCTCGGTTTCGTCCTCGCTCAGGAAGTCCAAGCCGATCGTGACTACCCGCCCTTTGATCGTTCGACCCGCGATGGCTACGCCGTTCGTTCCAGCGAAGCTGCCGCTGGCGCCTCGCTCCGCTGCGTCGGCGAAATCAAGGCAGGCGATACCGTCACCTCTCCTCTTGCTTCCGGCACTTGCATTCAAATCATGACCGGTGCCGCCGTGCCGCCAGGCGCGGACGCCGTCGTAATGATTGAGTTCATCCGCCGCCATGGCGAGCAGGTCAGCTTTGATCGAGCCACACAGCCGGGGCAAAATATCGTGCCTCGTGGCAGCGAAGCCCGCGCTGGACAAGCCGCCCTGAAGCCTAGCTTGCGTCTCGGTTTCGCAGAACTGGCAATCGCCGCTCAAGTTGGCGCTGCGCAGTTGCTTTGTGCAAGAAAGCCTCGGGTGGCCATTCTTTCAACCGGTGATGAGCTTGTCCCGATCACCGAAACGCCGGGGCCGTTTCATATTCGCAACAGCAATGGCGTCTCGCTTGCCGCACAAGTGCGCCTTGCCGGCGGCGAACCCGTTCTCCTTGGCAACGCCTTAGATCGAATCGACGACCTGAGCGCAAAAATTGAACTGGGCCTCCGCGGGGATGTCCTGGTCCTCTCCGGCGGTGTTTCGATGGGGAAGTACGACCTCGTCGAATCCGTTCTTAAGAGCCTGGGTGCGGACTTCTTCTTTGACGCGGTTGCCATTCGCCCCGGCAGGCCCACGGTCTTCGGCCGTTGCCAAAACGTCTGGGTCTTCGGCCTGCCGGGGAATCCCGTCTCCTCCATGGTCACCTTTCAGTTGTTCGCTATTCCCGCGCTTGACCTTCTTAGCGGCGCGTCGGCGCGCCCGCTTCCGCTGCTCGAAGCCACCTTGGTGGACGCTGTCAAGGAAAAAGCCGGCCTCTCCCACTTTCTCCCGGCACGCCTCGAATGGCGCGACCTTTCCCCTTGTGTCTCTGTCCTTCGCTGGCAAGGTTCCGGCGACATTGCCGCCCTTGGCAGGGCCAACTGCTTCCTCCTGGTTCCCCCTGACCGCCTGGACATCTCCGCGGGAGAGAGGGTTTCCGTTCTGCCCCGCCTGGACGTACTCTAGCAGGGTAGCTGCTACCCGCATTTTCGTGGAGCTAGACCTCATGCCCAGGCTCTCCCACTATTCGAAACATGGCAAGATTTCCATGGTCGATGTTTCGGCGAAGGCAGTCACAACACGCACGGCCATCGCCCAGGCTTTTGTTCGAATGTCTCCCAGCGTCCTGCGCACTGTTCGGCGCTTGAAAAATCCCAAAGGAGACCCGCTCGAAATCGCCCGCATCGCCGGTATCGCTGCTGCCAAGCGCACCGCGGAATGGATACCTCTTTGTCATCCGCTCCCACTCACGCACATTGATGTGACCCCCCGCCTGTGCAAAGATGGAGTGGACATTTGTTCCCGGGTCACGGCGACCGCCCAAACGGGCGTGGAGATGGAAGCACTGGTTGCCGTTGCTTGCGCTGCCCTCACGGTCTACGACATGTGCAAGGCTCTCGATAAAGGAATCGAAATCACCGGCGTGCGCCTGCTGGAGAAAACCGGCGGAAAGAGCGGCGATTACCGTCGTGCGGCCGCGCAACAGATTCGGAGCAGCAAGCCATGAGCGCGGCCGGCGGCAAATCGGTCAGGTTGCTCGTTGCCGAAGATAACCCCATGGTTCGCGACCTTGTCTCCAAGGGACTCGAGCCTTTCTGCGAAGTTCTGGTCGCTAACGACGGCGCCGACGCCCTCCTCAAAGTCGTCGACGATCCACCGGACGTCATTCTTTGCGACTACAACATGCCCGGCCTAAACGGGCGCCAGCTCTTCGAGAAGCTTCGCGGCCGTGATTCGACGCGCCACATTCCCTTTCTGTTCATGGCCAGCCGCGCCGACATCGAGGAGCGTTTGCGCCCGCTCGTCGAAGGCGCCGAGGATTTCATCGCCAAGCCCTTCCTCCTGAAAGATCTTGTCCGCTCTGCAAAGAAAGTCGTGGACCGCCTGCACCTTGAAAAGCTTCAGAAACAGGCCTCCCGTCCCGGGGTCATCCAGGGCCGCCTCGAAGAGATGAACATGACCGACCTCATGCAGTCCCTCGAGATGGGCCAGAAGTCCTGCCGGCTCGAGGTCCGCAAGGGCACCGAGCGGGCCGAACTCTATTTCTCCAGCGGCCAATGTCGCGATGCGAAAATCGGCAACGTGACGGGTGACGACGCGGTCTTTAAAGTCGTCCTCTGGACCGAGGGCGAATTTGAAATCGACTTCAACGCTGCCAACGCTTCCAGCGCCACGACCACGACCCGCAGCACGACCGGCCTCTTGATGGAAGCCATGCGCCTTATGGATGAGGCCAGCCGTGACACCGTCGGTACCGGCTGAACCCATCCATGCGCGTGGCCATTCTTACCATCAGTGATTCCGTCGCTCGCGGAGAACGCCAAGACTTGTCCGGCCCTTCGCTTGTGGAAAGATGCCGTGAGCTCGACTGGGACGTCACGTCCGTACTTCAGTGTTCCGACGATCCAGAGGAAATCCGCAGCCAGTTGCATACAGTCGCTGATTCCGGTCTCGCCGAACTTCTTCTCACCACCGGTGGCACGGGCCTTGGCCCTCGCGATACAACTCCCGAAGCCACAACCGACGCTGCCGATCGCCTCATTCCCGGCATCGCGGAAGAAATCCGCCGTAAGGGGGCCGAGAAAACGCCGACCGCTCTGCTTTCCCGTGGTGTCGCCGCTATTCGCCACAAAACCATCATCATCAACCTGCCCGGTAGCCCCAAAGGTGCCATCGAGTCCCTCGATGCTGTCGCGCACCTCCTCCCGCATGCACTCGAAGTCCTCCGCGGTTTCCGTCACGACTAGCAACCTGTAGCACTGGCATAAACTCGTAGCGACGCGCTATGGCCACATCCGGGCCTGGCGCACGATGTTCTTTGCAACTCAACGGGATTCCGCAGAGAACGCCGCACCCAGCGGTTCGCGCTTCCTCGTGTTTTTAGCTAGCGTCATCTTGTAATGCAACCGCAGTACTGTGAGCCCGACGAACCGGATCTCGTGATCCGTTCGCAGCACACCCTCCTCGTCCACGTACACATGAAAAATTTCGTGTAGCGTCGTAAACGCTCGTACTTTCCACGCCTCCGGTCCCGCTTCCACGATGCGATAGAAACCGGATTTGCCAAACCCCGCCCCGGTCGAGGCCAGCCCAAACGATCCATCCTCGTACAGATACGGTCGCAGATACACGCTGCTGCTCCCGTAACAGGGAAAGGTCACCTTCACACACGGATTTGATTCTCCCGGGACTTGTGCCGTGGAGTAGAAACCCGCGTAAATTACCTTTCCGGTTGCTCGGAATCTTCGCAGCCACCCGGTGTGCACCAGTTTTCCGCTGCTGCGCTCCCGCAACTGAACGACCTCGCTGGTCATACCCTTGGCTACTTCCATCGAAGAGATCGGGAAATTCAATTGATCCATTTTCCGGCTGATGAATTCCACAAGCAGCCACAAGACGAACTTCCCGGCCAGGTACACTTCGCTCCACACCTCGAGGTGATACAACGCGGCGTGTTCGTAGAAATGTCGGATCCGGGGATTCACCCCATCGGGATCGAATGAAGGTCCGCGCAGCGCCGAAAAGTCCGGGATCAGCCCGGCGTCGGGTGGCATGCGCAGTTCCAGATCCTTTTCCTCCGCAATCTGCTGGTAAACACGAGTCCCGATGAAACCCGGTTTCCCGAGCACACAGTCGAGCCAGGGAGCGCTCCTCTTTTCGACTCTTCTTCCCGTTAACCGCACCAGCCATTCAATGCAAAACTGCAGTAGCTTCCCGACCGTCCAGGAAAATGCCGTTCCGATTCCTGCGCTTTCGGCCTCGGATCGCTCAGGCCCTCGGACGGCTCGACCGTCTGCGGATGACAGGAGAGTCATGCTTCTCGAATTATCGCATTCCTTCTTCTCTTGGTACTTTTCTTCGCTCGAGGCGGTGTCCTCTGTGGCAAGCGGTCGCCCGCTTTTGAACCAACCGCGTCAGGTAACCCAATCCCTTGTTGACCCTTCTAGCCTCCTCCGTGACAATGTTCCCACCATGACTCCCAAGCTCACCGACAAGAAGCTCGCGGTTCTCGGCACCGGCAAACTCGGAGGCATTCTCCTTCGCGCCTACCTCAAGCAGGAACTCTTTTCCCCGAGACGGGTTTCCTCCACCGTCCGCCACGAAGAAAGGGCCGCAGCCCTTAGGAAGGAGCTCGGCGTCGCGGTCTCGACGAACAATCGCGAAGCGGTAAAAGAAGCCGACATCGTCCTTGTAGCCGTGAAACCACAGGTCGTCGGCGACCTGCTCAAGGAAATCAAGCCCGAACTCGGCAAAGACACTCTCATCATTTCTGTCGCCGCTTCCGTTCCAACCTCTTATATCGAGCAGCGCGTCGGCGAAAAAGTCCCCGTGGTTCGCGTCATGCCCAACACCTGCTCCACCGTCGGCTGCGGGATGACGGGCATCTGTCGCGGGTCACACGCCTCTGCTGAACATCTCGAAATTGCCAAGGCCATGTTCGGCGCCGTCGGCCGCACCGTGGTCGTAGACGAGAAAAACATGGATGCCGTAACCGGTCTTTCCGCCAGCGGACCGGCGTTTCTCTACATCATTCTCGAGTCCCTGGCCGAAGCGGGCGTCAAGGTGGGTCTGCCTCGCGATGTGGCCACATTGCTCGCCGCGCAAACCATGAAGGGCGCCTCCAGCGTCGTCCTCGAAACCGGCGACCACCCGGCGTTGCTGAAAGACGCGGTCACCACTCCGGCCGGCTGCACCATCGACGGCATTCTCGAACTCGAGGAAGGCAAGCTCCGCGTCACCCTGATCAAAGCAGTGGTGAAGGCCACCGAACGCGCCGGCGAACTCCTGTTCGAAAAGTAACCGCCTCTTCGTGCCTTGTCTTGCGCCTTTCGTCACTCTTCCGCTCCCCCGCAATCCGTCCGGAGACCCGAGTGAAACCTGCCCTTGCGCTTCGCCTCCTCCCGTGTGTTAGCATTCGTTCATGCCGGCCGCGTACATTCCGATCCTCATTTTCGCCCTGATTGTTCTCTCGTTTCCGGTTCTTACTCTTCTCGTGTTCAAGCTGATCCGTCCGGAATCCCGCGTCGGCGCAGCCAAATTCCAGCCGTATGAGTGCGGCATCCCGCCGGAGAGCAACGCCCGTGGCCGCTACTCAGCCCGCTTCTACATCGTTGCGATGCTGTTTGTCATCTTCGATGTCGAGACCATTTTCCTCTTCCCCTGGGCCATCCTCTACCGCTCCTGGGTCGTCGCCCACATGGGCGCCTTTGCCCTCATCTCCATGTTCGTTTTCCTGGGTATTCTCCTGGTCGGCTACATCTGGCTCTACAAAGAGGGCGCCTTCGACTGGGCTTGACTGCGGGGCGCGGCGGCCTGCCTGCCGCCGGGCAGACCCAGCGGCCACTTTTCTGCATAAGCGCTGCTTCGATTTCCGCACTGCGTAGTCTCTTCCTTTCAATCTCTAATTTCGAATCTCCAACTCTGCCTTTTATCTCTGCCCGCTCTGCCCGCGCTCATTGACTGCCTTAACCGCCTGTGTTAGAAACGCACTGAACGATGGTATTTGCTGCCGGGTCGCGGATGAATGTGTTCGCCTTGCAGGGTGGCTCGAGCGTCCTCGCTCCTTCTTTCCGCACAGTCTTTGTGCGGCCATTCTAGTGGGGTTGGTTCGGATGCGCGCCGTTGCACTGCAGGTACACTTTTCGGAGCTGAATGGTCCCAGGGTCCATGGCAGACGAATCCAAGGCTCCCCAATCGCCTGAGAGTTCGAAACCCGAGGCTCCCGCCGCCTCGTCCGCGCCGCCGACTGCCGCGAAGAGCGCCGCCCCGCCGGCGCCTTCAGGCGCAGCGAAACCCACACCGCCGCCCGTCCCGGTCCCGCTCGACAACGACCTGACCAAGCGTTACCGCGAGCGCTTCGGTGCCGCTATCCTTG
>DATFTB010000098.1:0-4872 GCA_035262325.1 Candidatus Acidiferrum sp.
TGGACGACGCAAAACCATTTCACGGTCGCCGAGCCGAACGGAATAAGTCAGGTTCGAATGGCCGCTAGGAAATTGCTGGAGGGTGATACCCTCACGCTCTGCCGGGAAGCGCTTTCGAAGGAAGGCCTCGAGTTTGCTCAAGTCCAATTCTTCGCCAGGCCGCACGCGCGTCGGGGCGTCGAGAAGTGTCGTCATCTCGGGTCCGGTTCTCGGCTGCACAAGATCTAGGCGGCCACGCCGCGCCCGGTCTGAAAGCCGCTAAACGTCTTGCCCTGCGAGGCCAACTGCTCTAGCAGCGGTGCGGGTTCCCAGAGCGCACCAAACTGCCGGTGAAACCCGCAAACGCGATTATAAACTTTGTCGAGCCCCACGCGGTCGGCGTACCACATGGGTCCGCCGCGATAAGAGGGGAAGCCGTACCCGTAGAGATACATAATGTCGATGTCCGTGGCTCGCAACGCATAGCCCTGCTCGAGAATGCGCGCACCCTCGTTCACCAGGGCATAGATACAGCGGTCCACGATCTCGTCGGAAGAGATGACGCGCTGCGGGACACCGGCTTTTTCGGTCCATTCCTTAAGGAGAGCGGGGACGGCAGGATCGGATTCCGCGCGGCGCTGTTCATCGTACCGGTACCAGCCGGCACCAGTCTTCTGGCCGAATCGGCCGAGTTCACACAGCTTATCCTCGGCGAAAGGCCGCCGGACATGGGGGTCCTCGAGGTGACGATACTCCTTGCGGATGCGCCAGCCGACATCGAGTCCAGCAAGGTCGCCGGTGGCCAGCGGTCCCATCGCCATGCCAAAGTCGAACAGGGCTTTGTCCACCGCTTCGATGCCGGCTCCTTCTTCCACGAGAAACTGAGCCTCGCGCCGGTATGGCCCAAACATGCGGTTGCCGACGAAACCCCTGCAGTTCCCGACGAGAACGCCGACCTTGCCCAGGTTCTTCGCTAGCTGCATGCAGGTGGCCATTACCTCTTTGGAGGTTTCCCGGCCGCGGACGATTTCGAGAAGGCGCATCACATTTGCAGGGCTAAAGAAATGCGTTCCGATGACGAATTCCGGACGCGAAGTTGACCGAGCGATTTCGTCAATGCTCAGCGTGGACGTATTGGTGGCCAGGATCACGCCGGGCTTGCACACTCGATCGAGTTCGGCGAACACTTGCTTCTTCAATTCCATGCCTTCGAATACCGCTTCGACCACCATATCGACGGTCGAAAAACCGTCAAAGCCTAGCGTCGGCTGAATCAGCTTCAGGCGCTCGTCCACAAACTGCTCTGTGAGCCGGCCTTTGCGGACGGAATTGGCATAGTTCCGCCGAATGTTGGCGAGCCCGCGATCGAGCGCGGGTTGGTCCACCTCCGCGAGCAAAACGGGAATACCGGCATTGGCAAAGACCATGGCGATCCCGCCGCCCATCGTTCCGGCACCGACCACGGCCGCAGCTCGAACGGGCAGGAGGGGCGTTTCCTTCGGTACGTCGGGGATCTTGGCGACTTCGCGCTCGCCGAAGAACACATGGATGAGGGCCTTCGATTCCTCGGAAAACAAGCATTCGGTGAAGCGGTTGCGCTCAAAATCGCAGCCTTGTTCGAATGGCATCAACGTGGCGGCTTCCACAGCATCAATTGCCGCAAGCGGCGCGATCATGCCCCGCTGCTTGTTGCGCGCGTTTTGGCGCGCTGTGCGAAAGATGGGAGCGTTGTGCTCCGGTGTGCCAAGTTTTTCGTTGCGTTCGCGGGTCTTGGGTGCTGGCTTTCCGGCGATCTGGCGGGCGAACTCGACGGCACCCGCGCGCAGATCGCCATCAATCAGACGATCCAAGATGCCCGAGGCCAACGCTTCGCCGGCTTTGACCGGATTGCCCTCCGCGCACATCTCCACGGCTTTCGAGACGCCGGCAAGGCGCGGCAAGCGCTGTGTTCCGGCAGCGCCGGGGATAATCCCGAGCCTTACCTCGGGTTGGCCGACTTGCGCGCCCGGGTTAGCCACCCGATAGTGAGCCGCCATCGCCAGCTCGAGCCCGCCCCCAAAGGCGGTGCCGTGAATGGCGGCGACCAGCGGTTTCGGGCAATCCTCCATCTTCAAGAGCAGCTCGACGAGTTCCGAGCCGCGGCGCTCGCCCGAGGTGATTTTGCCGAATTCCTTAATGTCCGCTCCCGCGACGAAGGTCTTGCCGGCTCCCATGAGCACGGCAGCCTTCACTTGACTATCTGCGGCGAGGATCTCGATCGCTTCGGCAATCCCTTCGGGTACGCCCGGGCTCAGGGCGTTCACCGGCGGATTGTTGATGGTGATTACGGCGATTTCGCCGTCTTTGCTGACTTGCACAAGGTTGCTGGTCACCGTCATTCCCCCCAATTGTCGAAAAAAAGGTGAGACCTACTCCTCACGCGCTCGTGCCTGCGACCGAAGCCGGGTCGATCGCCAGCCGCGCGAGCCGTTCGCGATGAAAGGTTGCGTCGCCGAAGGTGGTCTCCGAAGCCTTGGCACGGCGATAGTAAAGATGTAGGTCATTCTCCCAGGTGAAACCCATTCCGCCGTGAATCTGGATTCCCCGGTTTCCCACCGTGCGGCCGGCATCGCTCGCGTAGATTTTCGCGATGGACACGGCCGCGCGCGCGTCAGGGACATTCTCTTCGAGGGCCCACGCTGCGTAATAGGCCGCGGACCGTGAACTCTCCGTTTCCAGGTACATATCCGCGCATTGATGCTGGACGGCCTGGAACGAGCCGATCGTCTTGCCGAATTGCTTGCGGGTTTTGGCGTATTCGACGGTCCGGTCCAGGGTACTTTGCATTCCGCCGACCATCTCGGCGACCAGCGCGGCCGTCGCGATGTCCATTGCGGTTTTCGCTCCGGCCAAATCGCCGAGTCTTTCCGCCGGAGCATTGTCGAACTGCACGGCGTAGAGCTTGCGCGTCAGATCCATGCTGAACATCGGCGAGATTCTGACGCCGGGAGATTTTTTGTCCACCAAAAACACGCCGTTACGCGTCAGCACCACGATCCAGTCGGCGACTGCCGCATCGGGAACAAAGAGTTTCTCGCCACTCAACTTACCGCTGGCAGCTGCCATCTGGATATCTTCGAGCTCCCAGCTCGCAGCCGCCTCGAGAATCGCCACGGTCGAACGCGCCTCACCGCCGCAAATCGGCGCGAGATAATTCTTCTTTTGTTCCGCCGTGGCGAGAGCGTCGATCACCGACCCAGCCAGCGCCACCGTCGAAAAGAAGGGTCCAGGCAGGAGCGCGCGGCCGGCCTCCTCCATCAGGAGAATCAACTCCACTTGGCCGAGGCCCACGCCGCCGTATTCTTCCGGGAAGATGATTCCCGTGTACCCTTGGTCGGCCAATTTCCGCCACAGCGAACTGTCGTATGCCGAGTCGGTCGCCATCAGTCGACGCACTTCGCTCATCGGGCACTCGCCCGAAAAGAAACTGCGTGCGCTATCTCTCAAAATCTCCTGGCTTTCGTTCAAGCCGAATTCCATCGCTCATCTCCCTAGTAGCTTCGCGGCAGCCCGAGCACGAAATGGCCGATGATGTTGCGCTGAACTTCTGAGGTACCCGCTTCGATGGTGTTTCCGCGCGTCCGCAGGTAGCCGTAGGACCACAAGCCTTTGTCTATGGCGTGAGAATCCGCCGCGAGTAAATGCCCGTACGGGCCTAGGATCTCCTGGGCAAGCTGCTGCACGCGTTGATTCAGTTCGCTCCAGAAAATTTTCTGAATGGAGCCCTCCGGTCCCGGCACCCCGGTCGCGGTGATGCGGCTGAAAGCGCGCAGTTGATTCAGGCGCATGATCTCGATCTCCGCGAAGCATTGCGCAAGTTTCTGCCGGATCAGCGGGTCCTCGGCAGCACTCCGGCCATTGCGGGGAACGCTGCGCGCCAGCTCAATAAGCCGGCTGATGTTGCGTTTGAAAAGGAGGTGCAAGCGCGCGCCATACGATCCGCGCTCGTACATCAGCGTGCTCACGGCCACGTTCCAGCCGTCGTTCACCTTGCCGAGCACGTTTTCGATCGGCACGCGAACATCGCGGAAGAACAGTTCGTTGAACTCGCTCTCGCCGGTCATCTGCCGCAAGGGACGAACCTCGACGCCCCGCGACTTCATATCGACGAGAAGAACGGTGAGCCCCTTGTGCTTGGGGGCCGCCGGATCGGTGCGAACAACGAGCTCACACCAATCGCCCACCCACCCGTAGCTCGTCCACACCTTCTGCCCGTTGACGAGGTAGTCTCCATCGTCGAGGCGCGCCTCGGTCTGCAGCGCTGCCAGGTCAGAACCGGCATTAGGTTCCGAGAAACCCTGGCACCAGATCTCCTCGGCGCTCAGAATCTTGGGGATGAACCGCTTTTTCTGTGCGTCCGTGCCGTAAGCGATGATCGTCGGCCCAATCAGTCCGAGACCCAGGGCGTTGGCCATGGGAGGCGCTTCGACCCGCGCCATTTCTTCCCAGAAAATCGCTTGCTGCATCAAGGTGGCGCCGCGACCGCCGTATTCCTTGGGCCAGGAAACGGCGGCCCATCCTCCCTCATGAAGCCGGCGTTGCCATGCTCTGAGATAGGAGAAGGATTCCTCCAGTGGCTTTTCGCGCCAACGGCTCCAATCATTGGGAACATTGCTCGCGAGCCACGAGCGGAATTCGTCGCGGAAGGCTACTTCCTCGCGGGTGAGATTCAGATCCATTCTTTTTTTCTGCTCCTTTGTGACCGACTCCGCCGATCACTTGTTTTGCGCCAGGCGAGTCGCTTCGTCTTGCTCGTATTTTCTGCGCAACTCCCTCTTCAGCGGTTTCCCCGTGCCGGTCCTCGGCAGGCTCTCGAGAAATGCAACCGAACGCGGGCATTTGTAGTGCGCCAGG
>DATFTB010000099.1:0-9463 GCA_035262325.1 Candidatus Acidiferrum sp.
GGGATCGTTGTCCCCGTCGCCGTCTCCCCACCCTTCGAGGCAGCGTAGTCGAACCAGACGCCCCACAGACCAAAGGGTCCCTTCAGGTCATACAGCCGCACGTCGATGTTGCTCTTGCTGAGGTACCCGTTTTTCGTAACAATGTCGGGCCTCGCTCCGGAAATGAACGCCACGGCTAGCTTTCCGACTCTTACGTTGAGGTCTTCGACGCCGCCACCGTAGCCGCTCATGTCCAGGGGATAGAAGTCGTTAATCTCAACGTGCTGGCGGCGGTAATATCTTTCACCGGCCCAGAACTTGGCATCGGGCTGACTTTCGAACACGTTGCCGGCCTGCACGAAGGCTTCTCGGAAACGGAATTGATCGTTGCCAATACCCTGCGGAAAGTTTGCGTAATTCGCCGAGTTCGAGGTGTTGGCCTCGATCATCACCTCGCTCTTCATCCACGCCTTATCTGAATTCTGCTCAGGGTTGATCCAGTTGTTCACGAAGATCAATTCGGCGTAGGTTTCCGTCTCGTTCCCAAGGCGGTATTTCGCGCCAGCCCCAGGCGCCGCAAATGCGACTTGCTGTCCGCCCACACTGTTCAGACCATAGCCGGAACGAAAATAGCCGTGGAATTCAAAACTGCGCATCTGTTCCTCGAGCTTCACGATTTTCTCGTCCGCCTCTCTCAGCAGGTCGTAGGTTGGTTCGGACGGTAGTTGGCCTTGGTACTGGGCGCCTACTTCAGCGGACCCTCCGGTGGCAGCCTTCTGCGCCGCTTGTTCAGCCGCCAACCCCACCGCCGAGATGGTCCCTTCCTTTGTCTTTTCGCGAGCTTCTTTTTCTTCTTTCTCTTTTTGCTTTTGTTTTTCGATTTGCTGTTCGAGAGCGGCAATGCGCTGCTCGAGGTCGTGGGTGGTGGCCTCGTACTGATGCTTTAGCTGCTCAAGTCGCTGTTGGAGCTGCTCAGCTTGCTCCCCGGCGGAAGCTGGCGGAGGGCCGGCGGATTGTCGGCCGCAAGCGATCGAGGCGAGGAAAGGAATAATCGCGATGTACCAAATGAGCCGCCGGTTTACCCGCTTCAGACTGCCTGATCCGCTCATGAGCAGCCCTGCTCCTGCCTGGCCATGTGCCTCGGGGAGCGTGACAGGATGGTCTAGGCGTCATTCCTAAAGCACCTCCAATTCCACCCCAACTTTGCTTCGTGGTTTGGCCCATTCCTTCATGCGCTGGCGCCCGACGGCCGAGTCCCTGACGAGCGGGCCCGATCGGGCTTTCGTGTCGATCGGTTCCGCCCGTCCGGCATGAAGCACCCGCGCTCGCAGCCGTTCGAAGCACCTGAGTCTCTAGCTCGGGCTTCGATTCAAAAAAATGCGCATCTTCTCTGATAAGAATGACTTAAAAAAAGAATACCCTGGCCCCGCACGAGGGCAACGAAGCGGCGGCTAGGCGGGCTATCGATTGGCGAGCATTTAGCAGGGGAAGGACAACGATGTTGGCCGGTGAGGGCTTCGGGCCTCGAAGGCCCACCGCGCGCGCTTCCTCTGACTTTTGGAGAGGCTCACGGCAAGGCCTCCCCTCGAGCACTGCTTGTTCCTTTCCTCAAGTGCCAAAGAATTGTCACAAACGCCATCGGTGTGACTCCTTGCAGCTGAGAGCCATTTGGATTCGGCACAATCCGGAATGGCCTTTAGGGTGCAACAATCACATCGTTTGCCAAGATCGGGATGGCAGTGTCCTAGATGCAACCGGAGATGACCATGACTTTGCTCGAATCGCTGAAGAAATACACGACCGTTGTCGCCGACACGGGTGACATTGAGGTCATTGCCCGGCACCGTCCGCAGGATGCGACGACCAATCCCTCGCTGCTTTTTAAAGCCGCCCAGATGCCGGGCTACCGACACCTGGTGGAAGAAGCCGAGACGCTGGCCGTTCGGCGCGGCGGCAATCACCAAGAAACGGCCGAAGAGTTCATTGACCGCCTCTTCGTCCTGTTCGGGTGTGAAATCCTCAAGGTCGTCCCGGGCCGCGTTTCTACGGAAGTCGCTGCTAGCTTGAGCTTCGATACCGCCGGCACCATCGCCAAGGCGCGCAAGCTCATCTCACTGTATGATCAGAAGGGCGTGGCACGCGAACGCGTCCTCATCAAGATCGCCAGCACCTGGGAGGGCATTCGGGCAGCCGAGGTTCTCGAGAAAGAAGGCATCCACTGCAATCTGACGCTTCTATTCAGCTTCGCCCAAGCGGTCGCGTGCGCCGAAGCCAAAGTAACGCTGATCTCTCCCTTCGTTGGCCGCATTTACGATTGGTATAAGAAAGAGCATGGCGATGCCGAGATTCCGGCGGATCAGGATCCGGGCGTTGCTTCGGTCACACGTATTTACAATTACTACAAAAAATTCGGCTATAAGACGCAAGTGATGGGGGCCAGCTTTCGCAATGTGAATCAGATCGTGCGCCTTGCGGGATCCGATTTGCTCACGATCAGTCCGGAGCTGCTCGAAAAGCTGGAGCAATCCGCAGGGATAGTCGAGCGTAAACTCGATCCTGTCACGGCGCAGGGAAGCAAGGAAGAGCGGCTGAACCTCGACGAAAAGACATTTCGTTGGATGCACAACGAGGACGCCATGGCCACCGAAAAGCTGGCAGAGGGCATCCGCAAGTTCAACAGTGACGCCCGCCACCTGGAAGACTTTGCGCTCTCTCAAGTGGCGCAAAAGGTCGGCTGACGCGACCAAACGGCCCAAGAGGTCCAGAAATGAATATGACGCGAGCAGTGCTCTGGGACATGGACGGAACCCTTGTCGACTCCGAGGAGCTCCACTGGATTTCCTGGCGGGACACGATGGCGAAGGAGGGCCGCAGCATCACGCGCGAGGAGTTTCTTTCCTCCTTTGGGCAGCGCAACGACTCGATCCTTTCCGGGTGGCTCGGCGCCGGAGCGAGTCCCGAGCGCATCAGTAGAATTTCGAATGCCAAGGAGGAGTTGTATCGTCGGCTGGTTCGGACCAATGGGATCCGACCGCTGCCCGGTGTCAGAACCTGGCTTCGCCGGCTTTACGAGCGCGGTTGGCTCCAGGCCATTGCTTCGGCCGCCCCTCGAGCGAACATCGAAGTGGTCCTCGAAACTCTCTCGGCTGCCCGCTATTTTCAGGGAATCGTCTCCGCGGAAAACGTTCACCAGGGGAAGCCGGATCCTCAAGTGTATTTGACCGCGGCTTCGCAGGTCGGTGTGTCGCCCGAGCGATGCATTGTTGTCGAAGACGCCCCCGCAGGCCTTGAAGGAGCGCACAGCGCGGGCATGTGGAGCATCGGGGTAAGTCCCAAGGGCAAACATCTGACCGCGGATGTCGTGGTGCCGTCGCTTAATTTCCTCAGGCCAGACACCTTTGAGGCCCTTTTGGACCGTCCTCCGAGCGAGCGCCCGAAGCGCACGGCCCGTGCCGGGCGGCGCATCGGGGAGCACCTGGTTCCGATTCCATCGAGGTTTGTGGACCAGTTGAAGGAAGCGGAAGAGACCGGTATCGGCTATCAGGTGGTCGGCATAAAACTCAAGGACGGCAGGTCATTCGACCAGGTTGCCGTAAGTGACGGCTGCATTATCGAGGTCCGCGGCCACCACAACATTCCCTTTGCGGCTGAAGACGTGGCTTCCCTGGCCATCAATCACAAGGATTGGAATTTCAGAGACAGGTCAGATGCACAGCGAAGGGTTCAGGTTGGCATGACCGTGAACCCTGATCCTGGCTTCACCCGCTGACAGTCTCATCTTGAGCAGCCGTGCGCCTGGAGTTCTCGGTTAGCTCGCCGAGTCTCTCAAACGCGGGCGGAGCCATCATGGCTTCCGTTGCGCGCCAGTTCCAGTTTCCACTGGGACGCCCCGGCGTGTTCATGCGGGCCTCTTTTCCCAAACTGAGAAGATCCTGTAACGGCGCGATGCTAAGTGCCGCCCTTGACGACCATGCGAGGCGCATCAGGGTAGGAGCGGCTTCCGTACTCTCACCTGATACACGCTTGAGATAACCCCAGAAGATCTGTCTTTGGTCGTCGCGCAATTCTTCGTACCATTCTCGGCTGGGGGCGTTGTCATGTGTCCCGGTGTACACGACGGTGTTCGGAACAAAGTTCTCAGGAAGGTAAGGATTATCGCGATGACCGTCGAAAGCGAATTGCAGGACACGGGTGCCGGGCACCTGGAACTGGTCTCGAAGAGTCACCACGTCCGGCGTTATGACCCCGAGATCCTCGGCGATAAACGGCAGAGCGCCGAGCTCCCTCAGTACTGCTTCGAAAAAGGCGCCTCCCGGACCCGGCACCCATTCGCCGGACTTGGCGGTCGGTGCTCCGGCGGGGACGTGCCACGCGGCCGCGAATCCCCGGAAATGGTCCAGGCGAATGAGATCGACGTGCGCCAACAGCGCGCGCAGGCGGTCGATTGACCAACGAAAACCGGTCGCACGCAGGGCATCCCAGTTGTACACCGGATTGCCCCACAACTGTCCCTCTCGGCTGAAATAGTCGGGGGGAACTCCCGCGACGAAGCGCGGGCGTCGGTCTACATCGAGCAGAAACAGCTCCGGGTTGGCCCAAACATCGCTCGAATCCGGAGAGACGAAAAATGGCAAATCGCCGATCAAACGCACGCCCTTCGAGTGGGCGTGGGCTTTGAGTTGCTCGGCCTGGCGGAACAGTAGAAATTGTGCAAAGCGAACCTCATCCATCTCACTTGCCAACTCTCGCCGCGCCTCAGCCAGTGCACGTTGACGCCGCTCGACCAACTCTTCGGGCCACTCGAGATAATACGCGCCGTGGTATTTGGCCTTCAGTGCGCGGAACAGGGCATAGTCTTCGAGCCAGCCTTCCTGCGTGGCGCACCACTCGTCATATGCCGAAATCAGATCCTTGCCTTCACCCGCTTTGAAGTTTTTCCACGCCTTCTGAAGGAGGCCATGTTTGAAAGGGATGACCGCGTCGTAATCGATCACCTCTGTGGCGAACAGAACTTCGCAATCGTTCGGGTGCAGTAGCCCTTCGGAAATCAAAGCGTGGGGACTGACGAGCAGGCCGTTGCCGGCAAAGGATGAGAGGGATTGATATGGCGAGTTTCCATAGCCGGTCGGGCCGACCGGTAGTGCCTGCCACCATCGCTGACCCGCGTCATGGAGGCGATCGATCCAGGAAAACGCCGCCGGCCCCAGATCGCCGATTCCGTAGAGTGAAGGCAGAGACGTGACGTGCAGCAGCAAACCCGATGCGCGGTATCCAGGCGGAAACGGCGGAATATCCGTTCGCGTGGCAGACGGGCTCATTCGAATCCCTTTCGGGAAACCGTCTCGGCCGAACCAAGCGCATTGTTCACGATGTTTTGGGCTTCGCTCACAATAGCGTGCAAGTGTGCCTCACTGTCGAAACTCTCGGCATAGATTTTGTAGATGTTCTCGGTGCCGGAGGGGCGCGCGGCAAACCAGCCACTCTCGGCCACAACCTTCAGGCCTCCGATGGGAGCTTGGTTACCCGGAGCCCGGGCGATTTTGGCGAGGATAGGTTCGCCCCCGAGGGTCGATTCCTTCACCGCCTCCGGCGAGAGTTTTTCGAGCCTGGCCTTCTGCTCGGAACTGGCGGGTGCATCGATTCGGGTGTAATAGGGGACACCGAACTCCGCGGTCAGTTCGCGGTAGTGCTCGCCCGGATCCCTGCCCGTGCGGGCGGTAATTTCGGCCGCCAACAGGTCCATGATGGGGCCGTCCTTGTCGGTCGTCCACACCGTTCCGTCAAAGCGGAGAAAACTCGCACCGGCGCTCTCTTCCCCACCAAAACAGTACGAACCCCCGATGAGGCCAGGTACAAACCACTTAAAACCCACCGGCACTTCGCGAAGGTCGCGGGCGAGCTTTTTGACAACGCGATCGATCATGCTGCTGCTCACCAGGGTCTTTCCAACCGCGGCTCCCGGGCGCCACCGGGGGCGGTGCGTAAGCAGGTACCGAATCGCGACCGCAAGATAGTGGTTCGGGTTCATCAGCCCGGCAACGGGAGTGACAATCCCATGGCGATCCGAGTCTGGATCGTTGCCAAAAGCCACCCGGTAATGATCCTTCAGCCCGACCAATCGCGCCATCGCGTAGGGGCTTGAACAATCCATCCGGATCTTGCCGTCGTGATCGACGGTCATGAAGGAAAAAGTCGCATCGATCGTCGGGTTGACGATCGTGATGTCCAGCCCGTAGGTGGAGTTGATCGGTTCCCAATACGGCCGCGCGGCGCCGCCGAGGGGATCCACGGCGAGCTTAAGCTTGGCGCCACGAATCGCTTCCGTGTCGACGACGTTTTTGAGGTCGCGAACGTACGGCAGCATCAGGTCTTCCTGATGCGTGGTCGCGGCTCGGATCGCTTTGTCGAAGGGCACTCGCTCGACGCCCACATTGCCTGACTGCAACAATTTGTTGGCCCGGGTCTCGACCCAGCGCGTCACGGCGGTATCCGCCGGCCCGCCATTCGGCGGATTGTATTTGAAGCCTCCATCCTCCGGGGGATTGTGCGATGGCGTGATGACAATGCCGTCCGCGAAATGCTCCGCGCGACCGCGGTTGTAAACGAGAATGGCGCGCGAGATGACCGGGGTCGGCGTTACGCCGTCATTCTGCTGAATAATCGTCTCCACCTGATTTCCAGCCAGCACCTCGAGCGCCGTGCGTTCGGCGGGGCCTGACAGCGCGTGAGTGTCTTTTCCCATATACAGCGGGCCGCTGATCTTGTGGACCCGGCGATAGTCACAGATCGCCTGGGTAATCGCCAGGATGTGCGCTTCGGTGAAGGAGCCAGCGAGCGGCGAGCCGCGGTGCCCGCTGGTGCCGAAGCGAACCAGCTGGCCCGGGTCCGCGAGGTCCGGATGGCGCTCGAAATAGTCCCTTTCGAGGCGGGCAGGATCGAGTAGCATCTCCCTTGGAGCCGGCTTGCCCGCGAGCGGCGAGACCGGCGCTTCGTTGGGGTCCTTCAACATCGAATGTGTTTCTACGGTAGGGGGCAAGGTTCCACCTTCCAAATCTCGCGCGCATATTCGGCGATGGTGCGGTCGCTCGAAAACTTCCCGGAACTGGCGACATTCAGGATCGCCTTGTGCGCCCAGGCCGCTCGGTCGGCATACAAGGAACCGAGCCGCTCCTGCGCTTGGCAGTACGAGGTCAAATCAGCCAAGTGCATGTAGTGATCGCCTCCGGTCAGCAGGGTATCGCGCAAGGGCGCGAACACCCCCGGTTCTTGGCGGCTGAAGTAGTCAGAGAAGATAAGCTCGAGGGCCGTGCGGGTCTCCGGCTCATTTTCATAGTGCCAATGGGGGCTATACCAGCCGCGGCTGCCTTCGACTTGTTCTACCGTGAGACCGAAGAGGAAAAGGTTCGCTTCTCCGGCCTCCTCCGCCATTTCGATGGTGGCGCCGTCGCGCGTTCCGACCGTCAACGCACCGTTCATCATGAACTTCATATTGCTCGTACCACTGGCTTCGTAGCCTGCCGTAGAGATCTGGTTTGAAACATCGGACGCCGGAATCAGCCGCTCTGCAAGAGAGACATTGTAGTCGGCCAGAAACACGACCTTCAGCTTCGCCCGGGTTACGGGATCGCTGTCAATCGTGGCCGCCAGACTGTTGATGAACTTTATGATGAGTTTGGCCAAATGGTAGGCCGGTGCCGCCTTGCCGGCGAAGAAGAAGGTGCGCGGCTCGATCTCGAGCCCGGGACTCGTCCGCAATCGGTTGTACATAACCACGATCCGCAGGGCGTTCAGCAGCTGTCTTTTATATTCGTGAATGCGCTTCACTTGACAGTCGAAGATGGTCTCCGGGTCCACGATCTGCCCCGAGGTCCGTTTGAGCCAGTTGGCAAATTGCACTTTGGCTTCGCGTTTCGAATGCAAGAATCGTTGACGAAAACCCGAGTCTTCTGCGAACGGTTTGAGTTTTTTGAGCTCGCCGAGATCGGTCTTCCAATCTTCGCCGATGACTTCCGTGATCGCGCCGGCCAGCCACGGGTTGGCTCCGAGCAACCAGCGTCGCGGGGTGATGCCGTTTGTCTTGTTGCTAAAGCGTTCCGGAAACATTTCGGCGAGATCTTTGACCGTGGTTGTCCGCAAAAGCTTTGAGTGAACCGCGGCAACTCCGTTGGTACTGTGGGATCCGACAATGGCCAGATTGGCCATGCGGATCTTGCGCTGGCTGCCTTCTTCCACCAGGCTCACGCGCTCGACACGCCCGCTGTCACCGGGAAAGCGTGCTCGCGTCTCGTCGAGCAACCGCCGGTTAATCTCGTAGACAATCTCGAGATGCCGGGGAAGTAGGATCTCAAACCAGGCCACGGGCCATTTCTCGAGGGCTTCCGGCAGCAGCGTATGGTTGGTATAGGCCAGCGTCTGTTTGGTCAGATCCCAAGCCTGGTCCCAACCGAGATGCGCGTCATCGAGCAAGATTCGCATCAGCTCTGCGACCGCCAGGGAGGGATGAGTATCGTTCAGCTGGATGGCGGCCTTCTCGGGGAGCCGGCTCCAATCCGCATTGTGTCGGAGAAAGCGGCGTACCAGGTCGGCGAGTGAACACGCGACAAGAAAATACTCCTGCAGGAACCGCAGCCCTTGCCCCGCCGTTGTTGAATCATCCGGGTACAGCACCCGGGTGAGCGACTCCGCCTCCAGGGTTTGGCCGAGCGCTCCTACAAAATCGCCGGTACCGAACTCCTGAAAGTCGAAATAGTCGGGTGCCGCGGCGGCCCACAGCCGAAGGGTGTTGATCGTGCGTCCACCGTAGCCCACGACTGGACGATCGAAGGGGATGCCGAACAGAGTCGATGGCCGACCCGCAATGACCTGAAAGCTGCCGCCCCGCAGCTGGAACGAGCAATTCAGTTTGACTTCGACTTTCTCGTGAGCGCGGGCGATCTCCCAGGGATCGGTTTCTCGGAGCCAGTTGTCGGGATTCTCTTGTTGCCATCCATTCGCGATCGCTTGCCTGAACATTCCATACTCGTAGCGCAAACCATAGCCCGTGGCCGGAAGCTGCATTGTGGCCATGGAGTCGAGAAAACAGGCCGCCAGACGGCCCAAGCCCCCGTTCCCGAGGCCCGCATCCGGTTCCTGCTCGACGAGCTCAAGCCAATCGAGACCCTTATCCTGTAGCGCTTGTCGGACCACAGGATCGAGCAAAAGGTTGCTGACATTGTTGGCCAGCGAGCGGCCGATGAGAAATTCCATCGACAGGTAGTAAATACGCTTGGCATTCGCTTGTTCATACGCTTGTTTCGTCGAGATCCAACGCTCGGCGAGTATGTCGCGTATCGACCGAGAGAATGCCTCAAAGCGTTCCCGCGCGCTCGCTGCCTTCGGGTCGATCGCTCGGTCAAGAACCAAATGGCGCTCGTAGAGCGCGTTTTCCGTACCCGCGAACGGAATCGGGCCGCAGCCGTACTTTTCGAGAACCCGTTCTGAAGGT
>DATFTB010000100.1:0-83375 GCA_035262325.1 Candidatus Acidiferrum sp.
TCGCTTGCCGGAACAATCTCGATCAGAGCGGCCGGTCGCGAATGCCTGGCCAACTCCGCACGAATGAAATTCGGCTGGCCCACCAGCAGCACGCGAACGCCGAACTGCTGTGCCGCCAGTACACTCCCCTCCACCTCCGGACGGGGTGCGTGGTCTCCCCCCATGGCATCGACAGCGATGGTGATCATGGGATTACGCTTTTGACGGCCCTGACATGTTCGGGAAGGCGCGAACCTGGCCGCGCCATTCTACCCCTCGAGAGACGGCGCTCCCTGAAGCACTTACTTGACGTCGTGTGCCGGGCGGCCTTTGTAATAGCCACAATGGGAACAGACCCGGTGGGGCTGCTTCATTTCGTGGCAGTTCGGACACTTCGCCAAAGCTGGTTTAAAGAGATGATCGTGCGCGCGCCTGCTGCTCGTGCGCCTCTTCGAATGTCGTCGTTTTGGATTCGGCATTACTACACTCCTCGTTCTCGCCTCGCTCAGAGCGGCACACAACGCCTTCCCGATTGAGGTCGGATTCTATGGGCTTTCGGCCCGGAAATCTATCTTATTGTTTTTTGAGCCAGTCCTGCTTCAGCCGTGCAAGGGGAGCCAGACGCGGGTCGCTCTTGTGCGTTTCACACCGGCATTCCTCGTGATTCAGGTTGGCGCCGCAACTTGGGCACAATCCCCGGCAATCGCTCTGGCAAATAACTTTCATCGGCAAAGACAGCAGCACCTGTTCCTTCAAGACATCCGCCAGGAACAAGCCTTCTCCTTCGAAAAATCCAATCTCGGTGTCGTCGTCTTTCAGGCGTTCTTCCTCGTGCTTGAGGCCCTTCGGCAGCGGCTGGTAGAACAAGTCGAAATCGCGGCGCACTTCCTCGACGACCGGCTCAAGGCAACGCGCGCAAACCATCTCGATGCGCGTTTCGAGCTCCCCGGCGACGCGGATCTGGCCATCCAGCAACTCCGCCGTTGCCGTAACTTCAAGCGGCCCCAACTGCTTCACTTCGGAGGTGCCGAAATCAATGCTTCCGGGGGCGTAACTCTTCCGAATGCGCACTTTGCGGACGGCAAGCTCTTTGACGTCGAGGAACATGTCAGCTGCGCCTCCGGCGCGTACGCTCATGCCTTTCCATTATTTGGGGAGTTTGGGTGTAAGTCAAGAAAGCGGGACAGTCTCTTGCGGGGTTTATCGTCTTTGTCAACCATATCTCCTAGTACCTTCAGGAGGTTGCGAGCGGCTGCTGTAGGTAGCCGGTCATTACGCGCACAAAATCTGGAAACGCCACCTCGGGGTCGAGCAGGTCAGGGTGCCAGACCTTTTCCCATTCGAAACAGTAGTAGCCCTTGTAGCCAATCTTGCGCAGGGCCTGCACTTGGCGCTCCACCGGGACGTCTCCTTTTCCCGTGAGCACGTACCCCCTATCCTTCCCCGCCGGGACCGAATCTTTCAGATGCGTGTGCCGAATCCACCGCCCCAACTCCGCCACCGTGTGTTCGGGCGGTTCATGGCCATCGACGTAGGTATGGTGAGCGTCCCAGAGTAAACCCACATGCGAGGACTCCGCACGGGTCAGGACCTGCTTGAGCGTTGCCGAGTCGACAAAGTCGCCGTGCGATTCGATGATGACGGTTACGCCGCGGGGCCCGGCGTATTCGCCGAGCTGGTGCATGCCAGAGGCCACGCGCGTGATGATCTCCTCCCGAGGCCCATCGAGTTTGTTTCCGAAGACGCGGACGTTTGGCGCCCCCAACGCCGAGGCCAGGTCAATGAAACGGCTGGCGTCGGCCATGCCTTTCTCCCGCTTGGTGGCGTCGGGTTCGTGCAATTCTGTTGAGCTGCTGACGCAAGCGATCTGGATGCCGTGATCGGCGATTTGCTTTTTGGTCTGCGCCATGCGTTCGGGGGCAAACTCCGGTCGCGACGGGAGGTCCAGACTGCCGAGGAGCCCTCGCAGTTCAACGGCTGAATAACCGTTTGTTTGCGCGAAGTCCAGAATCTTCGACAATTCCCACGCCGGGCAGCCCAGGGTAGAAAACGCCAGCGGCAAGCGCTCCGCGGTGCGGATCGCGAAGCGGCTCATTACCAGGCTCGCTGCGCCCGCCGCCAAGAAATCTCGTCGATTGATCTTCATCGGTTCCTTCCCGCTGCCGCCATGAGTCCTTGGAGCAACCGACCGCAACTTAGGACCGGTTGACCATTCGCCCGTATAATACCGTTTTAAGGCTTGGAGGCCCACAGTGGATCGCCGTAAGGTTCTGAAGCTCCTTCTCGCGAGTTCGGGGCTTACCGCCATGCCCGCTGAGTGGGTGGCTGCGTTCCGTTCGGTCCATGCAGACCTCGGATCGGCTTCGGCGCCAAGAATTCTCACTCCGCGTCAAGACGCTACCGTCGGTGCGATGGCAGAACTGATCCTTCCGCAAACAGACACTCCTGGCGCCAAGGCGGTCCGGGTGAATGAGTTCATCGACCACATCGTCGCCGACTGGTATTCGGACCAGGACCGCGTACGGTTTCTGGCCGGGCTCGCCGATGTGGACGCGAGGACGCAGGGTTTATTCAAAAAGGATTTCGTGGACGCGTCAGCGGAGCAGCAATCGGAAATCCTGCGCGCGCTCGGCGAGGAGATGGCGCAGGCCAGGGAGGCGCTCGCCACAGCGCCACGAGGTTATCGTGGCGCCGATCCCGAGCCCGACGACAATTTCTACTTCATGTTCCGTCAACTGACCTTGACTGGCTACTTCACTTCGGAGGCCGGATTCACGCAGCAGCTTCGCGAAGAGATCATTCCCGGCCGCTTCGACGGCTGCATTCCCTTCGAAGCTCGGACGCCGTCCAAGAGTTCCTGACCATGGCCGCGACTAAATTTGACGCCATTGTCGTCGGCTCAGGCATGACCGGGGGCTGGGCCGCGAAGGAGCTTACGGAAAAAGGTCTTCATACCCTGGTGCTCGAGGCCGGCCGGCCGATTGTGCCGGAGAAGGACTATGTCGAGCACGTCGCGCCGTGGGAGATGCCATTTCGGGGCATGCGCGACCGCAAGAAACTGCTGCAGGATCAGCCGATCCAGAGCCTCTGCTATGCTTGCGAAGAGACCAACGCGCAGTTTTTCGTCAAGGATACCGAGCATCCTTACACGACGGAACCAGGCAAGCCCTTCCGCTGGATTCGCGGGCGGCAGGTGGGTGGCCGGTCGATCCTGTGGGGCCGGCAGTCGTATCGCTGGAGCGATCTGGATTTCACCGCGAATCTCCGCGAGGGCATCGCGGTGGATTGGCCGATCCGCTACGCCGACCTCGCTCCTTGGTATGACTACGTTGAGGACTTCATCGGAATTTCTGGGGAAGCGCTGGGGCTAGCGCAGCTGCCTGACGGCAAGTTCCTTCCGCCCATGGCAATGAATTGCGCGGAGCTAGCCGTCAAGCAAGCGATGGCCAAGCATTTTGGCGGCGAGCGCGTTCTGACGATCGGCCGTGTCGCGGTGCTGACAGAAACGCATCGCGGGCGCGCTGCTTGCCATTACTGCGGGCCGTGCCACCGCGGGTGCATCACGCTCTCCTACTTCAGCAGCGTCAATGCGACGCTGCCCGCAGCCGAAAAGACGGGGCGCCTGACGCTGCGGCCGTTCAGCACGGTCGACAGCTTGATCTTCGATTCGAATACGAGGCGCATCAGCGGCGTGCGGGTGATCGATTCGCAAACGAAGGCGGCGCTCGAATTTCAGGCACCGCTGATTTTTCTGTGCGCTTCGACGCTTGAGTCTGCGCGCATTCTGCTCAATTCCACGTCACCAGAATTTCCCAGCGGGCTCGCCAACTCCTCCGGCGAACTTGGCCACAACCTGATGGACCACATCAAGGGAGGCGGGGCCAAAGGCATCCTTCCGGGTCAGGAGAACCGTCGCTCGTTTGGGAATCGGCCAAACATCGCGTATGTGCCACGCTTTCGCAATGTGAAGGAGAAGCAAGCGGGTTTTTTGCGTGGCTACGGACTGCAAGGCGAGGCCGACCAAGAAGGCTGGGATCGCGGAACGATCAGCCCGGCTTTCGGCGCCGATTTCAAGAATGCCATCAGCCGGCCCGGTCACTGGCAATTTACCTTTTCGGGTTACGGGGAATGCCTGCCGAATCACAACAACTTCGTCGAGATCGACAAAAACACGGTGGACGCCTGGGGAATTCCCAGCCTCAAGATTCACTGCGCCTTCGGCGAGAACGAATTGGCGATTCGAAAGGACATGGCCATTGTCGGCGCGGAGATGCTCGCGGCGGCGGGCGCGATTTCGATCCAGCCTTTTCAGGACGACGATCCGCCGGGCTTTTCTGTTCACGAGATGGGCACCGCAAGGATGGGACGCGATCCGAAGACCTCCGTGTTGAACGCGTGGAACCAGGCGCACGACATCAAGAATCTTTTCATCACCGACGGCTCGTGCATGACCTCTTCGGGCTGCGTGAATCCGTCGCTCACGTATATGGCGCTGACGGCTCGCGCGTGCGATTATGCTGTCGACCAGCTGAAGCGCGGCGAACTGTAGTCTCGGGAGTTTGTCACGACCGGTGAGGTGCGGATATGACCAGCAAAGACATGAATCGAAGGGAATTCCTCAAGTCCGGCGCGGTGAGCTTGGGGGCTCTGCCGATTGCTCGCGCGTCGAGCTTTGCCCGCATCGCCGGCGCGAATGACCGGGTGCGCGTCGGAGTGGTCGGCTTTTCGGATCGCTTCCGGTCGAGCTTGCTGCCCGCATTTCTGCAACATTCGAAAGACCTGAATTTCGAGATTGTCGCGGTCTCCGATATCTGGGATAAGCGCCGCGAAGCGGGCCAATCGCACATCGGGAAACTGACCGGCAAGCCCGTGGACGCTGTACGCAACAACGACGAACTCTACGAGCGCAAGGACATTGATGCGGTTATTATCGCGACCGCCGACTTTCAGCATGCGCAGCACGGGGTGGAGGCGGTGACGTCCGGCCGCGACGCTTACGTTGAGAAGCCCCTGGCTCACAACATGCCGGACGCACGGGCCATCCGGCAGGCCGTCCATGACTCCGGGCGCATCGTGCAGATCGGAACGCAACGGCGGAGTTCGCCGGTTTATCAGGCTGCGTACGATTACATCCGCAGCGGCAAGTTCGGCGAGGTTGTGAGCGTGCTGATGACGTGGAACGTCAATCAACCCGGGCGGTGGCGCCGCCCGAAACTGGTCGCGGGGCTCCGCGAAGAACAAGTGGATTGGAAGCGCTTTCTGCTAAACAATCCTCCGGAGCCGTTCGATCCACGAAAATACCTGGAATTTCGCCTGTTTTGGCCTTACTCCTCGGGAATTCCGGATCAGTGGATGGTCCACCAGATCGACACGGTGCATTGGTTCACGGGATTCCCGCGACCGCGCAGCGTTGTGGCGAATGGCGGAATCTATTTCTGGCACGACGGGCGGAAGAATTGGGACACCATGACCGCGGTCTTCGATTATGGCCCGCTCGATGATGCTTCGAACGGTTTTCAGGTCGTATATTCGTCGCGCATGACCAACGAAGCGGGCGAGGTAAAGGAGCTTTACTATTCGAACGGCGGCACGCTCGATCTCGATAAGAAAACGGTTTCGCCGGAGGGCGGCCTGAGCAAGCAATACGCGGATGAAATGGGTCTGCAGCCGAATCTGCTGCCGAGGATTTCCCTGCTGGACTCCGCTCCGAAAATTGCGACTTCCGCGGATACCGGGGGCGATCCCGACACTTCGGCGAACGTACGCAACTGGATGGAATGTGTCCGGAGCCGAGAAACGCCGAATGCGAATATCGAAGCGGGCTACCAGCATTCAGTGGCGCTGTGCATGACGATTGCTGCCATCCAGACCGGCCGCCGCGTCACCTTCGACGACAGCAAGCAAGAAGTGATTGTGTGATTCGAGGCAATCCGGTGGCCTTACGGCCTGAACGCTTCTTGCCACGTCCCTCCCCGGGTCGTCAAAAGGCACCAACGGTTCGCTCCGAATGGCAATCTCCGCTTTCACATTGATGACGGAAATCCGGGCTCACGCCTCGCGAATGATTTTCAGCAAACCATCCATCGATTCGCGACTGGAGGCTTCCTTGTCCTTCGCGGCATTCAGGTAATGCGTCTCGAGGGACATTGTTCCTTCGTAATCGTTCCGCATCAGAGCGCGAAATTGGCCCAAGAAATCAATTTTTCCGCCCCCGATGGGCATCCACTTCGCCTCCTGGCCCGGCGGGGCCGGGGCCGCATCTTTCAGGTGCATGTGCCAGATGCGCTTTTTGTCGAGTGCATCGTAGCCAATGGGAAAGGGAGTTTCGCCCGCAGCAAACGCATTTCCCGGATCCCAATTGAGACCAAGCGACGGCGAGGATACGGCCTTGAGCATGGCCGCGCTCTCGGCGCCGGTGGCCACGTTGCAGGAGAATTCATTTTCGAGCACGAGAAGAAGCCCTTCGCGCTTAGCGGCGTCAGCGGTTTTCTCCAGCTCCTTCGCGACGCGGTCGAACACCGTACGGGGCTCGGCAACACGCAGGAATGAGAAGATGCGAACCTTGTCTGTGGCGAAGTCCTTGGCTCTGGCAAAAGCGCGCTCGAGCACCGCGGCTTGCTGCGAAAAATCGCTTTGCAACCGGTCGCCTTTCGCCTCGCTGAACCTTGACTGCGTTCCGGGCAGCAGGGTCTTGAAATAGGGCGTGTCCACAACCGAGACTCTCAGGTCGTACTTGCCGAGCAATTCCTTGGCACGCTTGACGTCATCCGGGGCGAAGTCGGTTACGTATTTGTTCCAGATGAATCGTAGTTCCACCCAGCCGAGGCCGTAGCCTTTGGCCCACAAAAGCGCCTTCTCGAAATCTTGCGTCACTTCGTCGGTGATCACGCCGAGTTTGAACCGCCTGAGATCGGCTGTCCACGATGGCATCGCGCTGAACAGAGCTGCCGTTGCTCCCCCGGCTACAAATTCCCGTCGCCTCATGTGGCCTCCCCGGGTTTTGACTCTTCATGCTAGTTGCCGCGCCAGCGCACGTCAATCACACTGGCCGAGAATTGGGAACAGCGCGAGACACATGCGAGAATACCTTAACCCGGGCAACGCTTCCGGCGGGATTCATTTTGGCTTACTGGAAAAAACTCGGCTTCGCGGCACTCCCCTGCTTCAGCCTCGTCGTCATCAGCGCTGCTTTGTCGCCTACCGCGGAACAGCCGGCCATCCAATTCACCAATGTGACGCGTGCTTCGGGCATCCAGTTCACGCATTTCAAGGGCAACAAAGGGATTTCGATCAACCTTGAAGAGTTTGGCCCTGGCGTCTGTGTGGCGGACTTCGATGGTGACGGTTGGCCGGACATCTACTTTGTGAACGGAAGAGATCTGTACGGCCGTGGTATCAAGACCCAGAACGCGCTGTACCACAACAACGGCGATGGAACCTTCACCGATGTAACCGCCGGGGCCGGGGTGCCCGGAACCGGCTTCGGGCTCGGGTGCGTGTGGGGCGATTACGACAACGATGGCCATCCGGATCTGTTCATCACGCAGTATGGCCCTAACGTTCTCTATCACAATAACGGCGATGGCACGTTTACCGACGTCACGCAAAAAGCGGGTGTCGCGGGAATGGACTTCAACACCTACTTTCACGCCGGCGCCACGTTTTTCGACTACGACCGCGACGGCAAACTCGATTTATATGTCGGCGGCTACGTCGCGCTGCCCCCGGGCGCGCAGCGCTACTGCAACCTCGGCGGAGTAACCAGCAGTTGTCCGCCAAGCGCTTATGAAGGCAGCGCGGACATTCTGTATCACAACAACGGCGACGGCACGTTCACCAATGTCACAAAGAAGGCGGGCATCTATCAAGCTGGCGGAAAGAATCTATCGGTCGGTGCAGCCGACTACGACAATGACGGGTGGCCCGACCTGTTTGTGGCGAACGACGGCTTGGCCGCCTACCTGTACCACAACGAGCACAATGGAACGTTCAAGGAACAGGGCTCGCTATCCGGCATGGCCTTCAGCGGGCAAGGGCGCACCATGGCGGCGATGTGCATCGCGCTAGGCGATTACAACAACGACGGGTGGCTGGATCTGTACATTTCCGATTTTCAGGGCAACTCCGACCACCTCTGGAAAAACGACCGCCAAGGCTTTTTCGATGAGGTCAGCGATCATGTGGGTATCACCTTGCCCACTCGCGCCGTCCTTAGCTTCGGCGGGGGGTTCTTCGATTACGACAACGACGGTTGGCTCGACCTGTTTATTGCCAACGGTCACGTGTACCCTGAAATCGAGCAGGTCTCACCGGAAATCCGATACAAGCAGATCAACACGCTGTTCCACAATGACGGACAAGGCAAGTTTGTCGACGTTACGAGGAGTTCGGGGGAGGGACTACAAACTCCATCGGTGGGCCGCGGTGTTGCGTTCGCGGACTTCGATAACGACGGCTTCATGGACCTGGTGGTGGCCAACAATAACGACCCGCCGCTGCTACTGCACAACGGTGGCGGCAACGGAAACCACTTTGTTTCGTTCAAGCTGCTGGGAACGAAGAGCAATCGGGACGCCATGGGAGCGCGCCTAAAGCTTACGGCAGGCGGGATCACGCAGATCCGCGAGGTAGCCGGTGGAGGCAGTTATCTTTCCCAGAGTGACCTGCGGGCGCAGTTCGGGCTTGGGAGCGCCACGAGGGTTGACCGACTGGAAATCAGTTGGCCGAGCGGGCTCCAGCAACCCTTTCGTGATTTCCCGGCAGACCAGTTCTACAGCATTCAGGAAGGAAAGGACGAGCTGGCGCGCCAGACCACCAGCAAACCCGCCCAAAGACGGTGAGGTTCGGAGAAGCATGCTAGGATGCAACGAGAATCCCTACTCTTCCAGGAGCTTGCGATATGAACTTCGGATGCCGCTCGGCGGTCCTGCTTGCCATGGTGGTCCTCGGGACATGGCCACTGCTCGCCGGGACGAAGATTGTGCATCGTTGGGTGCTCACCGGCCTGCCGATGCCGCAATTCAAGAGAATCCTGGTCGCCGGGGTCATGGAAAACTATCTGGTCCGACAAGACTTCGAAGATGAGATGAAAACGCAGTTGGCGAAGTACGGCGTAGACGGTGTTTCGAGCATCGACTTTCTGCCGCCGAAGAATGAAATGATGGAAGGCGAGGCCAAACAACGCATCAAGGAAAGCACGCTCGATGGCGTCCTGGTAGTGCGGCCGAAAGAGGCGCGCCAGGAGAGCGAAGAAGTCGTGACCGGGGGAGTGTACATGCCGCCGCCGGGATACTACTCCTTTTGGCCCTATTGGAACATGGCCTACGGCAACTTTATTCCGACGAGTTCGTACACCCAGGAAAACATAATCGTCCGCGTCGAGTTCAATTTGTACTACGTGAAGGACGAAAAGCTGGTGTGGAGCGGGGAGAGCGACACCGTGTATTCGAAGGATTTCGAAAAGCTCGGCAGAGACTATGCCAAGACCCTGGTGAACCAGCTCAAGCGCGACGGCGTAATCAAAAAGAAGTAAAGCGAGACTCTAGTGGCGAAGCACCAGCGTACTGGCAATCATGTCGTGCAGGGCCTGACGCCGCTCGGTGAAACCCGCCATAACAAAGCCGATTCCGAGGGGAATCAGCCCGCTGACAATCTTGCCGAAAAAGCGCCCCGTGGCACGGCCAAACGTGACTCGCTGTCCCGCTAAGTCAGTCACATAAATCCCCAGGGCCTGTTTTCCCCAGGTCGCCTGTTTCTCGCCGCTCTCGAGATACGCGAAGTAGAGCCACTTGGCCACCGCGGCAATCGCCGCCAGGGTGAGTATCAGGCTCAAAAGAGCCATAAACTGCGCCGGGTCAACCCGTTCGACGTGTCCGCGGGGCAGGGTTTCAAGCATCGCAACGCCGCCCATCAGAAAGAAGAAAGGAACGAACAGAACCGTGACGGCAAAACCGATAATGGCGGAATCCAATAAGTAGGCCACAAGGCGCAGCCAGAATCCCGCAAAGGTTACATTGGACGCGTAAACGATTGCCCCAACCCCCGCGTGCGGGGACACGCTTCCCCCAGAGGGGACGAGGACTGCAGCCGCCCTGGTTACCGGTGTGCCGCAGGACTGGCAGAACACGGCATCCTCGGCGAGTACCGCACCACACTTGGAACAGTACAAAGTGAGCCTCCTGCGATCGGGAGAAAAGATTCCCAACGGTCGTTATTGCCAGCAAGTCCGGTTCGTAAGGGGAAAGCTTTATTCACAACCCTCCTGTTGGAATTGCTCGAGCCGCCTGTGCGCCTCCGGATTCCCCTTGCGAGCCGCTGCGGCCAGAAGGATCCGCGTCTGGTCACAGTTTTTCGGGACTCCCCTGCCATGCCAGTACAAATCCGCCAGCGCGATTTCGGCGTAGGGGTTTCCCTTCTCGACGGAGATCCAAAGCAGCTGGACAGCTTCGCCTGTACCGACGCCGGAATTTGCTCGGAGAAGCTGTTCTGCCTGCAAATATTCCGACTGGCCGGGGTCCCGCGAGCCCGCCGAGGTACCCGGAGAGGAATTGGTCGCGGGAGGTGAATGGGAAGGCGGAGGGTCGGCGGCCGACGCTGGAGTCGAATCCGCAGCCGGCGGCTCCTGAATCGCGGGCTCGGTGGACGCGGGAACAGAGGGAGAGTGGGGTGAGTCAGGGGCAGACGCAGCAGTTGCCGAGGGCTCGGACGGGTGCACTGAAACCGGGGCATTCGCAGACGACGGCAACGTTCTTTCGGACTTGCCACCCATCCTTTCTCCGAGCCAGATCAGGCCCTGGCCAACTTCGCCGTGAAAAACGTAAATGCCCACCGTAAGGGCAAGAATGAACATGATTGAAATGGCGCTCGACAAGGTGAGGTCTTCCGTCCACGGCAAGCGGGGCTCGGCGGCCTGTCCGTCCAGACCGGGCAAGTGCTGGCGAGGAGCTTTTGCCGGCCCTGATGAAATCCCGGCAGGTTGCATCAAGATGGAGGAAATATCGGGCACGTTCGGATCGCGTTCAGGGGGCTCAGAGTCTTCGAGCGCCTCGGCCTCGGAGGTCGGTGACGAGCTGTGCGGCATGCGCCACCGGCGTTCGATCATGAAGGAAACGGAACTCGCCGCGGCTGCCGGGTTAGCTTCTCGCGCGAACGGGGGAAAGCCTGGCTCGGAGTTTTCCTCGGAGAAGGCAGCGACAGCTTCCGGCGCAAAGGCCGGCTCGGTGTTTTCTTCGGAAACGACAGGGTGCTCGACAGCTTCCGGCGGAAACGCAACGTCTTCGGGGGCCGAGCGCTGGTCATCTGGCCGTTGGGTCGACGACTGGTCTTCGCTCGATTGCGGCGCTGGCCCAGCCAGCACCTTTTTGGCGTCCGATGCGGACGGCTCTTCCTTCTTCGGAGGAACCGGGCGCGGCGGGGCTGTGCGCATTTCCTCGCGCAACGCTTCCATCGTCGGGGCCGGAGGATGCGGGATCGCCGCGTCTTGCTCCTCGGTCGATGGTTCGTCGGAGCGGAGCAGCCACTCATCGATCTTGTCGCGGGCGCTCGCGGGAATCTCGACGAATTTCACGCCGGCGATCCGGCCATTCTCTTCGATCCACTCGACCACACCCTCGCCTTCGATGCGCGTAAATTCATCCAGAGAAAAGACAAAGGAGGTTTGCTGACCGGCGCGTAACGGGATCATGGCGCGCATGGCGAAACCATCCTCGGAAAGGTCGCGCATCATCCCGCCGTTGGCGGAAGGCAGCTCAACATAGACAAGGCTCAGCGGTTTCTTTCGCAGCTTTTTTCGTCGTTCGCCGTCTACCGTCATAGTGGATTCGGATGAGTGCATTTTATCGCGTCCGCCGGGAATTTAGGTAGATAGGAATGTTGCAACTAGTGCACATCGCGCGGGGTAGGGAGTCATGTGACCAGCTGCAACATCCCGGGGCGCGCATCAAGACCGATCCTTGAAATGTTCATGTCGCGGCCAGGGATCGGTGGTAACATTTGAGCGGTTTATCCCGCCCGGAACCGCCACGGCAAACAGAGTCGTATTCATCGAATTTCTCGGCAAGGAGACCGGCCATGCGTTGGACACCCGGCGGAACCAGTGATGACATAGAGGATCGCCGCGATCAATCCGGCGGCGGAGGCGGCTTCGGTTTCGGCGGTATGCGGCTTGGCCTGGGCGGGCTGTTGATCCTGTTTGTGCTGAGTCTCATCTTTAGGCAAAACTTCTTTGCGCTGTTGGGCGGAGGCGAAGGGCCCTCGACCGGCTCGACGGTCGGTGGGCCGCCTGACACGGCGAGAGACGAAGCAGAGAAGCCGCTGGTGCAGTTTGTTTCTTTCGTGCTCGACGACACCCAGAAGACGTGGGAGCAGCTTTTGCCTCAGCAGGCAGGAGTGCCTTATCGCCACGCGAAGCTCGTGCTCTTTCGCAATTCCACTGCATCGGGGTGCGGCGGAGCAGAGTCGGCAACAGGCCCGTTTTATTGCCCGGCCGATGAGAAGGTCTATATCGATCTGGGTTTTTACGATGAGTTGAAGCAGCGCTTTGGCGCACCCGGAGAGTTCGCGCAGGCTTATGTGCTCGCGCACGAGGTGGGGCATCACGTCCAGAAAATAACCGGGGTTGAGCGCCAGGTCCGGCAATTGCAGCAAAGCAGTCCCCAGTCGGGCAATCGACTCTCGGTGATGATGGAATTGCAGGCCGACTGCCTGGCAGGAGTTTGGGCGCATTCCACTCAGCAGCGCGGCCTGCTCGAACGTGGCGACGTGGAATCCGCGTTGGGAGCAGCTGCCGCGGTGGGCGACGATCACATCCAGAAGATGATGCGCGGCCAAGTGCAGCCCGAAACGTTTACGCATGGGAGTTCGGAGCAGCGAATGCATTGGTTCACGCAAGGCTTGAGCAGCGGCTCCATCGCGGGATGCAACACGTTTTCCCAATAGAGTAGCTGACATTTTGGACGGCGGGTCAGCCGGCTGTTCATCGTTTGCATCACGTAGAGGGCAGAGGGCTGCCGGGGCCGGGAACGCCCGGATCGCGGATCTTCTCGATTGCGGCTCTAGCCGCTTTGGACTTCTCCGGGTCCACCCACGAGTCTTTCGTAACCAAAGTCGTTTGCGTCGGAAGCGCAAGCACGGCACCGGCCTTTTCGAGTTCATCCATCACCTGAAGAAGAAGCGCTTCCTGGGTCGCAAGGTAGGCGCTGAATTCCGGCTCCAGAATGTAGGCAAAAATTTCGATTTCCAGCGCGTATTCGGCAAAGCGGAGGAAGCGCACACGCGCGGAGGAATCTTCCACCTTGGGATTCTCGCGAAGAAGTTCCCGGATCTCCCTGAGAACATAACGAACGTGATCGGGCGAGAGGTCGTAGCGCAAGCGAATGACCTGCTGGCAAAGAAACTTGTCGCGAAAACGGAGATTCTCGATCGTGGAGCTCGCCAGAACGCCGTTGGGTATGGAAAGCACAGTGCGTTCTGGCGTGCGCAGCCGGGTGGAGCGAAGGCCGATGTCCTCGACGATACCGACCTGACTGTTTATCCTGCAGACGTCCCCGACGACGATGACCTTGTCAAACAGAATCGAAACGCCGCCAAACATGTTTTCAAATGTCTTTTGTGCGCCGAGACCGAGGGCCAGGCCGCCGATGCCTACACCCGCGAGTGCCGTGCTGACATCGACGCCCAGGGTTTTCAGGACCGTGAGACTCACGAAAAGGAAAACGACGACTTCCACAAAGCGGCGCACCAGCGAAACGATGGAGCGCTCGGCGTACAAGCCTCGATGGCCAAGGCTCGCTCCCACGCGCCGTGAAATCGCGCGCGTAGCGGTAGCCACAATCCAGTAAAAAGCAGCCGCGACCAGGATGAGAATAATTCTTCGGTAATACAAGCGATAAAGAATCGATGTGCCGATGTAACTGACGAACCGGTAATGGATAAAAATGGCCAGACAGAGCGTGATCGGGTCCGGCCGGAGAAACGGCTGGCGGGGGCCGAGAGTTAACCCGCGTTGCTTGGCGCGGAATCGCACGAGGGTCTGGACGAAAAAGGTAAGGAGGCGCGCGAGGAACAGGGCGACCGGAGCGAAGAGCAGAAGGGCAAGCCACTGCCAGAGAGGCATGGCCATGAAACGATTTATGATAAGCGTCCGAGGGATGTTCTTCTCGAGCGCCGGAAATTGCACACTTTCGAAGACCTCCGGCACGCGGTCGAGAGTTTTGCGAGAGATGTACCAGAGCTTGCGTCCCTGTTCGTCTTCGACGCGAACGAGAAGAATCGGGAAGTCTTCACTCAGGCCACGGACTCCGCCAATCTGCTCCTGGTCTGCCGGCAAGCCGTCGTCGAGATGGCCCAGCGGGTCGTTGCTGAGGGAATCCAAGGGACCCGAGAATTTCAAACTGAGGATTGTAAATAACTGTGAAGCGAGGTTTTCTTCATCCGCAGTCGAAGGCCGATGGCGAGCCGTGGAAGGTTGGAAATACCGAATGGCCACGTTGTATCGCTCTTCGCCCGCGGCCTTAATGAAACCGAGAAGGCTGCCTTTCGGGGTTTCGCGCTTTAGTGGATCCGGCGGCGGGGAGGCTTGCGCCGGCGCGCTGGCCGCCGGCGAGAGAATACTAGGGACTTGCGCGTTGGCGAGGCGCGCCACAAGCAGGCAATAAATGAAAACCAGAATCAGCCGGAATGCGCGACAGAAAAACATGGATCGTGCTCCGAAGACCACTTCATTCTAGCTGTTGGGCCCGCGCAATTGAAGGCATGGCAGAGGCGGGGAAGGCAAGACGCTCCTGATGCTGCCGCAGGAGGAATTGGTCGGTCATACCCGCGATGTAATCGCAGACGACGACATGACGCGGCACATCGCCGACCATCGCCTCATAAGACCCGGGCATTGTACCCCCTTGGTGCAAATAGAACGCAAAGAGCTCCTCAAGGCAACGGATCGAGCGCTCGCAATCCTCGGTGATTAGCGGATGGTTGTAAATATGGGCAAACAGGAAGCCCTTCAGCAGCGCGTTCTGGTTGCGGGCAGTATCACTGAACCGCGCCAGGCGAGCCGGTGCGCGCCGGATCTCTTCCGGCGATTCGATGTGCGCTTCGAACACCAGTCGCTGCGTGCTGGTGATCAAATCGCTCGCCAAATGATCGAGCACGTGGCGCAAGGCCTCGTTAAATTTGAGTTTGACGCGTGCGCTTGGGTGCTGGGCATCGACCCTGGCGTAAAGCTCGCCGAAGAAAGGAACTTCCTGGCAAAGCATCTCGAGGTCGAGGAGGTTGGCTTCGAGAGCATCGTCTAGATCGGCGGTGTTGTAGGCAATCTCGTCCACCCAGTCGATCAATTGTGATTCGAGAGGAGGACGGAGATCGAGCAGGTACTCGCCAAGTTCAGGAAATTGCTCGGGGGGATAGTCGCGGGAGTGCTTAATAATGCCCTCACGCACTTCGAAGGTGAGATTCAGGCCGTTAAATCCAAGGTAGCGGTGCTCGAACTGCTCGACGATGCGCAGCGCGTGGAGGTTGTGATTAAAGCGGCCGCCGTAGACGCGCATTAGTTCGTCGAGTTTGCGTTCACCGGCGTGCCCAAACGGCGGGTGGCCGATGTCGTGGACGAGTGCAAGCGCTTCAACAAGTTCCGAGTTCAGCCCGAGCGCTCCGGCAACCGTACGTGCAATCTGGGAGACTTCGAGCGTGTGGGTGAGCCGGTTCCGGAAGTGGTCCGAGAAGCGCGCGGTGAAGACTTGTGTCTTGGCTTCAAGCCGCCGGAAGGCACGGGAATGAACGATGCGGTCGCGGTCGCGGGCGTATTCGCTGCGATAGGGATGCGGCTGTTCGGGGTGGCGGCGTCCGAGAGATTTGGCCGCCTGCATGGCCCAAGGTACGGGAGCGCTTGGCGTTTCGATGGCCGAAACCTCCGCCAACGGTTGCGTGCGGCCCCTTGAATCAGGACTTCGGAGTGAGCATTTCCAGTCCGCGGTCCGCTTCGTCAGCAACCGAAGTGTTGGGGTAATCCTTCTTGAGCCGTTCGTAGAGCGCCGTGGCCTGCTTAGGATCGGATTGGCGAAGGATACTCCCGAGTTCGAGCAGCACCATGGGCTTCGGAACCAGGATCGAGTCTGTCGTGGAAAGGGTCCGCAGGGTCTTCTCGGCTTCAGCCATATTCCCGGAGCGTTCCGCGATCAGCGCCGACTGGAACTGCGCGAGCGCGGCGAGCTCCTTGTCGGAACCTGCGTTCAACTTCTTCAGCTCTTCGGAGGCCTGATTGAGGCGATCCAAATCCATCAGGCACAACGCCGAGTAGTAGCGCGCCAGTTTGCCCGGGTTTGTGCCAGGATATTTTGAAGCGACCGCCGCAAATTTCACCTGCGCATCCTGGGAACGCTGAGCCGCTTCCTTGTACGCGGGTTCACCGGGCAGAGCGGGCTGGCCGGCGGTGACGAGGGGCGCCTGATACACCTTTACGGCCTCGTCGAACGCCACTTGTGCCTGATCATTCTGGCGGGTCGAGTAAAACCTCCAGCCGAGATAGCCCGCGGCGATCACAATAACGGCGAGAAGGGCGATTGCTGCCAGGCGGGTGTGGGAAAGAACGGCTTCTGCGCCATGCTCAAAGGTTTCCCGAACTTTGTCCTGCTTCAGTTCCTTGCGCGAAATATGCTCAGCCACAGTCGGTCTCCTGCCAGATATGCAATTCTTTATCGTAACATAAGTGCGGCGCCAGGGCGCCCAAAGCGCGGTAACCCTTGTTGCAAAAGTGGTGTCAATACACCTCGCCACGACGACAGACGTGCTAGTTTAGAAACATGCAGGCTGGATGCGTCCATTGCGGCCAACAACATCTGCTGAAAGATGAGGTCGTGGCAAAGCACGCCAAGGTGCAGTTTCGCTGCACCCGGTGCGACAAGACCACCATTGTCGAACTGAAGCGGCGCACCGACGAAACCGTGGTCATCTCCCCCATGCCGTCCTTTGCCCGGGCGGACGCTTCGACACAAAACCTGCGTCTTCCGCCCGCGGACGAAAGCTTGAATCTTCCTGCTGGCGTGAGCGTGGTCCTAACCGTGGAAAGCGGGCCGGAGCGGGGCAAGTCCTTCACCCTGGCGAACCCGCGCACCGTGCTGGGCCGGAAGGGTGCTGACATCGCGCTCGAGGATCCCGAGATTTCCCGCCATCACTGCGTCCTCGAAGTCCGGGACCAGGTGGTCAACCTGAAGGATCTTGATTCGACCAACGGAACGTTTTTTGCGGAAGAGCGGGTGCGCGCGGCCATGTTGCGCAACGGCGACTTCTTCCGCGCCGGAAGCAGTACCATCCGAGTGTCCTTTCAGCCCAGGTGACACCGAGCCGCGGAACGTGCGCGCCCTTGCTGGGGGTAAGATACTCACGCGGGCTTGAGGGCCACTCCGCAAAAACGATGAACCGCCTCTCTGTCTGCGTCATCGCCCAAAACGAGCAGGAGAATCTTCCGCGGCTGCTAAAGTCTGTCGAAGGCATCGCCGACGAGGTCGTGGTGGTGGACGGCGGCAGCACGGATCGAACCAGTGAGGTCGCACGGGAATTTGGCGCCAAGGTGTTCCCGCGCGCGTTTACCAATTTCGCCGAGCAGAAGAACTTCGCGGCTTCGCTGGCTTCCAATGATTGGATTTTCATGCTGGATGCCGACGAAGAGCTCAGTGGGGAACTGAAGCAGTCCGTAATTGAATGGAAAGCCGGAAAACCGGAGTTCCGCGTATACGAAATGCCGCGGTTGACCTGGTATTTGGGCGCGTGGATTCATCATTCGCACTGGTATCCCGACTGGCAGCGGCGCATGTACCGGCGTGACCAGGCGGCTTTCGCGGGGACCGTTCACGAGGCGCTGCGCTTCGCCGGCCAGCCCGGGCGACTGCGCGGAGACCTGCTGCATTACACCATGAGCGATTTTGCCGAGCACGAGGAAAAACTCGAGCGCTATACCACCGCTCTGGCACGGCAGATGTTTTCACAGGGGAAACGCCGTTGGCGTGGCGCGATGTGGGTTGCGGCGCCCTGGAGCTGGGTCCGGCACTTCTTCCTGGGAGCCGGCTTTCTCGATGGCTACCGCGGCGCCCTGATCGCAAAAATGTCCGCGCGAGGCGTGTGGCTCAAATTCAAGAAGCTGGGTGAACTGGTCGAAGCCGAGAAGCGCGCAAAAAGTCAGGGTGCCACGTGATACCGCTCTTCGTGGACCTCGACCGAGAGTGGCGCGGAGGGCAAAGCCAGGCCCTTCTGCTCCTGAAGGGCCTGTGCGAGCGCGGGCACAGCGCAGAGCTGCTGGCCGTGCGGGGTTCGTTGCTCGCCAAACGCGCACGGAAGGAGAGGGTCTACGTTCACACCGTCGGCAGATCATTGAGGCGTTTGTACGGCGCAGCGCAAATCAGAAAAATGGTCGCCGAGGGCCGCTTTGACCTGGTCCATGTAAATGAAGCACACGCGTTGAGCGCCGCCTGGCTGGCGGGCGCCCACAAGCGGCTACCAATGCTGTTGTCCCGCCGGATCGGGTTCCCTCTTCAGAAGAATTGGGTTTCGAACTCGCGCTTCCGTGCGCTGACGCGCTTCGTGGCCAATAGCGAGCAGGTTCGGCAGACTCTTCTCGACGCAGGAGTCCCTGCCGAGCGGATCTCCATTGTCAACGAAGGCGTGGAAATCCCGGAGTTGCCGTCACCCGTGGAGCGGGAAGTGGCGCGAAAAAAGTGGCAGATTGCTGACGGCGAATACCTGTTTGGCTGTGCCGGCGCTTTTGTGCCCGAGAAGGGCCAGCGGCATTTGGTCGAGGCCCTTGGCGCAATTCGTGGAAAATTCCCACAAGCGCGGCTGCTGCTCACCGGCAAAGGCGAGACTCTAGGCGAGATCAAGGAGCTGGTCGAGCGGCTGAACTTGCGGGATATCGTGATCCTGCCGGGTTTTCAAACCCACATGCGCGACTTTTATGCCGGTTTGGATGCCTTTTTGTTTCCATCGGAATTCGAAGGACTGGGCACGGCACTTCAGACCGCGATGGCCTACGCGCTCCCGGTTGTATCCACGGTGCGTGGAGCGCTCTCGGAAGTGGTCGAGGATGGCCGAACCGCGATTGTCGCCGAACCAAACCCGGAGCAATTCGCGGCTGCAATGGAACGGCTGTTGCTGGATCGTCAGTTGCAGAAAAAGCTGGGCGAAGCCGGACGGGAGGAGATCAAGAAGCGTTTTTCGGCCGACCGCATGGTCGAAAGCACGCTCCGAGTTTATGCGCAGGTGCTGCAATCGCCCTAGAGCGGTCACCACCTAGTCTACGGAGCAAAACAGAGCGGGCCCTTCCCAGCAAAAAGGCAAAAGCGCCGAACGGCTCCTTCTCGACCCGCACGGCGCTTCCCTTTGCGCAAGTAACTGAACTTCCGTAAGAAATATTCCAGCAGTTCCCTCCTATCCGCTTGCCGAAATTCGTCAAGCTAATTTGCAGATTCGACCACCCATCGTCCTTGCGGCTCGACAAACTCCACCCCAATGGCAAAACCGCCACGCAGGGATTGGCAATAAGCCACTCGAGCCTTCGAACGAAACTCTCCAGAACGCGATACGAACGAGACGGTCGCGTTTCTCTCCCACTGACGGATGGTGAGCACGCGTGCGCCCCTAGCGCTAACGTTTTCCGTAAACGTCGATTCAGCGCCAGGCAGATGCCGGTGACCGTCGAGCACCACGGGCACCTCCATCGGAACACGGCGTTCCGAGCGTCGCGCGGCGCGGATGATCTTTTGAGGCATCGGCATCTTCCTCACAGGCACGCTGCGATTCGGGCGATGGAATTCATCGGGGTGCCCCGGCGCTTCATGCGATAGAGCACGCGGTCGGCCGAACCCAAGAGCTTCTCGGCGGTGTCGCCATCTTCGGGGTAAGCCGCAATTCCCGCACTTACCGAAAGAGCGGGCTCTTCCGTTTCCATCGCCAGGCGCTCGCGAACACGGGTGGCGACGCGCGTGGCAATCTCTCTCGGCGCCTCGGGCAGAACCAGGGCGAATTCATCGCCTCCGTAGCGCGCGGGAGTATCGATGGCGCGCGAGTGATTCCGCAGGATCTTGCCCAGGCGCACGAGAGCGCGGCTGCCAACAAGATGTCCGTAGCGATCATTAATGACTTTGAGCCCGTCCATGTCGAGCAGCACGATGCTGAACGGACGGTTGGTCCGCCGCGAACGGTCGAGTTCGGATTCAATCACCGCGATGAGCCGGCGGTAGTTGGCCAGCCCCGTGAGCGGGTCACTCACCGCGAGAGTGCGAACCTGATCGAACAGGCGCGCCTGATCAATCAACGCGGCGCAGAGCATGATCGTGTAGCTGGCTACCTTGCTGAGCTCGGCCAGGAAAAAAGGCCCGTCGAAGAGGCGGCGCGAAAACAGCGCTGCCAGGTGGCAAGCCATATTGAGCAAAGCGACGAGAAACAACGAATAGTCGTACAGTGACGAGTCGCCATCCGCTTTCTTTTCTGCACGAAATCGCCGGTAGAAAAAGATCGCCGCGAGGGCGAACAGCCCGCCGGGAAGAAGTTCCCACGGTCGCGAAAACAGGGCGCCGTATTCTGCGACCGGCGTGGCCGGGGCTGCAATAAAAGCCGCACTGGTGACATAGGTGGCGGCGGCCACGACGAAAAGGGCTCCCGCTGTTTCGCGGCTCGGCTGCCTGGAGGTCGGAAGAAAGCGCTCGACGGCCAGCGCGGCGAGCAGCAATACCGCCAGGAGCGTGCGTCCGACCATCCATCCCATTGGCACGTGAGAAAGGGCCACGTGTCCGGTGCGGATCAATTCATTGAGGCTGAAGTAGCCGACCGTCTCGATCATGCCCGAGAGCACAAAACCAAATGCGAGAATAAACGCGGTCCGATCGTGGGTCCCGCGGAAGCGCACGAGGGCGTTCGCCGCATAACAAAAGCTGAGGAGGGAGCCGCCCACCTCGAGGTAGAGGTAGGTGCTGGGCGCTGTCGCCACCAGGGCATAGCGGGAGTAAAAGACGAGTCCAAGGAAGAGGGCCACGATTAAGCCGTAAGCAATCGCTGGCTGGTAGCCTCGCTCCTTGCGGAGAAAACCCGTGATTTTCACCCAATCTCCCAAAGCAACCCCCAAAAGCCGTAGAAAAGCCGTCAAGACGGGGGAATAGCACGTCCATGCCCTTTCCCGCATTGAAAACGCGCACTGCAAGCTATTGCACGAAAATAACTTATTCTTGCGGTGAGGGAAGCGATGTTCCAGTTGAGACAGCTGCGAGACGAGAAACGAAGCCTCAGCTTTCTCTTTTGAGACTCTATAGCATTTGTATCGAGAGAGTTAGCAGGTATTGAGACAAAACCGGCGCAGAGTCGCACGGGGTCTCAACTTGAGACTGTCTCACGGTCTCGAGGTTTGCGTATCGCTGGGCCTCAGGCCTTTGGGAGGGCCGGGAGATCGCGGGCCGCTATTGGGCTGACAAAGTTCTGGCGCTTGTGGGTGCCATCGCAAAAAGGCTCGTTCCCAGAAAGCCCGCAACGACAAAGCGTGATGGAGGTGCGGCCGCCAAGCCCGAAGTGCTTGCCCTCCTGGTCGACCAGCTCAAAATCCCCTTCGATGCGAAGAGGGCCGTTGTTGAAAACGGTTACCTTAGTTCCAGCCACAGGTCCTCCGAGATTTGGCCAAGACCATGAGGGCGCGCAAGGCAACTCCAAGATAACGGCAGCGGAAGCGAAAAACAAGGACGCGACGACGAAAGGGTCACCTCCTTCACTCCGTTGATACAGAATGTGTCAGTAACGCGCGACCGTGGGATCGACTTCGGTGGACCAGGAGAGAATGCCACCGCGCAAATTGTAGATCTTGCGAAAACCGGCTTTGCGAAGAAAATCCACGGCTCGCGCGGAACGCGTTCCGCTGCGGCAGTGCGCAACGATTTCGTGGGAGGAATCCAGTTCGTGGACGCGGTGAGGCAGTTCCCCCAGGGGGATCAGGTGGCCCTTGAGGTTGCAGATCTGATATTCGTGCGGCTCGCGCACATCCAGAATGAAAAGGTCATCGCCCTGTTCGAGTCGTTGTTTCAATTCGCGGGCGGTCATTTCCGGGACGTGCAGGTCGCTTTCCGGCTCCTCTTCGCCGCGGATTCCGCAGAATTCGTTGTAGTCGATGAGCTGCTGAATCTTAGGATGGACACCGCAGATCGGACAATCGGAATTCTTGCGAAGCTTCAGTTCGCGGAATTTCAGGGCGAGTGCGTCGAAGAGCACAAGGCGGCCAGCGAGCAAATCGCCGCGCCCGAGAATCAGTTTGATTGCTTCGAGGGCCTGAAGCGACCCAACAATGCCCGGAAGCACGCCTAATACTCCACCTTCCGCGCAGGAAGGCACAAGGCCCGGCGGAGGTGGCTCGGGATAAAGGCATCGGTAGCACGGGCCGTCGGGCATGCCGAAGACCGTGACTTGCCCTTCAAACCGGAAGATCGAACCGTAAACGTTGGGCTTGCCGAGCAGCAGGCAGGCATCGTTCACAAGGTAGCGCGTGGGAAAATTGTCGGTGCCATCGACGATCACGTCGTAATCCTTGAACAATTCCAGGGCGTTTTCGCTCGTGAGCCTGGTTTCGTAGGTCGTGATGTTCACGTCGGGATTCAGATTTGACAGCCGGGCGCGCGCAGCCTCGGTTTTTGGCCTGCCGACGTCGCCGGTGCCAAAGGTGACCTGACGCTGGAGGTTGGTGTAGTCCACGACATCAAAATCGACCAGGCCGATGTTTCCAACCCCGGCAGCCGTCAGGTACAGGCCAAGGGGCGCTCCGAGGCCACCCGTGCCAATCAGCAGCACCTTGGCCGCTTTCAGCTTGAGTTGGCCCTCCATGCCAACCTCGGGCATGATCAGGTGCCGGCTGTAGCGGAGAATCTCTTCATTGGTCAGGCTCGCTGGCGGCGCGTGGCCGGTCAACGGCTTTTGTTTCGTGGGCATCGCAAGTTTCCCCGGTGCTGATGCCATTTTACGCGGCGGTGCACTCTGAGGAAAGCCGCCCGGGCGGGCAGCACCCGCCCCAAGTCCCGGGCGGCACTTTACAGACGAACCCGCGAATCGTACTCTTGGAGCGCTATGTGGAATGTCGACGAACGTTTTGAGAAGAAGGCCATGGACACCCTGGCGTCGCTGGGCTTTTCCGTCGGCAGCACGCGCGGGGTTGTTCGCGTAGAAAAGTACGGCTCGGGCGCAGAATTCCGGCAGAATCCCGACGGCCGCTTCCAAATGACGATTTTGCCTAGCATCATGCTCAACGGGCAGTTCACACGCCTGTGGGATGCCGGCTACCAGAAATTTCTCCTGAGCGATGAAGGCGTCAAGGTGCCGGCCAGGGCCGAGCAACTCTTGAATCTGCGTAAGTTCAACGAAGAGCTGCGCACCGCGCTCGGCGTGCCAACATTCTACAACGAGGCCCTCGGCTCGGTCAGTCAGTTGAGCGTTTACGATCGCGTCAGGGGACGCGAAGGCGATGTGCCCGACAAAACCGTGGGGGCACATGAACCGGGGAACGGCCACTGAGTCGGGTTTCCCGGTGCGACTAAGCGTTGCTTTTCTTGCGCGCTTCCTCTAAGCACCTCCGAAATTGTTCGAGATTGACGCGATGCTTGGCAACCTTGCGCGTCCCGACAAAGAGCACCGGAATGTCCCAGCCGTAACGGTCGGTGAGATCGCGATCCTCGTCGATATTCACTTCACGCAAACGCGCGCCAAACTCCTGGACTAAAGGCTCGATGGCGGCCTTTGCTTCTTCGCAGAGATGGCATCCCGGGCGCGTGTAGAGAGTGATCTCGAGTGCACCGGTTGTGCGAAGGCGCGCGTCCTCCGGAGCCGTCATGGCTTGGGTTGGGAATACTTGCGGAATGGTCCGGCGTGCGGGTAAAAGCAGTACGCGCGATAAAGTTCGGCAACCTGGCGGATATGACCGAGGTCATGATTGGCAAGCTCATGCAACATCTGCGAAAGTGTAATTGTGCCCATCTCGGGGTGAATTCCGGTGCGGGCCCCGGCGGCGGAGGGCACCGCATGGAGAAAAAAGACAAAGGCGCGGCGCAGGGCCACCAATTCTTCCAAGTATTGCCGCGCCGGCTTTTTCGGGACTTCGGACTCCGCCGGAGGTGCGTACCTTGGGAGCGCCGGAGATTCCTCGATTACGATGCGGCGCGCGCGCTGCTCGTACAATTGTTCGATCATCAGCAGGTGGGCGAGCACTTCGGTGATCGACCAGCGGTCTGCCGCTGGCTTCCACTGCAGGACCTCGGCGGACACGTCGCGCAGCAACAGCTCGAGCAGACCTGGGGTCTTTTCGAGCATCGAAACAGGAGCCTGAATCGGGGCAGGAGAAGGGCGTTGCATCTGGGACCTCATGCAGGCAGGGCTGATTGTAATCCCACTAAACGCCGAGGCAAAGCCCCGGTGCGGGGAATCCTGTAAGATTTCGAGGAAGGGAGATCGCGAAATGGGACGCGTGGTTGCATTAATGGACGACTTGTTTTTTCAAATGAAGGTGGCGGAAACGGCCAAGCACCTGGGCTTGGAATTCAAGGTGGCGGCGAATGGTGACGTTCTGGCGGGCATGCTCGAACCTCCCACAAAACTCGTGGTCATCGACCTGAACGCCAAGAGCCAGCCGGTGGCAACCCTGGCCCGGGTGCGCGCAACCCAGAGGGAGTTGCGGGTAGTGGCGTTCCTGTCGCATGTGCAGACGGAACTGGCGGCCCAGGCCCGCGCCGCCGGCGCCACGGACGTAATGCCTCGCTCGGCGTTTACGCAAAACCTCGCGGCCATTCTGCAAGAGGCGAAGGATTAAGAGCAAGTGTTGAGATTGAAGATCGTTTTTCAGGCGTGTGTCGGCGGTACCGTGCTTCTTGGCTGGTTCGTTGCTAGCGTAAGGCTTTGTGCAGCGCAGGCTCCAAAAGCCAACGATCCTGCGACCGTACTTCAGGAGGTCTTGACCGCAGCGTGCGCACAGGATTCGAACCATTTTTCCGACAAGTTGACAGCTCGCAACGCTGACGCCTTCCGGCGAATGACTCCCGCGGCTCAAGCCACTTTCCTGAAGCGCTTTGTACTGCTCGACAAGGCCGGAAAGCCGCGCTCCTCGGGCGATGCGTCAGGTGTTTTGACGGTGTTTTGCGAAACCCCGGAAATGACAACCCAGATGCAAATTGGCAAGCCCGAAGTGCGCGACAATCTCGCCTACTTACCCCTCGTCGCTAAGGATGCGACCGATACCGCCGATGCCAACACCCGCCGCATCACCATGGGATTAGTACGGGAAAGCGGCCAATGGAAGCTGCTTTCGCTCGGTTTGCTCTTGCTCGACCTCCCTACGCTCGGCGAAGAATGGGATCGCGCGGAAATTCAAGTCAATGAAAAATCCGCTATCGCGTCCATCATGGAGCTCGCGGACGCTATCGAGAAATATCGCGTTACGTTTACTCGTCTGCCCGATTCGCTGGCGGCGCTTGGACCTTCCGGAAGGGCCCCGACTCAAGCAGCCAAAGCGGGGCTCGTCAGTGATCAGCTCGCCGCTGGCCGCAAGGATGGCTACTCGTTCCGCTACGTCATCGTCGGCGCGACGACCTCCGGTGCCCCCGCAAAGTATGAGCTTGCCGCAATTCCAGCCGAGTACGGACGAACGGGTATGCGCTCCTTTTTCCGCGACTCGAGCGGAGTACTACACGCGGGCGACCACCAGGGCGCAGTCGGCAGCCTGTCGGATCCAAAGGTGGAATAGGTGGAATAGTCTCCGCAGCTCAACCAGGTTTCTCCTTTCTTTCCTCATTGAGCCCCGTCGTTTTACTCGCGGCGCTTGGAATCACGCCCTACGCCCTTTGAACGTCGGCAAATTAGAGAGAATTTGAGAGAAGCCGAAGTTAGGCTAACATGGCGACCTTGCATATGCCCCTGACCCTCACGGTACATCTGCGCATCGCTTTTCTGTGCATGATTCTGGCCGCAATGGTGCCGCCTGGCCGGGCGCAGGAAGTCGAATCCGGCTATGGACCGCTACCCGTGTTCGAGTTTCACAGCGGCTTCTGGGTGAATCTTCACCACTTTCTCTATCACGAAGCCAGGACTCGCGTTGCGCGCAATTCCCGTGACGGCAACGCCAAACCTACGGGTCCTGTGTTGAAGCCTTCACCAGGCTCCGCGCCTTCTCTTTCAGCCGCGGAACAAAGAGCCTGGGACAGGGCCATGGCCTACTACTCGGCCGAATATGCACAAAAGGACCTGGCGGTGAATCTGGACCTGGTGCTGCTGAAGAACCAGCTCGGCGACTTTGAGGATTGCGATGAACTGACCGGAAAAAAGAAACGCTCCTGTGATGCGGGGCTGCCGGGGGACATTGGACCCATTCTCGAGGCCGCGGCGCCGGTGTACCGGTCGCACTGGTGGCCGGACCAGGATCGGGCGAATCGCCGCTGGGTAACGCGCGTGGCGCCACTTGTGCGTGAGCAGGGTGTCGGCTTGTCTCAGAAGCTCGCGGACATCTACCAGACGAGCTGGCCCAAGGACAAGATTCGCGTGGAGGTGAGCGCCTTCGCGAATGCCGCGGGCGCGTACACGACGCTTGATCCCTTGCGTGTGACGATCTCGAGCACCGATCCCCGCAATCAGGGAACCGAAGCGCTAGAGGTCCTATTCCATGAGGCTTCCCACGATATCGCGAGGCCCGTAGAAATTGCTATCACGCGCGAATGCAAGCAGCGCGATAAGCCCATTCCCCGCAACCTCTGGCATGCCTTGATTTTCTATACCACGGGCGAAGTGCTTCGTCCCCTGACTAAGGATTCTCCGCCAGCAAAGGGAGGAGGAGACACGCCCCCTTCGGCGAAGCCGCCGCAACCGAACCTGGTTCCCTACGCACTTAGCGACATCCTCTCGCAGCGCGGGTGGGAGGACTACCACCTGCTGCTAGTTCTGTATTGGCAACCCTATCTGGATGGCAGAGTGAGCTTTGACGACGCCATCGCCCACCTGGTCTCGGCCGTCTGAGGGTCTCGGACCTGAGGTTGTGGCGATGCGACTGTGGGTTGTCGTGAAGGTTGCCGCGATTGTCCTCGGAACCCGCGTATGTTAGGCTTCTTCCTGCCAAGGCAGGCCCGGCCGAAAGCCACGCACGTCCCTTACTCGCACGACCTCTTCGCTCCCGTCCCCGAGGGTCGTACGACGGGGCAGCAGTCTCTGCGTTCAGGAGGACTAGGGCAGAGGACTCAAACCGCGCATGGCTGGAAACCAAACGGCATCCCGAACGGAAAGAGAGCCCCGCGAAATCAAGCTGGCGCACTCTCCTGATTCAGACGACGCTTTCATGTTTTATGCGCTGGCTACCCACAAGCTGGCTACTCCGGGTTACAAATACACGCACATTCTCTCCGATATTCAGTCGCTGAACGAAGCCGCCCTGAGGGAGACCTACGACGTAACTGCCCTGAGTTTCGCTGCTTATCCCTCTTTGCGCGACAGGTACGTTTTGCTCGATTGCGGCGCAAGCTTTGGGGAGGGCTACGGGCCCATTGTGGTTGCGACCAACGCGCTGAAGCCCCAGGAACTGAAGGGCAAGCGCATTGGCGTTCCTGGCCTGAAGACCTCGGCTTATCTCACCCTAAGGCTTTTCGAAGCGGACTTTGAGCCCGTCGTAATGCCCTTCGACAAAGTGATTGAGGCGGTTCGCAACGAGGTGGTGGAGGCCGGCCTTCTCATTCACGAAGGTCAGCTGTTCTTCCCCCAGTTGGGATTACACCGGGTCATCGACCTAGGAATCTGGTGGCAGGAATTGACGAAGCTGCCGCTTCCACTCGGCGGGAATGCCGTGCGCCGGGCGTTGGGCGCCGACCTCGGCAGGCTTGTCGCCAGGACCATTCGGGACAGCGTCGCTTACGGCCTGGAGCACCGCGAAGAGGCTTTGAATTACGCCATGCAGTTCGCACGCGAGATGGACGCGGACCTCGCCGACAAATTTGTGGGCATGTATGTGAACAAGTGGACGCTCGGTTATGGGGAAAAGGGCAAGAAAGCCGTGCGCGAACTGATCGAACGCGGCACGGCCGCCGGCTTGCTTCCCGGCCCCGCTGAAGTCGAATTCCTCGAAGAATAGCTTCCTTGCTGGCGAGCCGCACGGCTCGCTCACATCACATTCCCATTCCTCCGCGAGCAAGATTCAGTTCTTTGCGCCCTGCCCCGACACTCGTCTTGTCGTCAGCGGACAGGAGAAAAGGCCCGAAGGTGCTCCGGAAGAGAAAAAAAAAAGACATCGTTGTTCATTCGGAAACTTCACGCTCTGAGGTAGTCGGATTGTACCGGCCACTTCCTCGGGGCAACACAAATCCACTTTGGCCGGCAAACCGGGAACGGACCTGCTAGGTACCGAGTGCTGCTTCTCTTGACGCTGCCCGCTGAATCGCCGCATACTGTTTTTTCGTTCCCGATGCCACTCAAATCCTTTCTGACCCTGGTTTTGTTTTGCGCAAACTTGGCTTTGCCGTTGGGCGCTGCCGCGCAGGCTGCCGCTGAGTTTCGCGATCGCCCGGATATTCCGAAGGAATGGCCGCGCGAGCCGGTTCGGAGCGCTCACGGCATGGTGGCCAGCGACGAATTGCTCGCCTCAGAGGCTGGCGTCGAAATCCTGAAGCGCGGTGGCAACGCCGTTGACGCGGCCGTGGCCACCGCTTTTGCCTTGGCCGTGGTGGAGCCTGCCGCCGGAAACATTGGTGGCGGCGGTTTCATGCTCGTGCACCTTGCGAATGGCACGACCAACTTCTTCGACTACCGCGAAGTGGCACCAGGCAAGGCGACCCGCGACATGTACGTCGGCCCAGACGGAAAGCTGGACAACGCTGCCTCAACCATCGGCTACCGTTCGGTCGCGGTCCCAGGCACGGTCGCGGGGCTTGCGCTGGTCCTTAAAACGCACGGCACGATGAACCTCTCGGTTGTCATGTCCCCGGCTATCCGGCTCGCCGAGCAGGGGTTTCCAATCAGCGAGAAACTCGCACGCGAATTCGCCGAGGAGCGGCCCGGGCTACAGCGTTTCTCGATGAGCAGCCGCATTTTCCTGAATGATGGAAGGTTGTACCGCGCGGGGGACACGCTCCGCCAACCCGAGCTCGCCGCCACACTGAAACGCATCGCCAAGAACGGTCCGGCCGAATTTTATCAAGGCCAAACCGCGCGCCTGCTGGCCGGGGATATGGCCGCGCTAGGGGGTCTCATTACCCTCGACGACCTGGCTCACTACCAGCCCAAAATTCGGGCGGTGCTTCGCGCCAATTACGCCCTGGAGGGACACCGCTGGGAAGTTCTCTCGTCCCCGCCGCCGAGTTCGGGCGGAGTAGCGGTGATCCAAGCGCTGAACATGTTGCAAGACGTCCCGTTGAAGGGCTGGGACGACCCGCAAAGTGTTCACATGGTTGTGGAAGTCATGCGGCGCGTCTTCGCTGACCGCGCCGCGTTTCTCGCCGATCCGGACTTTTCCAATGTACCGGTCGCCGGCCTGACGAGTCCGTGCTACGCGAAAGAACTTGTGGCCACGATTGACCCCCTCCGCGCAAGTTCCAGTAAGGAGATTCACGCCGGCAATCCACACGTGTGTACGTCCGGAGTAAGCGCCAGCGTTGCTCCAAACACGGTGATCAGCCTTGGCGAGGGCCCGCACACCACGCACTTTTCGGTGGTGGACGCTGCGGGCAACGCCGTGGCCAGCACGACCACGCTGAACGACAGCTACGGCTCGCATGTCACTTCTTCCGCGGGATTTCTGCTCAACGACGAGATGGACGATTTCACCACTCAGCCTGGCGTTCCCAACGCGCTCTTTGGGCTGATCCAGTCCGAGGCCAATACCATCGCGCCTGGCAAGCGCCCGTTGAGTTCGATGACCCCGACAATTGTGTTGCGTGACGGGCAGCTCAGCTTTGTCACGGGCTCCCCCGGAGGGCCCACCATCATTTCCGCGACACTCCTAAGCGTTTTGAACTGGATGCGCCTCGGCATGGATGCGCAGTCGGCGATCAACGCCCCACGTTTCCACCACCAATGGTTGCCGGATCAAATCGGAATGGAAAAGCTCTTTTCGGCCGAAATGGAAGAGCAAATGAAGGAGCGAGGCTACCAGGTAAAACGGCGCGGCCACATTGGCTTGGTTAACGCCATCGGCATCGACGTCAAGACCGGCGAGCGCTGCGGCGCCGCTGACCCGCGCGATAACGGTGCTTCCGCAGGCTATTAACCAACTGATTCTTCCGCCTTGCTTTTTTGCTGGCATCTCGCTTCCAGCCGTTAGACTGATACGTTATGCAGAGAATTCTCTCGACCTATCTTTTTGTTTCGAAGAAGCTCACGCCGGAATTGCTGGCACAAATCCACCATGCCGGTTTCCAGGCCGTTGAAATCTTCGCGGCTCGCAGTCATTTTGATTACGCGACCAATGTCGAAGTCCGCACTATGGCCCAAGCGCTCGCCGACAACCGTCTTCGGCTTAATTCACTGCACGCTCCGACCAGTCGTGATCTCAGCGTAAACCGGGAAGGTGGCAGCCCTCTCTCCGTCACTGAGGTGGAACGCGTGCGCCGCATTGAGGCCATGGATGAGCTGAAACGCGTCATCGACGTTGCCGAGATTCTCCCCTTCTCCAGAATGATTTTGCACATGGGCGGCGCTCGCGAAACGGCCGACCCGCGCAAGCGCGATGCTGCGTTCAGTTCGCTCGAGCATTTGACGCTGCACGCTCGCCATGCCGGCGTGACCATTTGCGTCGAGAACACCAACGCGGAGATGGGCGAGCCTTCCTACCTTCGGTCGTTTATCGACGAAACCCGGCTGACCGGGCTGCGCATCAATTTCGATGTCGGTCATGCCCATCTGGGTGATGGCCCAAAGACTGAACGCATCGAGAAAAGCTTCGAGCCCTTGCGCGAGCTGATCGCCGGCGCGCACATCCACGACAATCACGGTGAAAAGGACGAGCATCTGCGGCCGTACGACGGCTCCATCGACTGGGCCGCCGCTCTGAAGCTCTTGCGCTCCACGGCGGTTGGCGATTTGCCTCTCACGCTGGAAGTGAAGGAAAAGACCGGCCCGGACGCCCCGAGCGTCGCGGACCAAATCACCGCCGCCGCAAAGTCCCTCGACCGCCTCGAAGAAACATCGCATCAACCCACCTAGACCCGGAACATTCGTGCACCGACAAGCGCAGCTCGCGTCAGATTGACAGGATCGTCGCGTCGCGCGCCAAGAATTTCAAGCGGTCAGGATTCCTCTTCGCTGGCGGTGGGCACGGGCAGTCAGCAATTATCGCTCATCAGGACGACTGCTCGTTGTAATGCGCCGAAGCAAACCGGATCGCGGCGGTAAGGTGTGCGGCATTCCCGGCGCACTCGGAAGAGGACCAAGTAATACTTCGCGCGAGTTTCTGACCACCGCGGCTCAACACCTTGTACCCAAAAGCCCCAGGAGTCCGAGTGCTCTCGGATCCGTCGCGTGCGGCTGATCTTTGTTAAACTACTTGGCTGATTCCCTACCAATAAAACTCCCTATGACCACCATCACGATTGCACAGGCAGGCAAATACGACGGGCAGGAAGTAACGATCAAAGGCTGGTTATACAACCAGCGTGAATCCGGCAAGCTGCTGTTCCCTATTTTCCGCGATGGCACCGGCATCATCCAGGGCGTGTGCTCGCTGAAGGAGACACCGGAAGCTTTCGCAGCACTGAAGGGGCTCACCCAGGAATCGAGCGTCATCGTCAGCGGCAAAATTCGCGCGGAGCAGCGAGCGCCCGGCGGCTATGAAATCGGCGTCAGCAAGATTGAGATCGTCCAAAAAGTTTCCGAAAGCACGCCTTTTCCTATTCAGCTCAAGGAGCATGGTGTCGATTTCCTGCTCGATCAGCGCCACCTGTGGATCCGCACGCCGCGTCAAGCTGCCATTCTGCGTATCCGCGCCGAAGCGATTCGCGCCGCGCGGGACTACATGGACGGCCAGGGCTACACGCTCACCGACGCGCCCATGTTTACGCCAGCGGCTTGCGAAGGCACGAGCACGCTCTTCGAAGTCAATTACATCGACGAACAGAAGGCCTACCTCACGCAGAGTGGCCAACTCTACATCGAAGCAACCGCCATGGCTCTCGGCAAGGTCTACACGTTCGGACCGACCTTTCGCGCGGAGAAGTCCAAGACCCGCCGCCACCTGACGGAATTCTGGATGCTCGAACCTGAGGCGGCTTATGCCGAGCTAGCCGACATGATGGACCTCGGCGAAGGCCTGGTCAGCGCCATTGTGCAGGGTGTGGTAAAAAACAGGTCAAGCGAACTCGAGACACTCAAGCGCGATATCGAGAAACTCGAAAACATCAAGCCTCCTTTCCCGCGCATCACCTACGAGGAAGCGATTGGTCTCCTAGAGAAACGTGGCAACCCCGCAAGGTTTGGCGACGATTTCGGTGGCGACGAGGAAACCATCATTTCGAACAGCTTCGAGCGGCCGGTGATCATTCATCACTACCCGGCGGCCATCAAAGCGTTCTACATGCAGCCCGACGCGGAACGCCCGGACCTGGCGCTGTCGTTCGACATGCTGGCGCCTGAGGGCTACGGCGAGATTATCGGCGGCAGTCAGCGTATTCACGACTACGATCTGCTGCTGAAGCGCTTGAGGGAAAATCATCTGCCGGAAGACTCGTTCCAGTGGTACCTCGATCTACGCCGCTATGGCAGCGTCCCTCACTCCGGGTTTGGCCTCGGTCTTGAGCGCACCGTCGCTTGGATTTGCGGCACCGAGCATATTCGCGAGGTGATCCCCTTCCCCCGGATGATTTACCGGGTATATCCTTAGAACCGGTAGGTCTCGAGCACCGCCGATTTTTCGCAGTAGCGCCTAAAGCCAAGCATGTCTTTCCGAAGGCCGCTTTTTGGCCTGAGGAATCCCACTCTGTCACTTTTCGCGAAGCGGGATTCTTCGCTTGGTTCGGAATGACACCGGTCGCTCGTAACCGCTTGCTCGGGTTTCAGCCGTCTCTGGTCAACAGTCACGGAGCCCTTCATGCCTCAGAAGATCCGCATTATCGGTGTACCCATGGACCTTGGCGCCAGCCGGCGCGGGGTCGACATGGGTCCTTCAGCACTGCGGGTTGCGGGATTGCAGGCACGCATCAAGCAGTTGGGCCACCAGGTTGAAGACATCGGCAACCTCTCCGTGAAACAGCCGGAAGAAATGCCCTACGGCGAGAAGCGCGCCAAATACATCGAGGAAATCGCCGATGCCTGCAAGGACTTGGGAACGGAGGTGCAAAAATCGCTGGAGGACGGGTATATGCCGCTGGTTCTTGGGGGAGACCATTCCATCGCGGTAGGATCGGTCAGCGGCGTTGGCGCCCACTTTCGCAAGGAGAAGAAAAGCATCGGCTGCATCTGGCTGGACGCGCACAGCGATATGAACACGCCGGAAACCTCACCGTCCGGCAACGTTCACGGCATGCCGCTTTCCGCTCTCATGGGCTACGGCACCGAGGAACTTTACGATTTATTCGGCTACAAGCCCAAAATTGAGCCGCAAAACGTGGCCTTGGTCGGCGTGCGCGACCTGGACTCGCACGAAAAGAAGTTCATCAAGAAGCTAGGCGTGAAAGCGTTCACCATGCGCGAAATCGACGAACGGGGAATGCGTGAAGTCATGTCCGACGCGTTGAAGTATGCGATGGACGACACCGACGGAGTCGTTGTCAGCCTCGATATGGATTTTGTCGATCCTAGCGACGCGCCCGGAGTCGGTACGCCCGTCCGCGGCGGTGTCACCTATCGCGAAGCGCATCTCGCCATGGAAATGATCGCGGACAGCGAAACCATGGTGTCCATGGAAATTGTCGAGATCAACCCGGTCATCGACGAGCACAACCGAACGGCACTGCTCGGTGTGGAACTTGTCCTCTCGGGCCTCGGCAAGAAGATCCTGTAAGCCGCCAGCAGGTCAGAAGCGTTGACGCGATTGATCTTCCTCTCTAAACTTCTAGGGTTTTCTCATGGTCACACCGTTCGCCGACCTCGACCGTGTTCCCGTCATCCGCGGGTTCCTCGACCTGCCGGCTGAGTCCAACGGAAGCGCTATCGTGCTCACTCACGGCGCGGGCTCAAATTGCCAGGCCAAGCTGCTGGTGGAAGTGTCCTCGGCGCTCGCCACATCCGGCTTCACGGTATTGCGCTTCGACCTGCCGTTTCGCTCCGCGCGCCCGCAGGGACCACCTCGTCCAGGCAGCGCTGAACGAGACCGCGAAGGTCTTCGCCGGGCCGTCTCCATCATGAGAGAGAAAACCGGCGGGCACTTGTTTCTCGGTGGGCATTCCTACGGCGGACGCCAGTCCACCATTTTGGTGGCCGAAGAGCCGGAGCTCGTTGAAGGCTTGCTGCTTCTCTCCTACCCGCTTCATCCGCCGCGAAAACCAGCCGAGCTTCGCACCACCCATTTTCCGAACCTAAGGAAGCCTTGCCTCTTTGTTCATGGCACTCGCGACCCCTTCGGCACGATCGCGGAAATGCAATCCGCGCTCGAGCTGATTCCCGGACCACACGCGCTTCTCGAAGCGGACGGAACCGGTCACGACCTGCTAGACAAGAAGGCCGTTAGCGATCTGCCGGCTCGCGTCGCAGTTGCGTTCCGGGCCTTCCTCAGCAAGGCGGCCGTCGGCCGTACGACCGCCCGCTGATTCCGGATTTGGCAAATGGGCTCTTTCGATTCGTGGTCGGTGGTCTCGTGGTCGAGCCATCAAGCGCGGGCCGCGCGCACTTGCGCGATGCGCTCGTTGAATTGTCGGGTCAGGTGCGGCACGATTCCGAGCTGCCGCTCGATCAGCATCAACTGACCTCGGTGGTGCATCTCGTGCTCCTTCGCGCCCAGAAGTCTCTCGAAGCGAGACTTCGACGTCTTCCCGTCGGGCTCGGTCACCGTCTCGGCGAGCACTTCTGGCGTCAGGGTTTCCAACCAGGCTGCGAAATTCCCGCCCTCGGACCGCAGCAACGCAACGATTTCAGCTTTCGTTCTAGGCTTGCTCTCCTCCGCATTGAAGCGGTCGATCGCCCCTAGAAAATCGAAGTCCGCGAGCGAAGTGAGCCGCTTCTTGTGGACCTCTTCCCAGATCCGTGTGGAAATGGCAACGTGCGTCAGCATCCGCCCTACCGAGCGCACTTCCGGAGCAGCCTCGAAACTATATTTGGCCTCCGGAATGTCCTCGGCAATTTGGATGGTGTTTTTGCGCACAGTGCGAAACGCCTCTGCCAGTTCTTTTCCGCCATACCCTGTCATTGGATCACCTCGTCCTAGTAGTTGCCGCCAGCCGAGCGGCCTGCCGATTTCGATGCGTGGTCGGCCAGTCTCGTCACGCCCCGAGGTCCCGTTACTGGCCTGTCGAGAGCAAAATCATCGTGGGGGCGGTAGCCACTCGGCCCGGGAGAACGGACGCACATTGTCTCTTGTCAGATAGCACAACATTGGATTATTCTCCGGCTTCAGGGCTGTCCCCGCCCAAAAACCCGCAGTTTCCTCTAGTTCCTGCGCAGCGAAACGGAAGGGAAAAAACCAATGAACCCCAGCCAGAAGTCTTCTGACGATTACGTCGAGACGAACGAGCAGAAGCGGCTGAACGCGGCGCGAGAGGCAGGTATCCCGTGGAAGAAATGGGGACCGTATCTCAGCGAGAGACAGTGGGGCACGGTTCGCGAAGACTACAGCCAGGACGGGAACGCGTGGAACTATTTCACGCATGAGCAGGCACGCTCCCGCACCTATCGGTGGGGTGAGGACGGGCTGGCCGGCATCTCCGATGACAACCAGCAACTGTGTTTTGCGCTTGCCCTGTGGAACGGCCGAGATCCAATCCTAAAAGAACGTTTGTTCGGTCTGACCAACAGCGAAGGCAATCACGGCGAGGATGTCAAGGAATACTACTTCTATCTTGACAGTACACCGACACACTCCTATATGAAGTATCTCTACAAGTACCCGCAGCAGGAATTTCCCTATCGCGACCTGCTCGAAACGAACCGGCGGCGGTCTCGGCAAGAGATGGAGTACGAACTCCTCGATACCGGAGCGTTTGATGGCGACCGGTATTTCGATGTGCTTGTCGAGTATGCGAAGGCCGATCCGGAAGACATACTCGTCCGCATCACCGTTCACAACCGGGGACCTGAGACAGCGGAACTTCGTCTGCTTCCGACATTGTGGTTTCGGAATACCTGGTCGTGGGACGGCAACGCCGCCAAGCCTACCCTCCGTCAAGTCGGCGAGAGAGCAGTTCTCGCTTCCCACGAAAGGCTGGGTGCTAGGACCCTAAGCTGCGAAGGAAATCCGGAATTGCTGTTTACGGAAAACGAATCCAACGCCGCCCGCTTGTGGGGCCAAGCCAATTCTTCGCCTTATGTGAAGGACGCCTTTCACAGCTACGTCATCTCGGGCGTGCGGGAAGCCGTGAATCGAGCCAAGACCGGGACGAAAGCCGCCGCGCATTACCTCCTCGAAGTGCCCGCCGGAGGCAGCAAGGCCGTGCGCCTGCGATTAAGTGAAAAACCACCCGCTCAGCCGTTCGACCAGTTTGACGCGATCCTCGCCGCCCGCCTTGCGGACGCCGACGAGTTCTATAACCGGATCGCTCCGCATTCGCTGAACGAGGATGAACGTCGCGTTTATCGCCAGGCGCTTGCGGGAATGCTTTGGGGCAAGCAGTACTACTATTTCGACCTGGACCGCTGGCTCGAGGAGCACAAGGCGCATCCGATGGTGGGTGCGTCAAATCGAACGACGCGCAATATGGAGTGGTTCCATATGCTGAACAGCGACGTAATCTCCATGCCCGACAAGTGGGAGTACCCCTGGTATGCCGCATGGGATCTGGCGTTCCACACGGCCGCGCTATCGATGGTGGACTTCGACTTTGCCAAGGAGCAGCTTCTGCTCATGCTGCGGACTCTGTACTCGCATCCCAGTGGGCAGATCCCAGCCTATGAATGGAATTTCAGCGATGTGAATCCTCCGGTGCACGCATGGGCCACGCTGTTTCTTTACAACATGGAAAGAGACCTGGGCCGGCCCGACATTCGCTTTCTGGAGCGGTCGTTTCAGAGCCTGATGCTCAATTTTAACTGGTGGGTCAACCGCAAAGACCCTGAGGGACGGAACGTGTTCGCGGGAGGATTTTTGGGCCTGGATAATATTGGGGTGTTCGATCGCAGTGCACCGCTCCCGCAAGGAGGACACCTCGACCAGGCGGATGGCACGGCGTGGATGGCGATCTACTGCCAGAACATGTTTGATATAGCCCTGGCCCTCTCGGAATATGACTCCGTGTATCAGGATATCGCCTACCGTTTCCTCGAACATTTCGTCTGGATTAGCTATGCGATGGACCGTATCGGGGACCAGCACAATCAGATGTGGGACCCCGAGGATGGGTTTTTCTACGACGTTCTGCGTTTGCCGAACGGCGAAGCCATGCGGCTAAAGGTCCGCTCGATGGTGGGCTTACTCCCGCTGTGCGCCGCGACGGTCTTTGAACCGGGAGTCGTGGCGCGGCATCCCCGGATGGCGGAATTGGTCGAGTTGTTCCGGAAGCGGCATCCCGACGTCGTCGAGCATATTGCCCCGGCCGACGGCAAGTTTGTCGGCTACGCCAACCGCCGGCTCTTGTCGGTTTGCAACAAGGAAAAGCTCGAGAGGATATTGGTTTACCTGCTCGACGAAAACGAATTCTTTGGACCTTATGGCATTCGCTCCGTCTCCCGATATCACCTGGAACATCCGTTCGTGTTTCATCTCGGCGGTCAGGAATACAAAGTTCAATATCTGCCCGCGGAGTCAGACACGGGAATGTTCGGCGGCAATTCTAATTGGCGCGGACCCGTGTGGATGCCGGTGAATTTTCTGCTGGTACGGAGTTTGCTGAATCTCTATCAGTTCTATGGCAATGACTTCAAGGCAGAATGCCCCAAAGGCTCGGGAAAATACCTGACGTTATTCGAGATAGCCAAGGAAATTAACCGCCGGATGGCAAGCATTTTTCTCCGCGATGCGGATGGCAAGCGGCCCGTGTATGGCGGAACGAGCAAGCTTCAGGAAGATCCACACTGGAAAGACTACATTTTGTTCTACGAGTATTTCCACGGAGACAATGGTGCGGGCCTCGGGGCCAACCACCAAACCGGCTGGACCGGCCTTATCGCGCGCGGACTTGATGTGTTCCACCGCGCTGAGCCTGCAGACTTTCTTCAGATGTCCAGGGCCGAACTGCTGGCGAAGATGACCCGCGCACAGGTTGCGGGCTCGGGCTAGCTCGTTGTTGTGCGGCACCGGCGTGTGAATCGGGCATCACTCTTCGGTAGAGCGCACCAGAATGAGCTGGACTGCAAAGGATGTTTCCAAAGGGATCAACGAAGCTGTTAGGCGAAGCTGCTGGACCGACACAGCTGAGCTCCTTAGAAGGCTCGAAAGCCTTCTGAGCGCGTGCCTTTGGGGAGCGAAGAAGACCAGCAAAGGCGTTGTTTCATCGCAACACGTGGTAACCTATCCTTCCAGCCCGGAATGGGGAAGCCGATTTATGAAGCTCGGGAAACGCTCCCGTCGGTGCTGTCGAGAACGATGCTGAACCGCGAACGAGGTGCCGTTTTGCTGGTGGCGGGACTTTTGCTGGGCGTACCTTCCCTTTGGGCGCATCACGGGTTGGCAGCGTTTGATACCAAGCACACCGTGCGAATGCAAGGGACGGTCACGAAATTCGAATGGATCAATCCGCACGCCTATATTTATGCCGACCTGACGGACGAAAACGGCAAGGTTGCAAACTGGAAGCTGGAGATGGGGAGTCTGGGCATGCTGACGCGGTTCGGTGGCTGGACCCCGAACACGGTGAAGCCCGGAGACAAGGTGACGGTTCAGGGCTTTCGCGCGAAGGACGGCTCGCCTTACATGTCTTTAGGAAAGATTGAGCTTCCGAACGGTCAGACGCTGCTGGGGGCTCCATAGAAACGCCTGACACGCTGGCAATCTGCAAGTGGCTGGAGCAGACCTGGGTGGGCTCGAGCGTGCGGGAATCCCTGTGGCTGTTTCCGGTGATCGAGACCGTGCACCTGCTCGGGATGGCCGCGCTCGTTGGGACGATCACCGTTTTTGATTTGCGCCTGCTCGGGTGGATGATGCGGCGGGAGCGGGTTTCGGAGCTGGCGCGGCGCCTGCTTCCCTGGACCTGGCTGGCATTTCTGGTGCAGGCCGTTACCGGCATAACGCTGTTTTTGTCGGAAGCGGCTAAGGTGTATACGAATCCCGCGTTTCGACTGAAGATGGTATTGATACTCTTGGCCGGGCTGCAGGCTCTAATTTTTCATAAGATCGTCTATCGAAATGTGGCAACGTGGGACGAAGGCGAAGTTTTGCCCATTGGCGCGAAGGTTTCAGGGCTCGTTTCGCTCTCGTTGTGGGTCGGCATCGTTGCGGCGGGGCGGTTCATCGGATTCGTGTAACTTGCAGCTGGAAGGACCCTGCGCCGGGCCAGTCGCTTTATGGTCGCTGATAGACTTCCGCATGATGCGAGCGCCCTGCCCAAGCACAACCTGTCAAGAGCGACAGTTACGGCTTCCCCGATGCGCGGAGTTACCTTATCGGAACGGAAGGTCGCGGGGCTCTGTTCCATGAGAGCCTCTCGGGTTCTGGTATTGCATTTCTGAAATGAAGAACTTAGTGTTAGCAGGCGTTCAGGGCTTCAGCAGGCGAAGGGATTTATATGCCGCCGTCGAAGGCAACGTTCCGGGATGTTGGCGCGGTCACGATTGTTGACCTTAGCGGCATGTTCATGCTTGGCGAATCGAGCGGGGTCCTCCGCAAGGCCATCCTCGATTTAATTGGCAAGCGTCAAGGCAAAATCGTTCTCAATTTCCGAGAGGTGACCGCGATCGACAGCGCCGGTGTCGGCGAACTCGTTGCGGCCTACGCTGAGATCCGGCGCATCGCAGGTCGCCTAAGACTTTTGAACCCGCCAAAGAAGGTCTGCGAGATGCTGGAACTCACCCAACTCTCAAAGGTATTTCAGGTGTACGCGGACGAGCAGTCCGCACTTCGCAGCTTTGACCAATAAGCCGGGCTCCTCACTTTCCCGCTGAGTCAGGACGAACCGGAACAACAAGGCCAGGGGGACCGATTGTGAGCAACAACGCAACTAAATTCTCGCCGGGGACCGACGAGTCCTTCCGGTGGATCTTCGAAAATGCCCAGATCGCCATTGGAATCTTGAACATTCGGACCGGGGAGCACTTCTCGAACCGCGCCGTGGAGGAGATGCTGGGCTACAGTGAAGCGGAACTCCGCCGAGTCGAGCAATGGGACGAGATTGTTCACCCCGACGAGCGTGCCTCCGGCGCGAAGCGATACGCTGACCTGATCGAAGGGAAGCGCGATCACGACGAATGGGAGCAGCGCTTCATCCGGCGCGATGGCCAGATCGTCATCACGAAAGGAAGGTTCAAGCTAATCCGGGACGCCACCGGAAAGCCGGCCTACGTCGTTACGCTAAACGAAGACATCACCGATCGCAGACTTGCCGAGGCGGACAGAGCCCGGGTAACCAAACAGATGCAACTCCTGCTTGATTCCACAGGCCAGGGCGTTTATGGCCTGGACCTCGAGGGAAACTGCACGTTCATCAACCGGGCGACCTGCGAAATGATTGGATACCGGCCCGAAGAAGTCCTGGGTCGCAACATGCATGCACTGGCGCATCACCACAAGCCGGATGGTTCGCCTTACCCGGCCGAAGAGTGTCCCGTTTACGAAGCGATCAGGAGGGGAAAGGGTTGCCGCCTCGAGGAGGAAATACTATGGCGGCGCGACGGAACCGCGATTCCGGTCGAGTACTCTTCGTTCCCGGTGCTGGAAGAAGGAAGCATCAAAGGCGTGGTCGTGACGGTATCGGACATCACCGAGCGCAAGCGCGCGAAGGAAGCCTTACAGTCGAGCGAGCGGCTTTTCCGTTCTATCTTCGAGAACAGTCAGATCGGGATCAGTTTCTTCAACATCGATGGCCAAGCGGTTTTTACAAACCGCGCGTTTCAAGAGATGCTGGGTTACACCGAGCAAGAGCTGAGCCGGCTGGAGAAGTGGGACGAAATCATTCACCCCGAGGAGCGCCTCGCGGGGGCGGCACGATACGGCCAACTCGTTCAGGGGAAACGGGAAAAGGATGAATGGGAGCAGCGCTTTGTCCGCCGCGACGGCCGCCCCGTTGTTGTGAACGCGCGATTTTCGCTGATTAGAGACGCCGCCGGAAGGCCGCAGTCCGTGGCCTCGCTCACAGAAGACATCACCGAGAAAAAACAGGCCGAGGAGAAATTGAGAGAACGCGAGCAACTCTTTCGCTCGATTTTCGAAGGAACACAGGTCGGGATCGGCGTTTATAAGATTGACACTAACGAACATTTCTCGAATCGCGCACTTCACGAAATGCTGGACTACACCGGAGAAGAGCTGAACCGACTGGAGCAATGGGACGCCATTGTCCCCGAGGAGGATCGTGACGCCTGCGCTCGGCGATATGCGGAACTCGTGGAGGGGAAGCGGGAAACGGATGAATACCAACAACGCTTCATTCGCCGGGACGGCCGCATCGTCCTTGGTAACGGGAAGTTTCAATTGCTCCGCGATGCAGCCGGAAAGCCTCAATGCATTGTCGGTCTAACGGAAGACATCACGGAACGCACGCGTGCAAAGGACATTTTGCAGGCAAGCGAGCAACTGTTCCGTTCGGTTTTCGAGAACGCCCAGATCGGCATCAGTATTTTTGATGCGGCAACGAGGGAGTTTCACACGAACAACGCATTGCACGAGATGCTGGGTTGCACCCGGGAAGACCTGAGTTCGCTCGAGAAATGGGACCTCATCGTGCACCCGGAGGAACGTGTCTCTGGAGCCCGGAGGTATGCACAACTCGTTGCCGGTGAGCGAGACTCTGATGCTTGGGAGCAGAGATTCGTTCGCCGCGACGGTCATCTGGTCGTTGCGAACGGACGGTTTTCCGTCATCCGGGACGGTGCAGGAAAGCCTCACTACATTCTAAATCTGTCGGAGGACATCACCGAACGAAAGCGTGCCGAGGAAGCCCGAAACCGGGCTACGCAGCAGATGCAGCTGATTCTGGAATCCACCGGCCAGGGCATCTACGGCATCGATCTGCAAGGTAATTGCGCGTTTATCAACCGTGCCACCTGCGAAATGATTGGCTATCGACCGCAAGAGTTGCTCGGTCGAAACCTGCATGACCTCGTGCATCACCACAAGCCTGACGGCTCGCCCTACCCGGTGGATGAATGCCCAATCTACAGGGCGTTCCGCAGGGGCGAAGGTTGCCGCGTGGACGCGGAAGTCATGTGGCGGCGAGACGGGACCCCGATTCCCGTTGAATATTACTCCTTTCCCATCATCGAGGACGGAAAAGTCACCGGAGCCGTCGTCACCGTGTCGGACATCACCGAGCGCAAGGCTGCGGAAGATCTCTTGCACAAGCGCGACGAGGAACTCAGGCGCGCCAACTTCCTCGCGGAGACCGCACTTGAGCTCACGAGGGCTGGTTACTGGCATGTGCCACTGGACGGCTCGGGGATGTATAACTCTTCGCCTCGCAGGGTCGCCGTCTTCGGCGACGTCCCGCGTCCGGATTACCGTTATCGGCTCGATGAAATGTTCACTCACGCCGGGGAGGGCGATGCGGCGGCGGCCAAGGCCGCGCGAGCTGCGTTTAACGCCGCTGTCGAGGGCAAGAGCAACACCTACAACACGGTGTTTGCCTATAAACGTCCGATCGACGGCCGCGTTATGTGGGTCCATGCACTCGGACATGTCGTCAAGGATTCTGCGGGGAGGCCCACCGATGTGTACGGCGTCTCGCAGGATATTACAGAGTTCAAGCGACTGGAGGCGGAGTTGCTCCGTGCCAAGGAAGCAGCCGAAACCGCCACGAAGGCGAAGTCGGACTTCCTGGCTAACATGAGTCACGAGATCCGAACCCCGATGAACGCGGTGCTCGGAATGACGCATCTCGCTCTCAAAACCGATTTGACGCCCAAGCAACGCGATTACCTGACAAAGGCCAAGGCTGCCGCCGAAGCGCTACTGGGTATCATCAACGACATCCTCGACTTTTCGAAAATTGAAGCCGGCAAGCTCACCATGGAACAAACGGAATTCCGCCTGGAAAGTGTGCTCGATAATCTTTCCGGGGTGGTGAGCCAGAAGACTCACGAGAAAAACCTGGAGTTTCTCGTTGCTGCTCAGCCGGACCTGCCGCCGGCCCTTGTTGGTGATCCTCTCCGCCTCGGCCAGATATTGATTAACCTCGTGAATAATGCAGTGAAATTTACGGAACGCGGCGAAATTGTCGTTACGGTCAGGCTCGAAGAGAGTGTGTCGGACCGCGTCAAACTGAAGTTCATGGTGCGCGACAGCGGCATCGGGATGGCGCCTGAGCAGACGGCGCGCCTCTTCCAAGCCTTCAGTCAGGCCGATAGCTCTACCACCCGAAAGTACGGGGGCACGGGCCTTGGCCTTTCCATCTCGAAACGTCTGGTGGAGATGATGGAAGGCAACATCTGGGCCGAAAGCGAGCCCGGCCGCGGTAGCACATTTTGCTTCACGGCTTGGTTTGGCCTGGGATCGGCTGACAAGCGCAAGAAAAGCTTGCCGGCCGCTTTGGCCGGCATCCGGGTCCTGGTTGTCGACGACAATGTGGTGGCTTGCGAAGTCCTCACAGACATGCTCAGACAGTTCACATTGCGAGTCGATTGCGTTTCGTCGGGCGGCGATGCCTTGCGGGAACTGGCAAAGGCCGATACGGACGACCCCTACCGACTGGTTCTGATGGACTGGCAGATGCCGGGATGGGACGGCATGGAAACCAGCCGAAAGATCAAACACAGCGGTAACCTCGAGAACCTTCCCAAGATCGTGATGATCACCGGATTCGGCCGGGAAGACATTCGCCTGCAGGCCCAGGAGAACGAAATCGAAGGCTTTCTGCAGAAGCCGATTACCCCCTCCGTTCTGTTGGACACGTTGATGAATCTCTTCGGCATCGTTGCCGAAGAAAAAGCAATGCCGGCGGCGACAAGACGAGATCGCGATTTGCCAGCTGTCCAGGGCGTCCGGGTTTTGCTGGTTGAAGACAACGAGGTGAACCAGCAGGTCGCAACGGAATTGCTCGAGAGTGAAGGGGCGAATGTTACCATCGCGAATCACGGCGCGGAAGCCGTCAAGCTCCTCACCCAAGGCAACCAGCCGCCTCCATTCGACGTGGTGCTTATGGATCTGCAGATGCCCGAAATGGATGGGCTAACCGCGACTAGACTTCTGCGAGCCGAAGCCGGTCTCCAGCACCTTCCTATCATTGCCATGACCGCTCATGCCTTGGCCGAAGAGGTCGAACGCTGCCTGGAAGCGGGAATGAATGATCATGTCGCGAAGCCCATTGATCCCGGAACATTCTTCGCCACCCTTGGCCGTTGGACCAGAGCACACCAACGGGAGGAAGCCGGCGGCCGCTCGCGGGTCGCGAATGAAGGGAGCGAACCTGCCGTCCCGGAGATTGAGGGAATCGACGTCGCGAGCGGCCTCGAGCGGATGGCCGGAAACAAGCGCTTGTACCGCGATTTATTGACCCAGTTCGTCGCCAAACAGCAGTCGGTCGGTAACAGAATCGCAGAAGCCCTCGAGAACGGCGACCGCCACCAGGCAGAACGTCTGGCGCACTCCCTGAAGGGTGCAGCTGGAAACCTGGGGATCAACCAGATCTTCCGTTCGGCCGGGAATTTGGAAAAAGCGATTCGCGAGTCCGAGACGGGGATTGCGGACCTCCTCAAAGACCTTCGCTCGGCCATGGACCGGCAAATCCGGACCATCCAGACGGCCCTGGCGGTGAATGGAACGGATCGCATGAGTCCGTCCGGCGCGCGACCGGCCGAGGCCCGGCAAGCCCTGACGGCCATAGCCCGTCTCAAGGAATTGCTCGAAGCGAGCGACGCGGATGCCTGCGAGGCTTATCGAAACCTGGCCGTTCTCCTGAGGGGCATTGTCGACGCGTCGCAACTCGAGAAGCTAGGAGCGGCGGTCGAAAGCTTCGATTTCGACGCAGCTCTGAGCAGGCTCGGCGAAGTCGTAAAGGAATTTGGGGAGAAGGAGTCGGAATGACCAGCGCTGCCGATAAAAAGCTCCTGCTCCTGGTCGACGACGATTCGGAAAATATCCAGGTGGTTCATTCCATCCTGAAAGACCGTTACAAGCTCCGAGTGGCAACGAACGGAGCGAAAGCTTTGGAGTTGGCAAAGGTTGAGCCCCTTCCTGATCTAATCCTGCTCGACGTGATGATGCCGCAGATGGACGGTTACGAAGCCTGTGGCCTTTTGAAGGCCGACCAGAGAACGCGAGATATACCAGTTATTTTTCTGACCGGGAAAACCGAAGTCGCCGACGAGACCCGCGGGTTCGAAGTCGGCGCGGTCGATTACATCCACAAGCCGTTTTCGCCGCCGATCGTGACGGCTCGCGTCAGAAACCACCTGATGCTGCGCGATGCGCACGAGACTGTTGCACGCCAACTAGTGGCGATAAACAGCGAACTGGAAATGGCACGGCAGATTCAGTTGTCGATCCTGCCCCGCCAGACTCCTCAACTTCCCGGCCTCGCGATCGAGGCCCGCTACCTTCCCATGAGCTCGGTTGCCGGCGACTTTTACGATTTTCTGATGATCGATGAAAAGCATCTGGGCATCTTGATCGCTGATGTCTCCGGTCACGGGCTCCCGTCGGCGCTGATCGCTTCCATGCTGCAGACTGCTTTCGCGGCACAAGGGCCAAACGCGTCCGACCCGGCTCGAGTTTTGTCAGGATTGAACAAGGCGCTAAGCGGAAAGTTCAGGAGCGATTATGTAACCGCCGCCTACCTGTTCGTCGACATGGAGAAGTGCACGGTGGACTATGGCGGCGCGGCGCATCCGCCACTTCTGCGATGGTGCTCCGAGACTGGGAGCACCGCCGAGTGTGTCCAAAACGGCTTGATGCTCGGTCCGTTCCCGGACCCGCCTTATTCGGCAACCACTTTCTCGCTCAACGACGGAGACAGAATTGTTCTGATCACGGACGGGATCATCGAGGCTACGGATTCCGCGGGCAACGACTTCGGGATGGAGCGTCTGCGGCAGATTGTCGATTCGAACCATGCTCTACCGGTAAATCGTTTTGCCGATGCCGTGCTGGGCGAACTCGCACGTTGGTCGGAAGAGGCGATTGGGGCACGCCAGTCGGACGACATCACGCTCCTGGCCATCGATTTTAGTCGCCCGTAGCCACTTTATCGAACGGCTGCTTCTTCCGGTAAGTGAGGGAACGCCATACCCACTGAAGAGGACCGCAGCGGGAGTGGCAGAGCCAGACGGGACTGACGGCGAGAACCAGCGTCCAGACGAAAAGCACGATTCCATAAAGCCGGTAGCGCTCGAGCTTGCCGAAAGTCCGAAGCCATTGCCTTCGCAGATAGTCGTAGAGTTGAGAGAAGTGAGACTGTGGTTGGACGCCCGGCAGCCGGAATTGAGTTTGCGCGTTGGGCAACTGCTTCGATACTCCCTAACCTTTGCACTCTGTTTTGACTTATAACTGAACATTGAAATCTGGCTCCTGGCCCAGCCAAACAGGAACGATTTGTGACCCCGGACAGAATAAAGCGATTGCGCGTAGGCGTACTTTTCGGCGGACGATCCGGTGAACATGAAGTCTCGCTCGCGTCTGCCGCCTCGGTGATTCGAGGTCTCGACCCCGATCAGTACGAGGCCGTCCCGATTGGCATCACCAAAGATGGTCACTGGTTGGTCGGTGAAGGCGCGGTAAAAATGCTTCCTGAGGTTCTGAAGGGCGGGCGGAGAGTTATGCTCACTGCCGACCCGACGGAAGCAGCACTCGTGCCCCTGGACCGGGGTGCGGGTGCGCAGCGGCTGGACGTGATTTTTCCCGTGATGCACGGCACCTTCGGCGAAGACGGCACCATTCAAGGCATGCTCGAACTTGCGGGCCTTCCCTACGTCGGTGCCGGCGTCCTCGGCTCGGCAATCGGCATGGATAAGGACGTTTCGAAGCGGCTTTGTAAGGAAGCCGGCATTCCCGTCGTGCCCTGGGTGACGATTCACCGATGGGCCTGGGAGAAAGAGCCGGAAGCCGTCAGGGCTCAAATCGAAGGGAAATTCGAATATCCGGTTTTCGTGAAGCCCGCGACACTCGGCTCATCGGTTGGAATGAGCAAGGTGCACAGCGCGGAGGAACTCGCGCCGGCGCTAAATCTGGCCTGCGAGTACGGATTGAAGATCCTGGTCGAAAAGGCGGTGACGGGGCGCGAAATCGAGGTCTCTGTGCTGGGAAATCACGAGCCGCAATCCTCCGTCCCGGGCGAGATCGTGCCGCATCGCGAGTTCTATGATTACGCCGCCAAATACCTTGAGGACGGCACGCAGCTGATTATCCCCGCGGCCCTAAAGCCATCTCAGGTCGCAAAAATCCAGTCTCTCGCAATCAAAGCCTTTCGCACGTTGGAGCTCTCGGGTATGGCTCGTGTCGACTTCTTTCTCGAAAAAAAGGGGGGTAAGCTTTATCTGAACGAGGCGAACACCATCCCCGGCTTCACCTCGATCAGCATGTATCCAAAATTGTGGGAAGCGAGCGGGATTTCCTTCCGCGAATTGATCGGCAAACTGATCGATCTTGCTTTCGAAATGCACAACGAGAAAACGCGCACAAAATACGCCATCGAACTCCCCGAAGGCTCTGGGGGGGCGCTCACCGGTTAGCCCGTCCGCGGCCGCCTCGGCCGTTCCCGATGGAAACATTTTGTGAAGGCGTGCTGTCCAATTGATAGTGAGGTTTGCGGCCAGACGTTTCTCCTGATAGAGTTTTTGCTGGCGACAAGAACAGAGCGTGGAAGCACCTCGATATCGCCATAAACGATGAGCGAAAGAATTTCACTTCTGGAACCGGGTGTCGAAAAGAAGGAAAAGTCGCACATCCTTGCCTTCACGGTCGGCGCGGTCATCATTGCGCTGGCGGTCATCGTTTGGTTGACATTTCGCTACTATCCCGAAAAGAAAGCTGCCACAGAGTTTTTCGACGCACTCGTGGCGGGCAACACCGACAAGGCCTACGCGCTCTGGAAACCCACAGGCAGTTACAAATTGGGCGATTTTCTGGCGGATTGGGGCCCCACCGGCTATTACGGCCCGATAAAAAGCTACAAAATTATGGACGCGCGCGCACCCAAGAAGAGCGATTCGATCGCCGTAAACGTGGCGATCAGTCCCTATGCGCCAATGCCCGAGTCCAACGACGCGGAAAAGAGCAGCAAAACGAGAGTCGTCACGCTCTGGATCTCGCCCTCGGACAAATCGTTTAGTTTTCCGCCGTAAGCAGGAATCCACGAGTCCGGCGTCGCCTAAAGATGGAATTCGTCGAGGGCCGCTCGAAGCTCGCTTGGAGTAACGTTGGCGGTGCCGAGCTTACCGACGACGACGCCGGCAGCGGTGTTGGCCAGAAGGGCGGCATCAGGAAGAAACGCTCCTGCGGCCATGGCCAGCGACAGAACGCTCAAAACCGTGTCACCCGCTCCCGTCACGTCGAACACCTGGCGGCCGGTGGTGCCCCGTTCGACACCCGGCTGCCCGACTCGCGCGTAGGTCACCTCGAAACTTGTCGCGGGAATGTGCAAGCAGTGTGGCGCGGCTTCTTCGAAGATGCTCATGCCCTTCTCGCCGCGCGTGATGACCACGGCGGCGCAGCCAAAATGAGGAAGCAAGGCGCGGCCCGCCTCCTCGACCGATTTTTCGTCCAGGAGCGAGCGCGTTACGTAAAATCCGGCTTCTTTGGTGTTGCAGACAATCACCCGGGCACCACGATACGCATAAAGCCGTGTCGTCTTCGGCTTCACGAAGACGGGTACCTCGAACTGATGACAGGCGTTCAAAATGCGGTCTGCAAACGAATCGCTGATCAGACCCTTGTCATAGTCGGACAAAATCAGCGCGTCGATCCCCTTCAGCGAAGCCAGGAGCGCGCGGAACAGGATTTCTTCGGCTTCGGGTGGCAGCGCTTCACGGCGCTCATGATCAATACGAACAATCTGCTGGTGGCGCGCGATTACTCTTGTTTTGACGGTCGTAATGCGGCGCGCAACGGCGAGTACGCCACGATCTCCAATCTCTGCCTCTCTGAGGCAGGCTCGCAGCGCTGAACCGGTTGCATCGTCAGCGGTGTTTTTTCCCGCGCGCCTTTGGCCGCCGACGACGCCGAAGAGCTCCACATGGGCGCCAAGCGCGGTCAGATTGGCGGCTACGTTTCCCGCACCGCCCAAACGATCGGTTTGTGACTCAAAGTCCACGACGGGGACTGCTGCTTCGGGAGAAAGACGATTGGCCATGCCCCACAAGTAGCGGTCGAGCATGAGATCGCCAAGTACCGCGATGCGCGTCTTGCGAAAGCGCGGCAGCAACCGCCTAAGCCGGGGAATGGAGCTGAGAGACTCGGCCTTCATGGGCGGTTCGGCCGATTATTCGGCAACAATCTTCGCTTCTTCCGCCATCATCACGGGGATTTCGTCCCGAATCGGATAAACGCGCTTGCAAGCCTCGCATTTGAACCCCGAATTGTCGGGGAGGGGCCGTACGGGTTCTTTGCAAACGGGGCAGGCGAGAATCGCAAGCAGTCGTTCAGGAATCAGCATAAGGCGCTCCAGGTGTCAGAACGAATGTACCAGATGCGCAAAACATCAGCTAGCGCCGCCTCTCTCTTGCTGTGACGCGTGAGGCTCGTAGGACCTAGTTGTTTGTGAAGCAAATCGGCGCCAACCTCTGTCCATCGAGCAGATTTAACGCGATATACTCTCGCGGAGGCCGTAGGTACTGCGGTTTCCCGGCCCGGCGGAAGTTTCCTACGGGCTCCGCAGAAAAGGTGCCTCGGCATGAAGACGCTATCTATCCTGTTGCTCGCGAGCCAGTTGCTTTTCCTAGCCCCCTATGCGCGGCCGCAGTCTCTTGAAGAACTGCGACTAAGGGAACTCGCGGTGGAAGCGGAGGCCAAGCAGGACGAACTGCTGAACCTCGAAAAGGAAACGGCACGGGCATTGCAGTGGAATACCGGAACATTTTTCCGCCGGGTGTACAGCGAGGACTTTGTTGGGATAGTCGAAACGGGCAGGGTTCTCGACAAGGCCGGTTATATCGCATCGATTGAGAATTCCGGCACAAAGTATGCCTCTTTCGTCGCCAGCGACATCCGTGTTCGTTTGTACCAATACACTGCTGTGGTCACCTGCTTATGGAGCGCGCGGGGCACACAAGGGGATCGAAGCTTTTCGCGCCAATACCGCGTGACTCATGTCTACGTATATGGCCAACGTGGTTGGCAGGCGGTGGCCGGCCATCAGACCTTGTTGCCAGGTTAGCGGTGCAGAATGAGACCCGCGTCGATAACGCGGGACAGCGACGAACTCTTGTGGATATTAGGGGAGTAAGGCACCCATGCCCAATAGACTGCTGTGCGCGTCCGCGCTTTTGCTCGTGATCGTGCTCGGGGCGTCGGCGCAACGTTCACCCGCACAAAAGGCCCAGGAACCAGTGCTGCCCTACTACCCTAGCCTGGATCTGAGGTCGATGGACAGGAGCATCGATCCGTGTGTCAATTTCTACGAATATTCCTGTGGTGCGTGGAAGAAAAACAATTCCATTCCGGCGAGGATTTGCCCGTGCGGGCGATGACGGATCCGCATTCCCCGCCGGAATACCGCATCAACGGTGTACTGCTGAACATGCCCGAATTCGAGAAGGCGTTCGCATGCCAGCCAGGCCAGCCGATGACGAAGCCCGCGAAAAGGTCTGCAAAGTCTGGTAAGCCGTTCTCTTCCTGAGGGTCACTGCGCAGGAGCGGAATCGCTATTCCTGGCCGCCGAACGCTCGAAAGGCCCGGGTTCGCTTGCTTAGGCGGGGACGGAGGCGGAGAGCGGGATGCAGGCCTCAATACAGGTGCCGGCACCGGGACGAGCGTGGATGAACAATTCGCCCCCGAGGCTGTGGAGGCGTTCCTCCATACTGAGCAGACCCAGCCCCGGGTTGGTCTCGATGGAAGTCGGATCGAATCCTGTTCCCTCGTCTGAGACCCGCAGCCGCAGTGAGCCAGCGACCTCATCCAACTGGACAAGCGCGCGGCTCGACCCGCTGTGCTTGTGCGTGTTTCGGATGGCTTCCTGCGCGACGCGGAACAGGCAAAGCGAAGCGTCCTGCGGCAGCCTGTGGTGCAAGCGATCATTAACAAACCTGATTTCCATCGAATTCCGCGCGGCGAAATCCTTGCAGAAATTGTCCAACGCCTTCGTCAGCCCCAGGAGTTCCACCTGCGAGGGATGCAGGCGCCGCGAAACGTTGTGAACATCGCTGGCAATTTCGCTCGCTGCCTTCGCGAGAGCCTCCAGCTCCTGCGTCAGCGATGACTTCAGCTTACTCGAGGATTGTTTCAATCGCTCCAGATCGATGTTGAGCAGGGCCAGGCGCTGGCCCGCATCATCGTGCAGGTCTCGCGCAATGCGCGCACGCTCCTCCTCTTGGGCTCGGGCCAGGCGTTTCCGCAAGGCCGCAAGTTTCTCCTCAGACCGTTTTCGCTCGGTGATGTCCTGATAGATCGCGAAGGCGCCGACAAAGACGTCGCCCGAATAAACTTTGACTCCGTGGAGTTCCACGTCGATCAACGTGCCGTCCTTGCGGCGGCGCTGCGCCATCTCATGGACCGCTCCACCAGCCTTGACAGCTTCTGAGAGCCGCGTCGCTCCCAATCTGTCGTGTGAGGCGATCAGTTCGTCGAGATTCCTTCCCCGAATCTCGGCTGCGGTGTAAAAGAACATCCGCTCGAAGGCTGGGTTGCAGAAGCTGACCAGCTGATTCTGGTCCTTGATTACAATGCCCAGCGGACTATTGGCAATCAGCTCATCCATGTACATCACATGCGCTTTTAGTTCCTGCTCGGCACGCTTGGTGGCGGTGATATCAAAGGCACTCGCCAGAATGGCTGGCTTGCCGTTCAACTCGGTGAGGGCGGCAGAAAACTCCAGCCAGCGCTTTTCCCCACTCTTGGTACGTACGGCGAATTGATAGCGGTTCGGGACTGGCTCGCCGCGGAGTCTCGACAGCATCCGTGTTCTGGACTCCTCCCGAAAGTCCGGGTGTACCAAATCCCAAGGACTCATCGAGAGGATCTCGTCGCGCGAATAGCCGGAAATGGTCTCGAACTCTTTGTTGAAGTAGACAAAGTGATCGTCCTGAAGCACCCAGATCGCCGAGGTGACCGTGTCTGCGACCAAACGGAACTTCGCTTCGCTCTCGCGCAGTGCTTCTTCCATCTGCAAACGCTCGGTGACGTCCTCTCCGGCGGCCAAGGCGCAAGGCTCTCCGTTGACGTCGATAACCTCGACAGAATAGAGCGCGTTTACGATCCGCCCCGCCTTTGTGCGCAGACGCACCGCACGCCCGGTTACTTTGCGGCGATGCAGCGAATCGGCCATGATGCTCGCGAAGTCCGCACTATCGGCCCAAAGCCCAATTTCCGGGACCGTTTTTCCGATGATCTCTTCGCGGCTGAATCCGCTCTGTCGCTCGAAGCTCGAATTCACGTCGAGGAACCGGCCGTCGCGCAAGGAACTGATGGTCATGGCGTGCGGGCTCGCGCGGAAAGCAGTCTCGAATTTTTGCTCCGAAATGCGGAGCGCCTCCTCGGCGCGGAAACGCTCGGTGACATCGTGAGCCATGCCGCGAATCACAGGTGAGGACACGCCTGTGGACCGCAGCGTGGAAGTATATTCCCAGATGCGTTCCTCGCCGCTTTTGGTAACCACGACGATGAAGCCCTTGTCCTGACCGTTTTGGCGGACTCGTTCCGCAAAGGCAGGATAGAGATTCCGGAATCGTGGCGCCAAAAGGTCCCGCATGTTCATGCGAAGTACTTCTTCCACCTCGTACCCGAGGCGGCGGCAAGGCGCGGGATTGATCGAGAGAATACGGCCCTCGAGGTCGTGTGTGCCGAGCAGGTCCTCGCTGTTTTCGACCAGGTCGCGATAGCGGTCTTCGCTGTCGCGTAGTTCCGCCTCGATCCGCTTGCGTTCGGTGAGGTCCACAAAACTGACGAGGTAGAGGTCGCCAAGGCGCGAAAGGTGAAACTCGATATCCCGCAGGGATCCGTCTTTGCAATATACGCGCGCGTCCATCGTCTCTATATTGGCGCAACCCCGGTTGGCCTTGTCGACGAGCGCCCGCCATTGGGTTTGGATCGCCTGGCGGTAGACGCTGTCGGGGTAAGCGACCAGCCACCATTCAGAGACGTTGTGGAAGTCTTCCAGGGTGTAACCGAAGAGGTTGGTAAACCTCTCGTTGACGAGGAGCGCTTCCTCATTCGGCGCTCGCGAAACCAACATGGCGGTGGGAGAGTGGAGAACGATCTGGCGGCTCAGTTCTTCGCTCTGGCGAAGCTCCTCTTCCGAGCGCAAGCGCTTTTGAATTTCGAGCTGAAGCGAGACATTGTCCGCCGCGAGACCAAGGCTTCTCCGTTCGCTCGCTTCCAACTCGGACTCGGTGCGTTTGTAACGTTCCACGAGAAGGAGAATCATTCCCAAGCAAATGCCGCAAGTGTAGAGCAGGTCGAGGAAGAGAAGCCTATTACGTGAAAGGAATTCGATGTTGGCGAGATCGTGCAGCATGGGCGGAAATGGCACGGCCCAGAATTTGCTGACCACTTCGGCGAATACCAGAGAGTACAAGAGCTGGTCGATCGCATAGGTGAAGCAGAAAGTTCCCGTTATGGCCGCGGCGACCGAGCGGTTGAGCCGGAAGTGCCTCCAGAAAACCTGGACGCAAAAGAGCAATGCCAGCGCCAGTGCAAAAGTGCGGCCTAGGTTGCGCACCGCCATGCTGGCGACGGGAATGGCGCGCCAGAAAAAGCCCAGAAAGAAGCACACCAGGGCCGCCACGACGGCAAGGCCCATGCCCGTCCAGAACACGCTTCGCGGGAGCTTGTGAGGCGCCCGCCAGCTCCAGCCGCCGAACACCAGCAACGGAACCTCAAGGAATCCGGACAGCACCAGGACGAACACGAGGCAGGCCTTCAGGGGCGTCCAGGCTGGACCAACGTGCAGCGAAATCGCGGCCGCGCCCAAGTAGACGGCGAAGGCCGTCCAGGCCCACGCCCACCAGCGGAAGAACTCAAATCTGCGAAGGCGGGCGTAAAGCGCCCACAACAGCACAACCAGGAAAACCGTCAGCAATAGCTGAATGTTGACCGAAAGGTGGAGCGTTTCGCTGGCTGTCTGCATGTCAGAAGAATGCGCATCCCCAGGGCAGTTCCGAAGAAATGGGTGTTTTCGGGTTCTTTGAGTTTAACCTACTTCGGCGCGCGGCGCACCTCGCCACCTGCGATTGCAAAGGCCAGAATCAAAGCGATCACGGGATCAGCAGGGTGCCGGTGCCGAAGCGTCGTATGCGCGACGTAAAAGGTGATGGGAAAGACGAGGGGGAACGCGGCCAGCGGAAAGAAGTAGGGGCTGCGGGCAAGAAGGAGCCGTGCCAGCCCGGCGACAATTCCAAGCAAAGCGACGGCATTCCAAAGAAAGACGAAGCGTACGAACAAGGAGTCGCTTTGAGAGAAATCCCGCCAAGGAGTCTCCGTGCCGAGCCATGTGGCGATGACCCTGCGGCCAAAGAGCTGAAGGTAGAGTCCCGGATGAGTGCGCACAAAATTCACGGCCTTGAGCCATTTCTCGTGCAAGAACTCCGTTTCTCCTTCCTGGCGGTAAAGGTGCACTTCTTCGTAACGGGTAATCCGGTTGGTGGCCCGGGAATGCTCGTCAAAGATCTCGTTATTGCCGGACCAGAACTCGTAAACGAAATTAGAGCGCAAAGGAATGAAACGGTGGAACTGAACATAGTTGCGCAGGGTCCAGGGGGTACAAACTAGAATCATGACGCCGGCTGCGAGGAGTAGAGGTGATGCGCGGAGGGTCTTGCTGGCCACGTGGCGATAGAAAATCCAAGCCCACAAGAATGGCAGTAGCGATCCGAGAGTCGGATTGGTCAGCAGCGAGACTCCCCAGAGAAGACCGTAGAGGCTCGCTTCGCGACAGCTTATCGAGTCTCCGATCCGCAGCGTGGCCCACAACAAGGCCGCACCCAGTAAAGCGGAGAGTGACGTATCCCAGATCCATGCGAATGGCATTACGATTCCGCTGGGGAACACGGCCCAAATCCAGGCTGCAAGCGCCGCCGCGACGGGTTTGCCAATTCGCTGGCCCGCGTAACAGACAGGAATGCAGGCAAGGGAAGAGAAGGCGCAGTTCAACGAGACGGCGGCGTAGAACGACGCGAGGGTGAATGTGCCGAACAGCTTGAAAAGCACGGCAAGCAAGAGCGGATACACCGGCGCAAGCCAGGCCGTCGGCCCGGTCGCTTGCCGGAACAGGCAGCAGAAACCCCGTCCGTCCGCTAGAGCCGCGGCGACGTTCCCCACTTCATTCTGAAAGGGAACGGTGGCAAGCGCTTCCGAGGGAATCAACCCCGCTTGATGAATGAGATAAGCGATGCGCAGGCTCATGGCTATCAAGGTGATGAATACGGTCGAGCCAAGCAGTCGATAAACGCGCTCTCGCATCGCAGCCTTGAGAATACAGCGAAGGAAAACTTTTTCGAAAGTTCGAACCGCGCAATGAAGAAGGCTTGTCAGGCCCCGCCAGCTTCGCTTACAGTGATTTTTGAGCCTCAGCAAAGACGTGGGGTTCGAATCCCGCCCGACTTCCAGCCGATTCCAGAAAGGAAGATATCGATGCAGACGAAAATGAGCTGGACCGGGTGCGTCACGCTTGCAACTGCGCTCCTGCTGGCAGGCTGTACAAATGCGCAAAAGGAGGCGACGCAGGCGGCCGTCAATGCCGCCCAGTCGGCGCTCGACACAGCGACAAGTGAGGCGGAGAAGTACGCGCCCGAGCAGCTCCGGGCGGCTCGGACTGCGCTGCAAAACGCAAAGGACGCTTTGGCGAAAAGCGACTACCAGGCGGCGTTGAAGGCGGCGCAAGACGCGTTGAGCAAAGCGAAGGACCTGGCGCCCGCGGTGGCCGCGAAGAAAGACGAGCTGAAGAAGTCCTGGGATAGCCTGAACGAGTCAGTGACCAAGTACCTGGAGGCGGTGAAGGCCAGGCTGGACGCGTATTCGCGCGGTGCGCGCATGCCGCAAGGCATGGACAAGACGAAACTCGCCGAGGCCAAGGGAGAATACGCACGGCTAAAGAAAGAGTGGGCAGACGACTCGGCCGAAGCCGCTAGGGGAGCCCTGGAGGACGCCCGGCAAAAAGGCTCCATCCTAAAGGATCAGCTCTCCAAACTGATGCAAGAGCTAGGCATCACGCCTAGAGAGTGAATTGGACCGTCGGCTTGAAAGTTCTAGAGCGCCTCAAGGCGCCAGAGGAGGCGAGCTCGGAATGAAGTGTGCGCGGTGAGCTCAGGTCGCCACAGCGCGAGAATCTGGGAGCCCTGGTAAACGCGCTCGAAGCCGCCCTCGGATTCCGAGACGGTCTCAATCGGAGCCACCCAAAAAGCATCCGCGTCGGGGGCCTCCAGCACAACGCCAAGGCGCTGCCAGCCATCCTGCATCCGCAGGGTAGGGCCGGGAAGCGCGCCGGAAAAGCGCAGATTCTGCGGGCCCCCAGGAGTCTCAAAAAAGCGGTCCGGCTCTGTCGGTGCCAACAGATTAATCACGGATTCGATACCGAACAGAACCGGGCGACCCAGCGGCTCGGAAAGTGAAAGCGCAACGTCGCAACTGACCTCGCAACCGTTTGCCGAGGGGGCAAACAGAAAGCGTTTCGTTACCGCAAGGCGTGGAGGCCTTTGGGGATCGGCCGCGAGCTCTCTCGGAAGAAGTTCGAGAACCAAGTCCGCCTGAGTGGCCGAGGAATTCTGGATCTGAAAAGGGCCCGCGGCGATACCGGCCAATTCGTTGAGCTGGAGGGTTTCGTAGTCGCCGGGCGTCCGCGAAGGATCACACAGGATCAGCCGGAAGGCATGACGCGGGAAGCGGTCGTAGCGCAGAAAGCGTTCGAGATTAGGCTCCTTGACGCGAACTTGCTCGTGGATGGAGACAGCGCTCCCGCTCGATGGCGTTGAAGAAGAAGCTTCCTTCAAGCGCGAATGGTAAGCCTCAGGACGGCGCGAAATGGAGTTGATCAGTGTGGCGTTGCGCGAGCGGAAGTCGCAAACCGCGATGGTGGCTCCGTCGGAAGGCTTCAGAAGGGCTTGATACTCTGGAGCCGTGAAGAGAAGCTCGGAGGCTCCGTCGGCATCGTAGTCCAGAAACTCCACCCGAGCTACCATGTTGCCGGGGGTGAGCTGATCGGCAAGCGATTCCGCCCGGACCAGGTTGCGCCAAAGCTCCGTGCGCAGATGAGGCGCGTAGATCCCGCCAAAGATCCCGTGCCAGTAGGCGTCGTTACCCTGGCCGCGCAACATGTGGTCGCGAGCCTCCCTGAACGCAACGGAGTGCCCATAACGGGAGCGGCGCGGCGGCACCGAAGCGACCGCGGCGGAAACCCTCATCATTTTTTTCTGCAGCAGATTGGATTCCGCGTATTTGCGGAAAAATCCACGCCAACCGCTGCCGCGAACGAACGCAAGCAGATCGGGCCTAGACGCGAATTCCTTTTGCAGAGCGTAAACGCGCAGCCGTGTGTTCGTGGGAAGCACCCATTCCATCATCTCCGCATAAGAAGCGGTCGGAAGGTCGGCGCGCCCCAGGGGGTGGTGAGAGGCCATCAAGACGCCCGGCGCCGCCGTCTTAAGCCAGGATGAGTTCCGCTCGAGAGCCTCGAAGAACTGCTCGAGCCAGCCGTCGGCGTAGCAGTGCGTAAAAGTACCGGGCCAGACGCCGAATTTTTCCATGTCGTCGGCAAAAGTGGCCACTCCATTCGGGTGCCGTTGCGCCGCGTCCTTTAGGTACTCAATGCATTCCTCGACCTTGCGAAACGGAATGAGGTAGCGCAAGTCCTTCAGGCCGGGGAACAACCACACCGACTTGCCGCAATCCTCCGCGATATACGGTCCAAAGAGCTCTTCGGGCTCGAAACCGGCCGCCAGAAACGGAAGATCGTCGACCAGCGTGTAAGCAACCTGGGCGGTCGCGAGAGTCGAAGGCAGTTGAGGTTCCCAAACGCGTTCGGCCAGCCACGCACCCGTTGGACGCTTGCCAAAATGCTGCTCGACGTAGTCGCCAAGCCGTTTGAGCTGCTCCAGTCGATCCGCTTCCGGAATGGAGATCAGGATCGGTTCGTAGAAACCGCCTCCGAGAATTTCTACTTGCCCCGCGGTGACCAGTTGGCGGAGGCGCTCGAAATATTCCGGATGATGCTTCTCGATCCACAGAAGCAGCGGGCCGGAATAGTGCAATCCGACGTGAATGCCGGGGTGCTCTTCGAGCCGCGACAAGAACGCATCGTAGGACTGCTTGTAGCATTCCTCGAAAACATGCTCGAAATTACCTGCTGGCTGGTGGCCGTGAACGACAAGGACTAGGTGCAAGGAGGGACTGGATTGGGGCATGACGTTCCTCGTCCATAATACCCGAGATACGCATGAGAGTGGAGGGAGGAAGGGAGTGTGAATCGGCTAGGTCTATTTCGACGAGACACGTTGACCAAGCCAGCCGGAAATAATCTCCAGAACTTCGGGTGAGAAGGTTTCCTCGATGGCGGCGTATTCGGCTGGAGAGCCGGAGTAGGCGTGCTGGAAAAAATGATTCAGGTCGGAAAGCTGGCGGATGTCGGCGTACGGGTTGCCCGCTTGCTCGAGGGCCTTCTCGAGCAGTGGCAGGTTGGTCTTGGCGGGCACCTGCAAATCCTTTTGCCCGTACAAGGCCAACACCGGGCATTTCGTCTTTTGCAAATTGGGTACCGGGTCGTAATCAAGAAAGAAACGGAACCACGGCGAACTCATCATCCGCAGCTGAGGTTCGAGCGCCGCCGGCGGAATCGCCGACGAGAAGCCGCTTTCGCGCGCCAGATCGTTCAGTTTGCCGGTGAGGATTCCCGGATTGGGCTCCTCCCGAACCAGGTCGTAGGCCGCTTTGTCGAATGTGAGGCTGGCAACGAGCTGAGCATCCGAGAGCCCACCGGCCCGGCCGATGAGTTCCGACTGGTTCAGGAAGGTGTCCTGGCCTTTTGTAGCGGGTGCCGCGAGAAGAACGAGCCAGGGCAACTCCTTCGAATGCGCGGCGATATAGGGAGCGATGATGGCGCCTTCACTGTGGCCGATCAATCCCAACCGGGAGGCGTCGATTTCCTTGCGCGTCCTCAGGAAACTGATCGCCGCCTGCGCGTCGCTCGCTAAATCAAGAGTCGTAGCTCTATCCGCCGAGCCCGTGGATTTGCCGGCACCGCGCTTGTCGTAACGCAAGACTGCAATTCCCTTCCTCGTCAGGTAGTCGGAAAGGACCAGGAACGGCTTGTGGTTAGCGACCGATTCGTCGCGGTCGTAAGGACCGGACCCCGCAATCAGCAGCGCTGCCGGGAATGGACCTGCGGCCCGGGGAAGGGTCAAAGTGCCGGCGAGGGTCACGTCAGCAGCTTCATTTCGAAACGAGACTTCGTCTTCGCGGTAGGGATACGGCTTCGCTGGCGTCTGGGGTCGGCGAAGCTCGAGCGGCTGATCCGAGCGTTTGAATTCGAGCTTTTCGGTCGTGCTGCCCATGGACCATTCTCCCGCGACGGCATTTTTCCCCGCAGTCAGCGTTCCATCGAAAGTTGCCCCGACCGCAGGGATTTCAAAATGAAAAGCCGAGTCTTTCTGCGTGACGTTGACTGCGGGCAGGCCAGTCACGCCTTGATCGAGATTATCGAGCGCGCCGATCAGCTGTCCTTCGGTGTCGTGAGAGACGTGTAGTTGCAATCGCAGGCGCATACCATGCATGTCCAGCGCGCTCTGCCACAGACCTTCTACCGGGGAAACCGCGTCAATCGGTTTGTGAGCCGGTGGCTCGCGACGGAAAACCAAAGGAAGCGTGGCCTCTCCCTGCGACCAGGTTCCATCGATGAGCTTGTGGTCTGCTGAAACCTTCGCTTCATAATGGGCGCCCACCGAAGCCACCTCAAGATTCAGCTGGCCACTCGAATACTTGACCCCGCTGGCTTCGATCGCAAAGACACCCTGATCCAGGCTGTCCAACGAGGCCTGCAGCGAGCCGCCGGGAGACTTGGATAGATGCAGAACCAGGTGCAGCTTCGCTTCTCCAGCCTGCAGCGTACCCGTGTAGGTTCCCTCGATCGGGAGCGATTGAGGGAAAAGCGTGGCGCAAAGGGGCAACAGAGCTGAGCACAGCAGCGCCAAGCATCGCCCAAGGGAGAAGCGCAAAGAACGTCCCCTTTCTAATGGAGAGATTGTAGCTGATTGGATGTACGAAAAACGAAAAACGCCGCCCGGGCATAGGTGCGGCGCAATTCCCGGTTGAGAGCGACAACGAAACAACCTAGTGGCAGCCAATAAAGCAACGCGCTCCGTGCCTCACGGAGCGCGCCGGACAAATCCGCTTCTCACGATTCGCAAACAACCAAGATAAACGCGTGGCCAAAGGGCTATTTCTTCTCGTACCATTCGGCGTTCATGGCCGTAAACTTCTGCCACTTTTCAGGGAGGTCTTCGAGGGCAAAGATCGCGGTGACGGGGCAAACGGGCACGCAAGCGCCACAATCGATGCATTCCACCGGACTGATATAGAGCATCGTTTCCGTTTGATAGGCCGCTTCGTCCTTCCGCGGATGGATGCAATCCACGGGGCAGACATCAACACAGGCGGTATCTTTCGTGTTGATGCAGGGTTCGGCAATCACATAGGCCATTCAAAATCTCCTTTGAAAGGCGGACCGGCCTCCTGAAGCCGCGCCTAGCCGGTAAACCTTAAAGATATCACGACGCTGCCGGCTCGCAAGTACCCACAGCTTGATTTTACGTGGAACGTGAGAGATTCTCAACCGCGACGAAGACGTTAGAATGGAAGGGAGGGAGGGGTCATGGGGCCGAGAATGCTGATTGCGGCGGTGTTGACGATCACCGGGCTGGCCGGCGCGCTCGCGCCAGCCGAGACCGACGCGCCAAAAGACCCGGAGTTAATCGATCTCGCAGGCTATCAGAGGATCGTCGAGCAGTACAAAGGCAAGCCACTCCTGGTAACGTTTTGGGCGACCTGGTGCGAACCGTGCCGCGACGAGTATCCCATGTTGAATGAAATGGCCAAGCAGTATGCAGCACAAGGGCTGAGAGTCGTTGGCGTGAACATGGATCAAGACGGCGATTTGATCCTCATGCGCAGATTTCTCGCGCGCTACAAGCCCGTTTTCCCGAACTACCGAAAGAAAAAGGGCGACGAGGACGCGTTTTTGCAAGGCGTGATGAAAGGGTGGAATGGTTCGCTCCCCGCCTCCTTTTTCTACGCCAAAGATGGAACTATGGTCGCACACCAATTTGGAGCGGCCGACCACGACACGTACGAGGCTTTCATCCGTGCGCTCCTTTCGAAGTAAAGCATCGGAAGGTCGCCGGTAGCCGCGACCGCTACCCAACCACATCCAGGAGGAGACCATGCTGGACTTGAAAGGCAACCGCATCAGCTACTACGGCCACAGCACCTTCGGCTTGAAGACTCCAAGCGGGCAAGTGGCCTTGATCGATCCCTGGGTCATGACGAACCCGAAGTGCCCGGAAAACCTGAAAAAGGTGGCGCGGCTCGATGCGATTTTTCTGACCCACGGCCACTCCGACCATATGGGCGATCTGTTGGAGCTGGCAAAGCAGCACAAGCCCAAGGTGCTCGCGAATTTCGAGATCTATCTCTGGTTGGAATCCAAAAACACCGGTGCGCAGGGCTTGCCGTGCAACAAGGGCGGCGCTCAAAAGGTTGGCGATTTCGAAGTGACGATGACGAATGCATTCCACTCGAGTTCGATTGATGACGGCGGTCAGCGTCTGTACGGGGGCGAGCCGGCGGGGTTCATCATAAGATTGCCCGGCGGCTTCAGCGTTTATCACGCGGGCGATACCTGTGTCTTCGGTGACATGAAGTTGATTGCGGAACTGTACAAGCCGGACCTGGCTTGCTTGCCGATCGGAGACGTCTTTACGATGGGTCCGCGGGAGACCGCCATGGCCATCCGACTTCTGGGCGTGAAGCATGTGATTCCCATGCACTACGCGACATTCCCCATGCTGACGGGCACACCCGAAGGCCTCAGGGAGGAGGCCAAAGACATCGCCGGGCTCGAGATTCACGCCTTGAAGCCAGGAGAAAGCCTGGGCTAGGACACCTGGTGCCGGCTGCTATGAACGGAACAGGTTTCGTAGGAAAAAGGTGAGATTGGCCGGTCGTTCTGCCAACCGCCGCATGAAATACGGAAACCACTCGAGGCCGTACGGAACGTAGATGCGGACGCGGTAACCATCCTGCACCAGTCTTCTTTGCAGGTCGGTCCTTACCCCATACAGCATCTGAAACTCAAAATCGTCTTTCGAGATTTTCTTTGCCGCGGCCGTGCGAATGGTTTCCGCGATCATCCGTGGATCGTGCGTGGCGATGCCGTGATAAAAGCCGCTGGAGAGCAGAATCTTCATCAGCTTGACGTAATTGGCGTCAACGTCGGCTTTCCGTGGAAACGCTAGCTCGGAGGGTTCCTTGTACGCGCCCTTGCATAGCCGTATCCGACAACCATAGGCGAGCAGGTCGTTGATATCGCTTTCGCTGCGATAGAGATACGACTGGATTACCGTGCCCACCACGGGAGTCTGTGTGCGGACTCGCTTTACCAGTTCGACCGTGCGCTGCGTGTAGATCGACCCTTCCATGTCGATGCGCAGAAAGCTGTCGTACGAGGCTGCGCGCTCGGCGATCGAAAGGACCAGCCCCTCGCAGAATTCGGCGGAAATATCCAGTCCGAGCTGCGTAAGCTTGCAGGAGACGTTGGCGTTTAACTGCTCGCGAGCGATACGATCGTAGATTTCCAGGTAGGTGTCGCGGACCTTCTGGGCGTCCGCCGCTGTCGAAACGTTTTCGCCGAGGCAGTCGAGGGTTACAGCCATTCCGGCGTTATTCAGTTCGCGTGCCGCGCGAATCACTTCGTCCAAGGTCTCGCCGGCAACGAAGCGGTGCGACATCCGGCGCGTGACAGAATTAGAAGTGACCCAGTGAGCGAATCCGTTGCTTCCAGAGAGCTTGAGCAGTGTGGAACGCAGCATGGACCGGTTAATTATGCCGCGAGTTGGCCGAACAGGCCAGACACGGGCTAGTCCTTGTGCTCTTCGAGGAACTTTTCCGCATCCAGGGCCGCCATGCAACCAGAGCCCGCCGCGGTCACCGCCTGGCGGTAGCGGTGATCCTGAACGTCGCCGGCGATGAACACGCCCGGAACGCTCGTCAGGCTGCCGTCGCGCGCGATCAGATAGCCATTCTCGTCCATCTCGAGCTTGCCCCGGAAGACGATGGAGTTGGGATTGTGCCCGATGGCAACGAATACCCCATCCAGGCCGATTTCCCGGGTGCTGCCGTTGTGCGATTCCCGCACGCGGATCCCCTTCACAAGTCCTTCCGGCGCGACAATCTCATCCACCACGAAAGGTGTTACGAATTCAATTTTCTCGTTGGCCTTCGCTCGGTCGACCATGATTTTCGAGGCGCGAAATTCCTTCCGCCGGTGAATCAGGTATACGTGGCTTGCATACCGCGACAGAAAATTGGCTTCTTCCATCGCGGAGTCGCCGCCGCCAACGACCGCGATTGGCTTGCCGCGAAAAAAATATCCATCGCATGTCGCACAGGTCGAAAGACCGCGGCCGATCAGTTCCCTTTCGCCCTTGAGGCCCAGAAGCCGAGCCGATGCCCCGGCAGCCACGATGATCGTGCGTGTCTCGTAGACATCCTTGCCCGCGATCACGCGAAACGGCCGCTTTGTCAGGTCCACCTCCGTTACCGTCCCGGCCTTGAATACTGCGCCGAACCTCTCGGCCTGCTTGCGCATGTTTTCGATGAGTTCCGGACCAAGAATCCCTTCCGGAAAGCCTGGAAAGTTCTCAACGTGCGTGGTCAAGGAGAGCTGTCCGCCGGGCTCGTGACCGTCTAGCACGAGTGGGTTCAGATTCGCGCGCCCGGCATAGATCGCCGCCGTAAGGCCAGCACAGCCACTTCCAATGATCAGGACATTCTGCATGCAAATGAACTCCGCAGATTAGATTCCGACTCAGGGTTTGGGGGTACAGAACAACGCTCTATTCTAGCATCTAACAGCATGATTCGATTGCCATTATCGAAGGCCGCCGCTGCTGTTCAGCCGGCGCAGTCCCGTTTCGAGAGCCAAATTGGAGCCAGGCGCCGCGCCGTAGCCATAGACACGTTCGCGGCATCCATCTACGCTGGAAAACGATCCTAGATCTGCTTGGTTAAGGAGCCACGATGGACCCACGTTACCCCATTGGACCGTTTCAAGCGCCCGAAGAAGCAACTCCGGCCATGCGCGCAAAAGCAATTCAGGAAATAGCGGCGGTGCCGGCGGCTGTCCGTGCCGCCACCGAAGGACTGAACGACGCGAAGCTCGACACGCCGTACCGCGACGGCGGCTGGACGGTGCGGCAGGTTGTTCACCACATCGCGGACAGCCACATGAATGCCTACGTGCGTTGTCGCCTGGCACTGACCGAAGCAGAGCCGACCATCAAGCCATACGAGGAAAGTGCTTGGGCAAAACTGGAAGACGCGGCGCGTTCGCCGATCGACGTTTCGCTGCGGCTGCTCGAACCATTGCACGAACGCTGGGTAATCCTTCTCCGCTCCGTAAAGCCGCAGGAATTTGCGCGTACCTTCCGGCACCCCGACCATGGTGTGAGAACGCTCGACTGGATGCTGTTCCTCTACGCCTGGCATGGCAAGCACCATACCGCGCATGTCACCGAACTCAGAAAACAGAAGGGCTGGTAGCGGCTAGAGGCTGTCTGGCAGAACTACACGCGAGTCATGTACGATGAAGCTGGCGTGAAAGGAGAGGAAATGGCTCGACCTGCGGGTACCTACGCAATTTTTGAAACAACTCTCGGGAACATCGTTTGCAAGTTGTTTGAGAAAGAAGCTCCCAAAACCGTGGCCAATTTCATCGGCCTCGCGGAAGGCTCAAAGGAATTTACGAACCCCACGACCGGGAAAAAAGAAAAGAGGAATTATTACGACGGCCTGACCTTTCACCGCGTGATTCCGCAGTTTATGATCCAGGGCGGATGCCCGCGCGGGGATGGTCGCGGCGGTCCCGGCTATTCTTTCGAAGACGAGTTTCATTCCTCGCTGCGTCATTCGAAGCCGGGTAAACTTTCGATGGCGAACGCCGGCCCGAACACCAATGGCAGCCAGTTCTTCATCACCGTTGCGTCGACGCCGCATCTCGACAATCGCCACACCATTTTCGGCGAAGTGGTCGAAGGCCAGGATGTCGCGGACAAAATCTCGAACACTCCCCGCGACAGCATGGACAAGCCCAAAACGCCCGTCACCATGAAAGTACGCGTCGAACGGATCCCCTGAGCAAGCGGCGCTTATGCTCTCCCCCGCGCGTCTCTCGCAACTCATGGTGGAGTTCGTTTTTCTGCTGCTAGGGGCGCTTGTCGTATGGCTGGGACTCAGCGGACGGATTTACTTCGATCGGCGAAGCATCCCCTGGCTCGTGATCAGCGTTGGCATTGCGGTGTGGGGGCTGATGGCGTTGGCCAAGCCCGGCCAGTGGTTGGCGCGCGGGCAAAAATGGAATCGCGGCGCCTCGCTGCTGTTGCTCGGCCTGATCATGCTGGTCATCACGCGAGTGCCTTTTCTTTGGGTGGGCCGATGGCTCGCACTCGCCGGGCTCGTCTTGCTGGTTCGCGGCGCTTTGGGTTGCGCCCTGATTTTAAAACAGCGCTAGTCACCGTTCAGATATAATCCCTGCGACTTGAAAGCCTCTCCCCTGAGGGGAGCCGCGCTGGACTCCGGAAGGATTACGTATGCTTCGCGCAAGGAGAAAAACTCGTGCTGAAAGAATTCAAAGAATTTGCGATGCGAGGCAGCGTGCTCGACCTCGCCGTCGGCGTCATCATTGGCGCGGCGTTCGGAAAAGTGGTGTCCTCGTTCGTTGACGATGTGCTGATGCCGCCCCTAGGACACCTGATTGGCAAGGTAGACTTTTCGAGCTTGTACATCAATTTGAGCGGGACCCACTACAACACGTGGACGGAAGCCAAGGCCGCTGGGGCGGCGTTAAGTTACGGCAACTTCATCAATAACATCATCAATTTCCTGATTGTCGCGTTTGCGATCTTCGTTCTGGTGCGTTCGGTGAACAAGTGGCTGCCGAAGCCGCCAGCGCCGGTCACGACCAAGGATTGCCCGCAGTGTGCTATGCCCATTCCACTGGCGGCAAAGAAGTGTGGTCATTGCACCAGCGCGGTGTAAGCGAGCAATCGACGGAGCAGGGGATATAACCGGGCGGGTTCGTAGGAGATCCTGGCTAAGCCTTTTCCGGCTTCTTTTTTAAATTCGACTCCACGTGGCGGCGCAATCGTTCGATCACTTCCTCCTCGCGGCCTTCCTCGATTTCTCTCTGAACCTCTTCGAGCGAGAAGTGGACGACGTCGTGATGATGGAGTTCGAGTGGCACGAGCCCCTCGCTAAACCTCAGCCACAGGCGGTGGATCAGGTTGACCTCGTTTGCGGTGAGATTAGGCGCGTGCGGTCCCAGAACCTTGTAGACCTTATCTCCGTTAGGCAAATGAATTTCCAGATTGAACTGCGGCTTGGGATCCGGAAGCCGTTCCCACGCGTCACCGATGTGACGCGCCTGCTCTTCCACCGATTCCTTCGGAGAATGGCCAAGGACGATGGTGCTCGATTGAAGCGAAGTCGCGGCGCGCAGGATACCGTCCCACAGATTGCTCGCCGCAACGACCGATAAGCGTATGCTCTTTCCCCGTTTTTCGGAAATCGACAGCGCTTGCGAAAACAGCTGCTGCTCGATGCTTCCGAACAGCTGCTCGGCTTCAAGCTCGTACTCGCCGGATGCGGAGCGCCGGAGTAATCGTACATGCAGCACGATCACATCGCGGCGTCCGGGTTTGACCCGGTCCAGCACATTTCCCAGGTGGTAGAGCGAGTGCACGTTGCTGACCGGCACAAGAATGTTGCCGGGACGCGCGCCGACCGCTTCGGGGGTCAGCTCGCCCTCCATCGCCAGGTGGAACTGGTCCATTTCCACGTGGTCGGCGGCGCGGTGTCCGTGATGCGTCACGCGTTCGGAAAGCGTAAAAACAACGAAAAGAAATACCGAGAAGGAACCTCCGGCGATGGTAGCTTCAGGCTTGGTGAAGAGGTTGATCACCGCGATACCCAGAAGCACGGACGTGATCAGCCCGAGTCCAACCGGAATTTCGACGCCAAAGACGTGGAAATTCAGCGGAACGCGGTATTCGCGGTCTCCGGGATGCGTGTAGCGCAAGACCAAGACCGCCATACCCTTCATCGCGAAACTCCAGATCACTCCGAACGCATAGAGGTTCGCGAGAAATGTCACGTCGCCCCGGCTTATGATGATGGTGAGAATTTGCAGCGCCGCGACAATGTTGATGATCCGGTACGATGTGCCGAAACGCCGGTGCGGCTGGCGGAACCAACTCGACAGAACGCCGTCTTCCGAAACGCGATTGAGCACGCCGTTCGAGCCCACAATCGCCGTGTTCACCGCGCCTGCCAGGATCAGGGTGCCCACGACGACAACGAACCCGTGAAATATCAGCCGTAGCAGGAACGGGCCCTCAAGATTCATCGCCAGGCCACCGATGAGGTTTTCGAGGAACTTCGGCCGCTGATCATCGGGAATCAGCATCACCGCGAAGAAGGACACGAGCGAGGTGAAAACCAGGCTGTAAATAAAAATCACCAGACCGGTTTTCTTCAAATTCGGCAGCTTCGGGTGCTCAATTTCGCGATAGACCTGCGCCAGGGATTCTTCTCCGCTCATCGCCAGCACCGAATGGCCGAGCCCGACAAAGACGGCAATGAGACCCGCGAAATGCGCCAGGTGAATCCCGTAGAGCCAGCCCAGTGCGTTCGGACCCAACTTCAAATTGCGGGGGTGCGGGATGGGGGGCAAAACGGGGTGACGCAGGACGGTCGTGTAGATGCACCAGCCGATCAGGATCACGACCATGACTGTGGTGATCTGCATGATTCGCATGGCCTTCTGGCTGGACTCGTGGACACCCTTGACGTTGTACCACCAGAAATAAACCGTGCAGAGAACGGCGAAGCTCGCGGCGCCGGCGCCGGGCGGAACGTGAACGTGGATATGAATGTAGGCTAGGGTTTCGTTGATCAGCCCGACGATATACTGGCCGGCCGAGACGCCGCTGATCGGGCCGGTCAGGATGTAATCAAACATCAGCGCGGAGACGCTGAATTTCGCGAGCGTGCCTCCCATCGCCTCTTTGACGACGCGGTAAACACCCCCGCGCACAAACATGCTGCAGCTTTCCACGTAGATCGCACGGACCGCGTAGGAAAACAGCATGATGCCTAGGATGAACCAGGGCGCGGCCTTGCCGACGTAGCCCTCAGCCTCGCCGCCGGCGTAATAGGCCGACGAAGCCAGGTCGTTCAGCACAATGGCGGCGGCACGCCAGAAGGAGATGAAGCTCAAAAGAGCCGTCGTGGCGACGATGACGCGCGGGATACCGTTGCCCCGGTTGCCGCGGACGGCCGGGAGATTGGGAGTGCTGGTCATTGACGGGTAATTTGGCCTGCAGAAGTCAATGCTCGCATTTTTTGGGGGGCAAGTCCAGTTGGCGGCTGCCCAGAAACGATTTTCTAGTCACTTTGCGACGACCCCCGCGGCGCCAGCCGATTCGAATGTGAGCCTCCTTTAGGTGGCCGGGGGAGCCGAGGTTTCGCGAAACGCTTTGGCGCACTCGGCGCAAGGGCAGATGCTCCGCAGATAGTCGTAGCTGAAGATGCCCGTGGAGTGGCCGTCGCTGAAATTGATCTGAATCGCGTAATTCCCCACCTGCGCGGCGCTTTGCGCGCGCGCCTTTGGCTTATACATGGGAAGCGCCGCAGACGCCGGCAGGTTCATCGCGGCCATGGACTCTTTCTTGCCGCGTTCGTCATTGCAGGTGGCGCATGGGCAGTTGTCGCGCAGGAAGGCAAACTCAAAATGGCTGGTGTGGCCATCAGCCCAAGCGATGTCCACGCCTGCGCCGTTTTTTACGTGCACCTTCACTTCGGTAGGTTTTTTCCGCTGGTCGATGGGTAAGGGCATGGTAAAAAGTCGGGTTTTAGCTCTTCTGATCTTTGTGATTGCAGCATTCGCCCGGAGGGATCGGGTTTCCGTGCGGGCACGTCCTCGGATGGCCTAGAAAGCTGCAAATCCGCTCGTCCAGTTCCGGGCTGATGATGTGCTCAAATTTGCAGGCCTGGCTGTGGGCCTCGTGATCGTCAATTCGAAAAGTGTCCTTGAAGAGGCGCTCCGCTAGCCGGTGTCGTCGCACCACGTCACGCGCCCGGCTCTTTCCCCGGTCCGTAAGCTGAACCTCGTGATCTTCCCCCACGTGCACAAGGCGAAGATCCTCCATGCGCGCCAGGGCGCGAACGGGATCGACACCGCCGGGCGTGCGGATACGCTCTAGGTCCGCGCGGTTTCCTTCCTCGCCGCAAACCCAGATTTGCTCGAGCAAATGATCGAAGTGAATCCCGTCGTCCATCGAGATACGCTGATCCACAGCCAAATGGCCGTGGGCCAGTTCGATACGCCGGTCTGCCTGCTGCGCGATGTCGGGATCGTGCGTGACCATCAGAATCGTGTGCCCCGCGCTGTGCAACTCTCGGAATAGTCCGATAACAATTTCTTCGTTGGCTTGGTCGAGATTTCCGGTGGGCTCGTCGGCCAGAATGAGCTTTGGCTGATTGATCAGCGCCCGGGCAATCGCGACGCGCTGCTGTTCGCCACCTGAAAGCTGCGACGGCAAATGCGTCAGCCGGTGGCCCAAGCCAACGCGCTTCAGGGCCTCGGCGGCCTGCGCCTCGTCCGTGACGCTATGAAAATACTGCGCGAGCATCACGTTTTCGAGCGCATTCAGGTACGGCAGGAGATGAAACTGCTGGAACACGAAGCCGATTTTCTCTGCGCGGTAGCGCACCAGTTGGTTTTCGCCCAGGTCGGCCAAGTCCGCGCCGTCCACAACCACATGGCCGGACGTCAGCGTGTCCAGGCCTCCCAAAATATTGATCAATGTGGTTTTGCCGGAACCGGAAGGGCCCATCAGAGCGATCCATTCGCCGGCCTGAATCTTGAACGAAATTCCGTCCAGCGCGCGCAGCGTGCCGTAGTTCTTGACGAGCGAGTCGATTTTGACCTGCGAGGTCACTCTTCACCTCGAAACACGGACGCCGGCCTCACGCTGGCCAAACGGCGCAGCGGAAAGGCACTGGCGATGGAGACGATCACGGTCAGAGCGACAGAAACAGGATACACAATCCAGCGCGGCTGCGCAGCCACACCGAAAACCGCCTGGCCCAGCCACACGGAGGTCAGAAGACCCAGCGCCGAACCGATGACACCGCCCGCGACTCCGAGAAGGATGGCCTCGGCCAGGAACAGGTTGACCACCCGATCGACTGAGCCGCCAAGGGCTTTCATCAGGCCGACGTCGTTCTTGCGCTCGATGGCTACGTTGCTCATTCCGGCCATTACGCAGAGTGAAGTCAGAACCAGCACCAGCAGGACCGTCGCCGACAGCAGTCCACTGATGCGGTTGTAGATGTGGCCTTCGGCTTCGGCCAGTTGCTTGACGCCGTGGACCTCGGCGCCGGGCAAACGCCGCCCGAGCGACGAGATGAACGCGTTAATCGAGTCCGGCGTGCCGGTAACGCTGAGCTGAATCAAACTGATGCGGCCGGGCAAGCCGGCCAGCGATTGCGCAGCGCCGAGTTTGGTGAAAATCTGCGTATCTTCTGCGCCGCCGGTCGTCACCACGGCAAAAACCTTGCACGAGGCCTGTCGGCCCTCGTCGCGCAACTGCAGCGTGTCGCCCGCATGGACTTTGAACTGTTCGGCCGCCTTCACGCCCACTTCGCAGGCCACCTCGTCCCTTTCAAGGCCGGCGGAGTATTCAAGACGCCGACCGGGTCTTAATGTCGTCAAGCCGTGGCCCGAAACTCCGGCAATGACCGCGGGCTCGAAATGCACCGCACCTCCCTTCGCAACCTCGCCAATCACATAAAGAAAAGCGGCCGCAGGAATGGGCTTCGTCTCGTGCTCGGCTGGAATCAGGCCGAGGAGAGACTCATCGAGCGTGGTTCCATTGGCATCTGCGTCTGTCGTGGTGCGGGGTGCAATCACCACATTTGCGCCAAGGGTGCGAAATTCCCGCGTCAAACGGCGCTGCGCGTCAATCTGCAGGTTGATCAGCGCGCTTGAAACCGCGGCGCCCGCACCCAGGGCCAGAAGGATTATGAGCAGGCGGCTATAGTTCGCGGTTAGCAGCCGTCTAACGATGCGCCAGAACATGGCTGAGGGCGAGGCCATCATTCGCCCCTCAGAATGGGCGCGGGATCGTAGCGCGAGGCACGCCTCAGGGGCAGCGCGCTGCCAAGCAGCGTGGTAACCGCGGCCAAAACCAAAATGATCACGAGCACAAACAGCTTTGGTTCCGGCGCAAATCCAAAAATCCTCACGCCTAGAAGACGGGCCATGAGAATACCCACGGCGTAACCAAGGCCGCCGCCGACAACAGCGAGCAACAACTGTTCCGCAGCCAGCAGCACGCCGACGAGCCCCGAGTTCGCCCCCAAAGCTTTCATGAGGCCGATTTCGGTTCGGCGTTCGATCACGGAAGCGGCCGCTGACGCGCCAACAGCCAGCGCCGCTGCCAACAACGAGGCAAACGTCACAAGCCACAAGAGCGTGCGCACGCGCGTGAGAACATTTCCTTCGCCCTCAGCCACGCGGCGAATCACGCGGACATCCGTGCCCTTCAGCTCTTCGCTGATCTGCAATGCGATGGCGCTGATGTACGGCGTGCAGTACCACCTGTCATACTCCGCTGGCGTCAGCGTCTTCGGATCCTTGCGTGCGAAGGCGTCTTCCGGTTTCGTTAGTGCACTGACATAGAGGCGGCGATACTGGCCGGGCTTTTCCGCCAATTGCTGAGCGGCCGCGAGCGGGGCAACGACGGCGCTGTCTTCCGGTCCGCCGGTTGTGAGCACTCCGACAATCTTTAGCGCGCGCCATCCGGTGCGATCATTTGCTTTGATATTCAGCAGATCGCCTGTCTTCAGGCCCAGTTTCTTTGCGAACGCACTTCCAACCAGGCATTGGTCCGACCCTTCGTCAAACCACTTCCCTTCCACAGTCCACCACGGGTTCGTTCGCTCGATTCCGGTCACGTACGTCGTGCCGTCGGGAACCGCAACCGGATGCTGAGACCAGGTTCCGACCAGAGTGGTTTTATCGGCAACCCCGGAATTCGACCAGACCCTTGAGGCGGGAGACCAGGCCTCAATCGGCACGTCGAGAATTGGCGCGAAGGCCATGATGTTGAAACGCCAGAAAATCGTTTTCAGCTTGCCGAGGTCGGCCTCGGGAAGATAGGCCCCCGCGTTTGCCGGCCGGTAATCCACGCCGCCGATTTCGAGCGGCAGGGAATCGGCTCGCGGCGTCACCAACAAATTCGCGCCAAGACTTCGGAATTCCTGCGCCAAGCGGTCACCCACGTCCAGAGACACACTCAGCGCCGCCGTGGCCACGGCCATTCCGAGCGCTAGCGCCGCCGTGGTCAGCACTTTCCGGCGCGGTCGGCGGGTGAAGGAATCAGCTACGAGTCGAAGGAACATTTCGAGTTGTCAGGAAACGCACGCCCCTATCGGGCAATCTCTTCCACAGCCTTGGTCACCGAAGAAACGTCGATGACGATATCATCCCCCTCCAACTGCGATGGGAACCCGATGGGGTTGCAACCGCCCTTCTGTCCGATGGACGGGATATAGATCGCCGACGCGCAGTGTCGGCAAATTACGTTTTGTCCGTCCTGGCGGTAGCCTTCCGCGCCGCAAATCAGGCAGGCGTCCAGCGCTGTGCCGTAGCCGTTCGGCTTTTTGATCACCAGGAACCGGATCGATTGGCCGTTGGCGGTCAGCGTGAACAGATGCAGGTTGCCATCCTGCACTTCAGAAACGGGGATGCGCACAAGATGGTTGACCGCTTCGACCGGCCGCGCCTGCGGCGGTGCCGCGTTCACCTTGGCATAGATAAAATCAGCGGTAAGAACCAGAATGACCGCGAGACTCAGCGAGGCCGCGGCGATCATCCAGCGACGTTGCCGGCGGTTTTGTGCCTCAAGCAACCGGCGCTCGGCATCACTCGTCGCTGCAGCTGTCGCCTTCGAGTGCGACAAGGTCTGCCATTCGCGGAAGATCAGCAGGACCACGGCGCCAAAAATGAAAATAAAAAAGAACAGATCGTTGCGGACGATAGGGCCTATAACCGCCATCTCGGTCTTGCTCGAGGGAATCCAACGGGCCTCGCTCAGCTCATGCAGCCCGGAAACGGCTAGTTGTATCGCCACGAGAATCAGAATCGTGCTGGTGACGGCAAAAAACCGGTGCAGTGGTACCCTTAAAGTGCCTTTGAAGAAAAACAGCCCGACCGCGACCGCCAAAGCGATACCAACCAACGTTCCGATCCAGGTCTGCAAACCCTCCGTCGACAGTTCCACGGCGCGCAGAATAAGGGCCAACTCCGCACCCTCGCGCAGCACCATCAGGAAAACGAAGAACGCGATGCCCCAGCCGGCCGCGGAGCCCTCGCGACCAGCGTATTTTTCTACCTTTTCCTCGATCTCCTTTTTCAGGTGCTTGGCGACGCGATTCATCCAGATGATCATGGTGATCACAAAAAACGAGGCCGCCAGGTACAGCAGTCCTTCAAAGCCATCCTCGCTGATATTGAACCGCTCCAAAGCAATTGCAACGGCGAGACTTAACGCCACGGCCGCGGCCACTGCGGCCCACACGTAACGGGACAGGTGAGAACGCCCCGTGCGCGCCAAGTACACAAGGACGATACCCACGACCAGAGAGGCCTCAACGCCCTCGCGAAGGGCAATTAGGAAGGCAGAGAGCACGGGAACCCCAGTTGAAAGTGATTTGCAACAACAATCTCAGTGTACGCCCCCTCCTTCCCTCCGTCAAGTTTGCGCATCTTCGGTCACCTCACTGTAGAATGGGGACTTGCGTCTATCACACGGCATGCCTCTGGCTCACGTACGACTGCTCTCCCTGCTGGTATCTTGCTCGCTGACCTGCACCTTGTGTGCCCAGAGCCGACCGCAGAACGCACCTTCGACACTGGACTCGCGCACCATCGTCAAGCCCGACCCGAAACGCGCGAAAAAACTGCTGGAGCTCGGCGAGAAAGAGGAAGCGGAGGGCTCACTTCTTGACGCGCTCAGGGCCTACGAGGAAGCGGCGCGCTACGCCCCATTCGATGTAAACATCGTCAGCAAGGGCGTCGCATTGCGCTCCAAGCTGGTGCGCAATTACGTGGAGAACGCCGAACGGCTCGCCTTACAGTCCGAACTGGACGGCGCAACCGAGCAGCTCGCTGCGGCCCTGCAAATCGATTCCGGAAACACCATCATCCTCGAACGGTTACATCAAATGGAATCGATGCGCGATGAAAACAAAAACCGTCTTCCCGAAGAGCCTGCGCAAGGCCTGACGAAAGTGTTTCCAGACAGGGTTACGCGAAGCTTCCACCTTCAAATGGAGTTGCGAGGCGCCTACGAGGAGGTGGCGGCGGCCTACGGGATCAAGGCTTCCTTCGATCCAGAGCTGCCTTCGCGCGTCGTGAAGCTGCAGCTCGACAATGTGGATTTTCAGACGGCCATGACCGTCCTGACCGCGGAATCCGGAACTTTCTGGCGGCCACTGAGCTCCAAGTTGGTTTTCGTTGCCGCCGACACCGCGGAGAAACGACGGCAGTTCGATCAGGAAGTCGAGCAGACATTCGCGCTGCCCGCTTCCGTAACCACGACCGAAATGACGGATCTCGTGCGCGCCCTGCGCGAGTTGACCGGCGTTCATCATATCCAGCAGTCGATTCCGGCGCACACCATCACAATCCGCGATTCGGTGTCTCGCGTGCACCTTGCGGGGGCCATGATTCAGCAACTGGAGCAGGCACCCGGCGAAGTGCTGTTGGAAATTGACTTTCTGGAAGTAGACCGCACGAATGCGATGAAGCTTGGCATCACGCCGCCTTCGAAGATTAGTCTGGTTCCAGTCGATCGCGCACTGGGAAATCAACTGAAGACGGCGCCTAGCCTCACGGCGTTGCTGACTCTTCTGGCCTCGGTCTTCGGTGGGCCGCTCGGAGCCGCCGCTGCCGGCGGCCTTGGCAGCCTGGCCTCGGCCATTCCCCCGGTGGCGGCCATCGGAGGAGGAAAGACCCTGTTTCTGCTGACCCTGCCGACCGCGTCAGCGGATTTTGCCCAGTCGCTTTCGCTGGTTCACAGCGGCCGGCAGGTCTTGATGCGGGCGCAGGACGGCAAACCTGCGACGTTTTTCGTCGGCGACCGCTATCCGGTCACGCTCTCGCTGCTCTCTGGCAGCCTTGGCAGCGCGGGGTTCACCGCGAACCCTGGCGGAACGGGCGTAACCATCCCCTCGGAGCAGTTCTCCGTTGGCCAGGGGCCCGTCGCGCTCGTGGCTGCTGATTTTCGAAACATCGGCGAGCAGGATCTGGGTGTTCTGAACGAGATCGACAACACCGTGACCATTCTCTTGAACCAGGGGACCGGTGCTCCCACGCAATTCGCCCAGGCCACAAATTCCCCCATTTCGTTGGGCAGAGCCCGGACACAGGCTCCCCCCGTGCCAGCCGCCATGGCCGCGGGAAACCTGAATCCGAACACGGATTCTTTGCCGGATCTGCTTGTGACCGACCCGGTCGCCAACACTGTTACCGTCCTTTTGGCGGGCGCAGCCGCCAATGGTACCTTCACAATTCAGCCGAATCCGATCGCCGTCGGCAAAGAGCCGAGCGCCATCGCTGTCGGCACCTTCAACAGCAACACGAACTCCAACCTCGGATTTGTCGTTACCAATTTCGCCGACAATACCTACTCCGTCTTTACCGGCAACGGCGATGGAACCTTTACCGAGGTCAACGGCTCGCCATTCGCCCTGCCCGCGGGCGAGACCGGGCCGTTCGCCATCACCGTGGCGGACTTCAACAACGATGGCAGACCCGATCTGGCTATCGTGAATCAGAGCAGCAACAACGTCACGGTGCTCGAGGGAAACGGCGATGGCACCTTCACGCAGTTTCAGAGGTCGCCGCTTTCCGTAGGCAATGTGCCGGTGGCGATCGCGTCCGGCAGCCTCGCGGGCAGCACGGGACCTGCACTCGCCATTGTGAATCAGAAGGACAACACGGTAAGCGTCTATTTCGGGAATGGCGACGGCACGTTTGTTCAGGCGTCGCAGTCGCCGTTGACTACGAGCAACACGCCGAGTGGTGTGGCCATCGCTGATTTTGCTCAGCAATCGACCGGAGGCATCGCCGTGACCAACACGGCCTCCGGCACCGTCACCGTCTTCGTGGATCTCGCCAACGGGCTGTTCACGAAGGCCCTCGAGCCCGCCGCCGGCACAAATCCCGGCGCCATCGTCGCCGGCGACTTCGCGAACAACACGTTTCCGGATATCGTCGTCGCCAACAATCTTTCCGGCACTTCGGGACTGGTGACCTTGCTCGTCAGCCCCACGAGTGTCATCTCCAATCCCGCCATCGCTCAGCAGCCTTACCCGGGATCGGAATACATCGATATTGGACTCAAAGTGAAGGCCACCCCAACTTTGCATGACGACAATGAAGTCACACTTCAGCTGGAGTTTGAAATAAAGGCTCTCTCGGGAAGTAACCAGAACGGAATTCCCATTATCTCCAATCGGTCCGTCACGCAAGCCGTCCGCCTGAAAGAAGAGGAAACCTCGCTCGTAACCGGCCTGCTCAACCGCCAAGAGACGAAAACCATCACCGGCTTACCTGGTTTCGCGAACCTTCCCGTGGCGGGATATCTATTTGGCGTGCGGAACAATTCTTTCACCAATGACGAGTTGCTGATCCTGATCACGCCGCGTCGAGTCCGCGCGCCGATCCGCGATTCGAGAACGCTCTACGCCGGCCGCGGCGAGACATCCGGCCGGGCAGGTGCTGGCGTGACTCCCGTTGCACCCGTGCCTGAACCCGGGCAGCCTGCTCCCGCAGGAGAGCAACCGCCTCCCGAGCCCGCTCCCGGTCAACCACCTACCGCTCCTGCGCCGCCACAGGTGCCTCCACCACAGCAACCCGCTCCCGAGGGGCCGCCGCAGGGAAACCAGCCACCAGCCCCGGCTCCCCCTCAACCCCAACCCCAGCGTTGATTGGTTTGCGCGGGATGAACCGTGGTCATTCAAACTGACGGCGCTTCGTGGATGACTTTGCGTTTTCTTTTTGGCATGCGCTAGATCGTGAGTCGTCGCCCGGCAATCTTCTCCAATATGGCGAGCGGAGAGCGCTTCGGCGCGACCAGCGCGTGTTGGGGAATCAAGAATGTCTGCTCGAGCGCATATTGGCCGGAAAGCACGGCGTGACTCACGCAGTCGGTGAAAGCAATCCAGCTCGAGTTGGGCGCAAATTCCCAGCGTTGCTTCGGAGTGTTCTCCTGGAAGTTGGCGTCTTCTTTCATCAGATTGTGGCACCGGTGCATGAACTCATCATAAGGCGGCCGACCAAATACCGGAAGACCAATGGCACGTGCGACGGACCGCGCGCGGCGCATGAATGCTTCGCTGGCGGAAGAATTGGCCAAGCCCGCGGCCAACGCGAATCGCGGACCGAAAGCCTCAAAGGTCTGCGAAGTGACCCAGACGCGGCTCTCGGCAGGGTTGATGTTGGTAAAAAAACGGAGAATCCGTCCACCGTTGGTCGGGCGTGTCGGAAACGAGTCAAAATGCAACAGATCATTGCGGGCATGCAGCCGCGCAGGACGCGCTTTTTCTTCGACCGGCCGGTAACTCGCGTAGTCCAGCTTCCAATTGGCGGCGTAGGGTGACAGCAAATTGGAGAGAAACTCCGTTACGCACCGCGAATAGTCGTGCAAAATGCGGCGCACCTGCTGCGATTCCGCCGCCGCGGAGCCGCTAACGCCCGTGATGCGGTCTTCCATCGGCCGGTAGGCAATATTCTTGTGATACGGTGAGCTGGCTTGCTTGCGTCCAAACAGCAGATCGCGATCCTCGTCCGGAAAGCGGATCGGAGAACACGGCAACAATACGATGTTGCCCGCTTCCAACGCCGCGCAAAGCTCCTTCGCGCGGCCCATGTTTGGCCCCGAAGCCTCGATGGGCTCCTGTACGATCACGGCGCGGCTGAACCCCGGCGCCGCCGAACCGGATAAAGCTCCCGCAGCATTCATGTGCATAGTACCTTCCCGATTAATATAAGTGCGCACCCCGACCGGGTTCAAGAGCCCCGCTGCATTACGGCAACGGATCAAACACAACAATCGGTTGGTAAGTGCGCGGCACGACCGCCTCGGCAATAGCGATGAGTTTGTTCTGCTGGCCGAAAACGCGCAGGCGCGGCGCTTGTGGGCCATCGGCGTCGAGTTGGGTTGTCGCCCCAGGCGGCAGGTCCAACCGCCCCGCCTGAACTTGCGACGGCAACACGTTGAACTTGCCCCCGTGCCGCACCTTTTTTTCCTGCACCGGCAAGACATTCGTTCGCGGGTAGCTCGAAAGCAGGTTTTCGAGCACGATCAGACGCGACTCGAATTTGCCTTCCCGGGCCGCCTGCGCCAACTCCTCGATGTCGATGGCCTGCTCCAGCGAAAATTCGCCAACCGCGGTTCGCGTGATTTCCGACAGGTGCGCGCCGCAGCCCAATTTTTGCCCCATGTCATGCGCTAGCGAGCGGATGTACGTGCCGGAAGAACACTCAATCGAAAAACGGGCCACCGGACCCTCGATTTCGGTCAGCCGGTACTCAAACAACTGGACGGTCACGGGCTTGAGTTCTACGGCCTGCTGCTTGCGGGCAAGCTCGTAGGCGGGGCGTCCGTGGACTTTTTTCGCCGAAAAAACCGGCGGCACCTGCTCAAATCGGCCCAGCGATTCCGCAGCGAGCCTCTGGAGAACTTCGTGGTCGAGAGCTGGCGCCGTGTCCGGTCCCTCGGGAGTACCCTCGGAATCGTAAGTATTGGTCGCAAACCCGAAGTGAAATCCGGCCAAATAACGCTTTCGCCGCCCGGCGTAGAAACGAACCAGCCGCGTCGCCTTGCCCAGCAGCAGAACCAGCACACCAGTAGCCAGCGGATCGAGTGTGCCCAGGTGTCCGATCTGGCGGAAGCCGGCGAGATGCCGCACGGCGTCCACCATGTCGTGAGACGTTCTACCCTGCGGCTTGTTGATCACGAGCGCGCCATCGAAGCGCGCAGGTTGTGGTTGGCGGGCCATCGGAAGTTGACAATAACGAGCTTTCAGGAACTGTAAGACGCGCTGGCCGAAGACAGGCGGCCCGTTCGAGGGCCGCGACTAGGGGTTCGATTCCGGCTTGGAACGCTTTTCCGCCTTCATTTCCTTCAGCAATTGCTCGATGCGCTCGACGCGTTCCTCGGAAAGGTCCAGCGTGAAGTGCAAATCCGGCAACCGGCGCAACTGCAGGCGTTCAATGAGTTCATGGCGGATGAATCCGGCGGCGTGCTCCAGCGCCCTGATAGCGTCGGTCCTTTCCTTTGCGCTTTCCGTCCGCACGCTGACGAACACGCGAGCGTGCTTCATGTCTGGCTGCACCCGCACTTCGCTGACGCACACAAAGCCTTCGAGCCGCGGGTCCTTTAACTCTCCGGCGAGCATGGCATTGATCTCGTGGGCGATCTCTTCGCCCACGCGTTCATGGCGATGGTGGCCTGGGCTCATGGTAGGTCGATCCTGTTTCGCTAAGTACGATTCTCGGTCCGCCAGAGTGGTTTCCCGTCGCTGGTAAATAACACAAGCCCGTGTTACAGCAAGTCTACGGCGTGACTCACCAGGGTCGGCCCCAAGATTCGATCCGCTTCCGCCAAAACCTTTTGCAGAGCCTCTTCCACGTGATGTTCTTCGTTTGACAGCGTAACAACACCGACGACCGAGCGCTGCCACACGTCCTCAAAATCCAACTCCGCGACCGCCACATTGAAGTGCGATCGCAGCCGCTCCTTCAGGCTCCGCAGCACCTGTCGCTTATCCTTTAGGGATTGGGCTTCCGCTATGTGTAGCTCCAACGTAAGCAGTCCAACCGGCATGGCCATACACCCTCAGGCCTCAGCTATCTTGGAATCCTCTACCTACGGGCGGGTGCAGCGCTCCCTTGGGCAGCCGCTTCCGCGGCCGACAGTTTGACCACCTGGAAGCATTCCAGTACGTCACCGACCTTCACATCGTTGAAATTCGCGATCCCGAGCCCACACTCGTAGCCGGCACGCACCTCGTTCACGTCATCCTTGAACCGCTTCAGCGAATTCAGACGCGAGGTATACACCAACACGCCGTCGCGCACCACTCGCACCTGCGAATCGCGCTTCATCACGCCATCCAGCACGTAGCAGCCCGCAACCGTGCCGGAACCCTTGATCCGGAACGTATCGCGAACTTCGGCTCGTCCCAAATAGGTCTCCTGAATGACCGGTTCCAAGAGGCCTTCCATTGCTTTCTTAATCTCGTCGGAAACCTCGTAAATGATGTTGTGCGTCCGGATATCCACTTTTTCCTGCTGTGCAAGGTCCGAAGCTTTGCGGTCGGGGCGCACGCCAAAAGCGATGATGATCGCGCCGGAAGCCGAGGCCAGCAGCACATCGTTTTCAGTCACGGCTCCAACCCCTGCGCTGATGATTTTCAACTTGACCTGATCGGTCGAAAGCTTCGGCAGCATCTCTTCGAGGACTTCGGCCGAGCCTTGTACGTCGGCCTTGATCACAATGGGAAGTTCCTTTACCTCCCCGGCCTTCAATTGCTCGTGCAGCTGATCGAGCGTGATTCGCCCGCCCGCGCTTGCCCGCAAAGCCGCATCGCGCTGCTTAGACTGCCGGAATTCCACGACGTGGCGGGCCTTGGCTTCGTCCGTAACCTGGAAGTGATCACCTGCTTCCGGCACACCCTGCAAGCCAAGCACCTCGACGGGCGTGGAAGGCGGCGCGGATTTCACCGGGCGTCCGCGGTCGTCGAACATCGCGCGGACCTTCCCGAAAACGGAGCCCACAATAAAGAAGTCGCTTGTGTTGAGCGTGCCATTCTGCACGAGAATGGTGGCCACCGGGCCGCGGCCTTTGTCGACACGCGATTCGAGCACCGTCCCGCTCGCCGGCGCATCGGGGTTCGCCTTGAGCTCGCGAAGGTCAGCAACCAGGAGGATGATCTCCAACAACTTATCGAGATTCTTCTTCTGCTTCGCCGACACGTCGACAAATTCCGTATCCCCGCCCCATTCCGAGGGCATCAGGCCGAGCTCCGTCAATTGACGCTTCACGCGCTCTGGTTGAGCCTCCGGCTTGTCGATCTTGTTTACTGCCACGATGATCGGCACATTCGCGGCCTTCGCGTGATCGATAGCCTCGCGTGTCTGCGGCATCACGCCGTCGTCGGCGGCAACCACAAGCACCACAATATCAGTCACCTTGGCGCCGCGCGCGCGCATGCGCGTGAACGCTTCGTGGCCCGGCGTATCCACAAACACCACGCTGCGGTCACCCACCTGCACCTTGTAGGCGCCGATGTGTTGCGTAATGCCTCCGGCTTCTCCGGCGGCGACGTCGGAGGCGCGGATGCCGTCGAGCAAACTTGTCTTGCCGTGGTCCACATGGCCCATCACCGTCACAACCGGTGGACGCGGTTTCAAATTCTCCTTCGTTTCTTCCTTGGCGACTTCCAGAACCATTTCCTCTTCCAGCGACACAACGGTCACGATTCCATTGAATGCCTGCGCCAGATCGGTGGCCGTCTGCACATCGAGCGCCTGGTTGATGCTGGCAAAAACGCCTTTATCGAGCAGCGTCTTCAAAAGATCTTTCGCGCGAATGTCCAATTTTTCCGCCAGTTCGCGGATCGTGATTCCCTCGGTGAGGGTTACCTCACGCGGGGCTCGCGGTTCGGGCGTGGCCACGGCAACCGCCGCGGTTCCCCGTCCCGCAGCTCCGGGACGCTGCCGCGTCGGGTGAAGTTTGCGCTCGCCTTCGATCTCGCGCTTGTCGACAGCAGGCCGTTGCCGCTGCGGAGTCCTGCGCGTGTACAGCGGCTTCCCAGGCTCCGCCTTTGGCGGCAACTTATCCGGAAACGGAGGCAGCATGGCCGGGCGTCCGGGTGTACGCGGCCCGGGACGCGAGCCACTTGGCACCGCACCGGGTCTTTGTGTCCACGGACGACCCGCCCCGCCCGAGTCCCCTCCCGGTCGCGGCGCAAACGGCCGACCTCCCTGATTTGGCTGCTGTGGACGCATGGGCTGTCCCGGACGCGGACCAGTCGGTCGCCCGCTGCCCGGCACCGTGCCCGGAATCGGACCGCGATTTCCACCCGTTGGCATTGGCGGACGTGGAGGAGCCGGGGGACGTGGTGAAGGCGTTGTTACACCCGCTGCAGGGCGAGCGGCATTCGGCTGTGAACCAGCCGCAGCCGGACGGACCGCGGGTGGTGCTCCCTGCGGAGGTCTGGCGGCAATAGGTTGCCCGGGAGTCGCGCTCGGTCGCGGACTCGGTATTGGCGCCGCGGGCTTAGGAGCCACCGGCGCCGGAGCCGATGGTGCTGGCGCAGCAGGCTTCGCGGGCGTGGCCACAGCAGTCGTGGGGGCGCCGCCGGGTGCAGCGGGCTTGACCGCAGGCGGAGCCGGAGCGGGAGGCGCAGTTGGCGCTGGTGCCGCGGGCGCTGGCTTGGTCGCCGCCGGCGGCGGAGCCGGCGGTGCAGCTGCAGCAGCATGAGCGGTCGGAACGTGGCTTGCGGCGGGTGGTGCCACCGGCTTGGCGGCGGCCGGCGGCGGCGCAGCCGGAGTGGGCGCGACCGGCTTTTTTGCCGCCGCCCTCGCAGCCGCTTCTTTCGCGGCCGCTTCGGCAGCTTCCGCGTCGGCGGTTCCCCTTATGGCATGGCGAACCTTTTCGGCTACCTCAACCGGGATCGAGCTGGAGTGCGTCTTCTTCTCGGTGACGCCAAAACCGGGCAACAG